>CAIYXB010000075.1 GCA_903930015.1 uncultured bacterium | reverse complement strand
TCATGCGCAGAAAAAAGAGTGATTTCATTTGAATATTGCAATAGAGTTAATGATTACTACTTAAACTGTCAATGAATTAAGTGACCCTTACAATTGCGAGGCTCGGCAGTAGCCGTAATGAGACAAATAATCACAAGAAAAGACAACAATCTCCATAACTAAAAAAACGATATCTACTTTCTATTGCTTCATGATATATTTCTTTCACTTTATCAAGACCCAGAAAAGCACTAATCATCATAATCAAAGAAGATTTTGGTAAATGAAAATTAGTCAACATGGCATCAACTATTTTAAATTCAAAGCCAGGATAAATATAAATATCTGTTTCTCCTTGCAAATCACCCGTTAAAGCAACAGACTCAAGTGTTCTTACTGATGTTGATCCAATAGCAAAAACCCTCCTGGAATCTCTTTTTGCCTCTAAGATCTTCTGCCAGACTAGATTTGATACTTCATAAAATTCTCTATGCATTTTATGTTCTTTAATATCTTCTGTTTTCACCGGCAAAAAAGTCCCTAAGCCAACATGAAGAGTTAGATCTAAGACCTCAACACCTTTTTCTTTCAATACTCCAAAGATTTCATCTGTAAAATGTAAGCCAGCGGTAGGTGCAGCCACACTATAACCATAATCATTCTCTTTAGCATAAACAGTCTGATAACGATGCTTATCTACCTCTTCTGCTGAACGCTTAAAATAAGGCGGAATAGGCATTTCAGAGAGGTTATGAATTATATATTCATAATTTTCTTGATTTAAAAAATCAAGAAAAATCTCATCCGTTTCTCTATATATTTCAATTTCTCTATCTTCAATAAAATACCTAGTTCTTTCATGCTTTAGTCTCTTTGCAGGCTTGGCTAGTGCTGACCAAACTTGGTCTTTAATATTCTTCAAAATCAATATTTCTATTTGAGTTTCATATTGGTTCTTAACATAAAATCTTGCCGGCAAAACTTTAGTTTGATTGCGAACCAAAACATCTCCAGGATTAAAATAACTAATTATGTCTTTAAAATGTTTATGAGCAATCTTACCAGAAGCACGGTCATAGACAAGCATACGTGATTCATCTCTATTTGCACAAGGGTACTTAGCAATTAGTTCTTCTGGTAATTCAAAATTAAAATCTTCTAGTTTCAAATGAAACTTAATTATATATCAACCAGATAATGCTTTATGTTAAAGATGCGCCTGAGTTCGTCCAGTCATTGCCTGACAAGTTTTTAAGAAAATCTTGGTTTTTCTCCTTAGCTTGATCTTGTCTTCCTTGACCTGGTAAATTGAATGCAAATTTAGCGTGAGTCTCAGCTGTAGCTTGCTTAGCTTTTGCATCAGCTGTACTATCTTTTTGCGTAGTTTCGGTAGGAGCAAAGTTCGCTAAAGCTTCACCAACAGATGCTTGAACACTATTGCCATTTAAACTCTTAATTGCTTCACTTAAAGCTTCTTTTGTAATAGGTTTATCTGGATTTACATTTGCTGATAAAAAATCAGTTAATGAACTTATTTCACCCCTTACACCTGGATTAATATTTCTTGAACCAGCATTATTAATTGGAGCGCCAGCAATATTAGCTGAAGCACCAACAGTAGGCTTAATACTTGAAGCTGATATATTATTACCAAGTGCCATTAGCCTGCAAGTCTCCTTAAGTCTGCAACAATCTCTCTAGAAGGTTTACCTTCAGCAATTCCAATAAGGATATTTGTTATTAAAGCGTTTCCTTTATTTTCTGCAATTTTATCTGGGACACCGTTTTTTCTTTCATAT
>CAIYXB010000074.1 GCA_903930015.1 uncultured bacterium | reverse complement strand
TACATTCCGAGACCTGCGAAGCTCATCAAATCTCCAATGGAAAATTTATCTATAATTGTCTTTCTAATTTTTTCTAAAGAAGTTAATTCCTGTGTTTTTTCTGACTCTGTTTGAGAAATTTCGCTATACTCACCAGAATCTTCTATTTCTTTGGCTGATAATTTTTTTGCAAAAAGTGGATACGCAGAGTAACCTAAAATTGTTTTTCCAAGACTTGTATTTTTAAGTGCACCGAAACCTTTTCCAGCATATTGAAGAAAATGCTTGCCAAGTTCTGCTTGTACGTTGCTTGAATCCAAATCTTGTCCCCACAATTAAGTATTGCGTATTTATATTATATACTTTTTATATACAATTTGCAGTAGAAAAGGTTAAGACATTTGGGGTCAGACCCCGAAGGTTTTCCCAAAAGCCTTAAACTAGTGAAAGAATTAAGTTTTTCTATATGAGTTTTAAAGCCAAATTGACTAAAATAGCCGATTTTTCTGCTAGAATCACAAGGATTGAGGCGATTTAGCCTTAATTTTTCTATGGAACAAACAATGGACAATACCGACAAAAAAAAATCAGGATTCATGCAGTGGCTAACTGAGGATGATTCTCCAGAAATAGGTATTGCAAGTAAAGAGCCGATTGGCGATTACTTTAAAGGTGTCCAAACAGAATTTAAAAAAATCCAATGGCCAGATAAAGAACAAGTAAAAAGTGAATTTTTAACTGTAGTTATTATTGTTGCAATAATCTCAGTGATTGTTTATTTTATTGACTTGGGCTTAGACAAAATTATCGGATTTATTAAAGGTTAAATAAGGGGAATATAAAGTTTTATGAGTACTTTGAAAGCAAAAAAAGGTGAAAGAGGTTGGTATGTTGTACAAACTGCTAGCGGTCACGAATCAAAAGTAAAAGGACACATTGAAAAACGTGCCGATACTATGGAAACAACGGATAAAATTTTCCAAGTTGTAATTCCTGAAAGAACCGTTGTTAAAGTCAAGGGTGGAAAAAGAACTGAGAAAAAAGAAAAAGAGTATCCTGGATACGTTCTTGTAGACATGGTTCTAGACGAGATGACTTGGGCTACTGTACGTGAAGCTCCAGGGGTACTAGGTTTCGTTGGTGATAAAAACAGACCAACTACTTTAAGCGAACCAGAGGTAAGAAGAATTCTACGAAAAAATGCATTGCTTGATGATCCGCGTTTAAGCGAAAAAAGAGAAGTTGATTTCAATATCGGAGATACAGTTAAAATTCAAGCTGGACCTTTTGAAGATTTCATAGGTGAAGTTGCTGAAATAAATGAAGAAAGAATGACTGTTAAAGTAAACGTAATAGTGTTTGGTCGTTCAACTCCAACTGAAGTTCCAATTGCTCACGTAGAAAAAGTTTAATGAATATCCTTTTTATAATTACAAAAATTATTGTAAGCATAATATTTTTTGCGATGTCGATCACCATGGTCTACTTGTGCTTTAAAGCAAAGAGTATAAAAAAACAAAGCATAAATATTGAAAAGCTTTGCAGAGAAGACATTCGCAACTTCTATAACACTACGTCTATAGTTGGGAAAGTTATCATAGAACTAGTGCTATCAAAATTCTCGTTTAAGTTGTAACTAGTCTAATTGATTAATATTTGCTAGAGTTGTTTTTAGGTAGCTTTGCTCACTGTAAATTTCCGCATAATGTCCAAAAAAATCAAAATTGCTCTTTTTACTGAAACATTTTTACCACAGGTAAATGGTGTAGTAAGAACTATAGAAAAAATTGTTCTACATCTTGAAAAGCATGGACACGAAGTTAAACTTTTTGCGATTGGTGAGGGTGAAAAATATTATTCAAATACCGAAGTAATCCGCTTAGAGGGAGTGCCTTTTAGTTTCTATAAAGAACTTTATATTGTAAAACCAGAGGATAAATTTCTTGGGAAATTAAGTGAGAATGATATTTCACAAACACCACTTGCCGCACTACAAGCTTTAATACCTTCCAAACATTCGGTTGTAGAGAAAGCTCTTGCTGACTTTAAACCAGATTTAATTCACTTAGCGACACCAGTTACACTAGGAGCGATTGGCATATACTATGTCGAAAAGCTAAAACTACCTTGTCTTTCAACCTATCACACTGACCTTGCTGCATACGCGCCAATGTATCAAGTCCCTTACATGGAAGAGTTTGTGAATGCTGCAACTAAAATGATTTACAGTAGGACAAATAGAATTCTTGTTCCTAGTCGCAGCTCCCAAAAACAACTCAGAAAAATTGGCTTGAAGAATATTGGTATCTTTAGTCGAGGTGTTGATCATGAACTTTTTAATCCTAAAAAAGCAAACAAAGATGTTCTCAAGAAATATGGACTTAATCCTACAGCTATAACTATTACTTACGTTGGTAGGCTTGCTGATGAAAAATCTTTACCTGAACTGATTACAAGCTTTAAAGATTTAAAGAAAAATTATCCTCAGATTCAATTACTTTTAATTGGCGAGGGTCCAGCAAGGCAAAATTTAGAATCAAGTTTAAGAGGTACTGATGGATTTGCTTTTGCAGGCTTAAAAAAAGGCGAAGAGTTAGCTGAACTTTTTGCAAGTGCGGATATTTTTGCTTTCCCTTCCAAAACAGAAACTTTTGGACAAGTAGTACAAGAAGCCATGGCTTCTGGACTACCTGTCGTTGGTTTTGACTCACCAGGTGTAAGAGATTTGATTCAAGATACTTTCACTGGTTATTTGGCTGACGACCAAGAGAGTTTTACTAAATCTATTGAGAAACTTTTTGATATTGAACTTAGGCAAAAAATGTCTAAAAAAGCGCGAGAGTTTGCAGAGACACGTTCTTGGGAGCTTATCCTAAACGGTCTTTTGGAAGAATACAATGATTTGATCAAAAGCTATTCGATGCTAAAATAATATTTAATGAGCATGACAAAATCAAAAGAACAACTTACTGGTACTAGATTATTAAATAGTATTAGACACAACAAATCAACAGCTTTTACAAAAGAAGAAAGAGAGGAATTGGGTCTTCGCGGTTTACTACCGGCAAAAATTGCTAATGCCGAAATGCAACAAAAAAGAATTTTGCAAAATTTTTATCGCAAGGAAAGTGATATCGAAAAATATATTTTTCTTACTTCACTATTAGAAAGAAACGAAAGGCTCTTTTATCAAGTTGTAATGCAACATATAGAAGAAATGATGCCCATCATTTATACACCGACTGTTGGTCAAGCCTGCAGGGAATTTGCACAAAATTTCAGAAAAACAAGAGGTTTTTACATTAATCCTGGTGACAAAGGTGAGATAAGAAAAATCCTTAATAACTGGCCTAATGATGACGTTAGAGTAATTGTTGTTACTGATGGTGAGAGAATTTTAGGTTTAGGTGATCTAGGCTCAAATGGTATGGGTATTCCTATTGGTAAACTACAACTTTATGTGGCAGCGGCTGGAATCAATCCAGAACAGTGTATGCCAGTAACAATTGACATCGGCACAAATAATGAAGAATTTTTACACGATCCACTTTATTTAGGATGGCAAGAAGAAAGAATTCGAGGAGAAGAATACCTTGAATTAATTAATGAATTTATTGAAGCCATACAAGACAAATATCCTAAAGCATTAATTCAATTTGAAGACTTCACTACCGATAATGCTTACAAGCTACTTAACATCTATAAAGACAGATGCCTATGTTTTAACGATGATATACAAGGTACTGCTGGAGTGGTTTTAGCGGGGATACTTGCATATGAAAGAGCTATCAAAAAAGAAATCAAAGACATGAAATTCTTATTCCTTGGTGCTGGAGCTGCCGCAACAGGAATTGGTGACCTGATTGTATCAGCCATGGTTGAGCGTGGTATGAAAGCAGAAGATGCAAGAAAAAATTTGTGGTTCATAGACAGTAAGGGATTAGTTGTTGCTTCAAGAAAAGATCTACCAAGCTACAAACAAACTTATGCCCACGATGTTAAACCTATGGATTTTAAAGAAGCTCTTGAAACCCTAAAACCAGATGTGCTTATTGGAGCAACTGGTACACCTGGTACTTTTACTCAAGAGATTATTGAAAAAATTACAAGCTACCACCAAACACCTGCAATTTTCGCTCTGTCAAATCCAACTGCAAATGCTGAATGTACTGCCGAGCAAGCTTATACTTGGAGTCATGGTAAAGCCATCTTCTGTAGCGGAAGTCCTTTTGCAAATGTAGTCTATGAAGGTAAAACCTTTAAACCTGGTCAGGGTAATAATGCCTATATTTTCCCTGGTATAGGGCTTGGAGCTGTTGCTTGTCAGCTTTCTAGAATTACTGACGATATGTTTTTAGTTGCAGCGCAAGCTCTTGCAAACCTGATTCAAGAAAAAGATTTAGAGATGGGTTGTATGTACCCTAGCTTACAAGAGATAAGAAAAGCATCTTTAGCGATCGCCGTTGCAATCAGCAAAAGAGCTTACGAAAAGGGACTTGCTCAATTTCCAGAGCCTGATAATATTGAAAAACATATTGAAAGTATGATTTATGATCCTAGTTATTAACCAAAAGTTCAGATAACAAAAAAGACAGGGTTAACGCCATTTTAATGTTAAAGTAAGACTATTAAAGAGGAGTAGCATTAGCAAATGGCTGGTGATGACGATAACGAAGACAAACAATTTGATGCAACTCAGCATAAGTTAAGAGAGCAGCGAAAAAAAGGTAATGTCTTTAAAAGCAAAGATTTAACTCAACTTGCAGTTATGATAACTGGGTTCACATTCCTTTTTGTCTTTGGTAACCATGCCTATAGATTACTTTACGAGCTTTGCCAAATGATGTGGGGGGCTATTCCACGTTTTGAAGAGGTGTCTGGTAGTTTTATAACATTTCATACTTGGAGAGTGCTCATCATGATAGTAGTCCCCGTGATGCTTGCACTGGCACTCGTCGCTATTGTAATTGAGACGCTGCAACTTGGAGGAATACTTTTTACCACAGAGCCCTTGAAATTTAAACTTGAAAAACTTGATCCTATCAAAGGTCTTAAAAATATGTTTAGTGTTAAATCTCTTTTTGAACTTGTCAAGAATATGATTAAAATTATTGTTACTGGATATCTAGCATGGACTATTGTTGAAAAATACATGCCGGCGATACTTGGTAATATTCAGGCTGCAAATAAACTTGCTGGATTTTTTACAGTTGCCGATATTTTGTGGGAATTTTTCTGGAAAAGTACTTTATTACTTTTTAGTGTGTCGATTGTTGACTATATTTTTCAACGTTGGAAATTTCTTAAAGACCAAAGAATGAGTTTTAAAGAGATGAAAGACGAGTACAAAGATACAGAGGGTGATCCTTTAATTAAATCGAAACGCCGTCAAAAACAAAGAGAGATCGCACAAGGTGGTGGCGGTGGTGGAATGGCTCAAGTGCCAGAAGCAGACTTTGTTGTAAAAAACCCAACCCACGTTGCACTGGCTGTTAAATACTCTGAGCAAATGGACCAAGCACCTAAAGTACTAGCTAAGGGTGCAGACTTGCTTGCTGAGCAGATCATAGCGATCGCAGAAGAATATGGCGTACCCGTCATAGAAAATATACCTTTATCTCGTGCTTTATTTAGATTAGTAAAAGTAAACCAAGAAATTCCACCTGAATTATATAGAGCAGTTGCTGAAGTATTACTTTTTGTTTATCAACTTAAATAGACCTTTTGTGAAAGTCGGAATTATCCTTAGCGCAACTTCCGCCGAGTGGCGTCGTTGCGACCTTTTTTCGGGCGACATCTACTGCGAAACGATGTTTCGCAAGATGTCTAATAACTAACAGTACTAACTAAGCTTGCGCAATAGTATTTAAAAGTGAGCTTAGCTTAGGATTTACCTCTAAAATTTTCACGTCAGTCTTTGCTAAAAATCCTAAAATTGCACCATGATAACGACTAGTAATTAATTTATTATAAGAACTTATTTTATTCAATAAATCATTCAACTCAAAAGCAAAAGCATCAATCACATCAACACCAAAAGCAGTCTCTGACTTTATCACTTCAGCTAAGTCAAATTCTTTTTGCATTAAAAACAAATCAAATTTATCATACTCAAATCTTTCTTTTACTAAAAGCCAATCATTATAATTACGTACACAAATTAAAGTCTTTTCAATAGGACTAGCTTTTGTAATGAGTCCTTTATTAACCCAAGCCAGATCTTTCTCTATATTAGATTCAATACCAATTGAGGCTAAAAGTTTTTTAGAATAATCATCTCTTACACTAATGTTTTTTATTCCAACTAAACAGACAAAGACTATAAATCTAGAAATTTCACTTTTTATTGGACCTACACCAACTGCAACCAAAAAAACTTTTTTACCAAAAATGTTAAAAAGTTTCAAAACAAAACAATAATAAAAAAGACTCCAAACACTAGTCTCGTCTTGAAAAAGACCACCCAAAGCAATAATTTGTTTTGAAGATATCAAGGATATAAAATGTCCCCAGAATGAGGTTTTACTTGAAAGATGGGAGGTACTTTCTAATTCATATTTTTTGACACATGAAGCGGCTAAAAGCTCATCACCGTAATTATTAAAGCCTAAATAGCCTAATAATACAGATGAAGCCTTTTTATCGATTTTAGGGGACTGTCGCAGATCCCAATTTTAGCATTCAATTATTAAAGGCTAAACTTAACATTCTACAATTGAGATTCCATGACAGTCCCCTAAATAGTCTTGGCAACTCTGCTCCGCTTCGTTTCCAAGACTATTTGATCTTTTATTAGGGCGTGTTTTAGCCAAACGCATTTTTTGCTTTTATTAGAGTTGTTGCGAAAGGGCAAGCCCTTCCTTAACAACTCTATCAAAACCTTCGGTTTTGTGTTTTTGTTTAGACCTGTTTTAGCTCAAGTTGCACTTTCGCAACAGGTCTATTATAAAAACCTAAACCAGTGCTTTGTTTGGCGACACGCCCATTAAGCATGGAATTAATTGTTAAGTATTAACTAATACCCTCTATATATAACAAAAATTCAATATAATCTTAGTTATGTCTAATTTTGACTCAAAGAAAAGAGTCTTTTCAATTATTGCACATATTGACCACGGTAAATCTACTTTAGCTGATAGATTACTTGAAGCTACTGGCACTATTAATAAGCGAGATATGCAAGCGCAACTTCTTGATTCAATGGATATTGAAAGAGAACGTGGTATCACGATTAAATTAAATATGGCAAAAATGGAGTATAAAGGCTACACACTAAATCTTATTGATACTCCAGGGCATGTAGATTTTACTTATGAAGTCTCCAGAGCACTTGCCGCATGTGAGGGAGCACTACTCGTCGTAGATGCAACTCAAGGAGTTGAAGCACAAACACTAGCGAACGTTTATTTAGCATTAGAAAATAATCTTGAAATAATCCCAGTACTCAATAAAATCGATCTTCCAAGTGCTGATGTTGAAAGAGTAAAAAAAGAAATTGAAGAAATTATTGGTATAGACTGCTCTAACGCACTTGAAGTCAGTGCAAAAAGTGGACTTGGAATTGAAGCCCTACTAGATGCAATTATTGAAAGGATTCCGCCAGCTCCTTACGAACCTGATAAACCATTAAAAGCACTTGTATTTGATAGTTATTATGATTCATACCTGGGTGTAGTCGCACTTACAAGAATTCTTGAAGGCTCAATTAATAGACTTGAAGAAGTAAAGTTCATGCAAGCAGAAAAAAAATATCAAGTTGTAGAACTTGGATATAAAACTCCAAAACAAATTGTAGAAAAATTAGAACCAGGTGATGTTGGCTATATAGCTTGTTCTATTAAAGAGATACAGAAGTTAGTAGGAGATACTATTACCACAGTAGCAAAGCCTACTGCTGAAGCAGTACCAGGTTATAAGCCAGCGATACCAATGGTTTTTTGTGGACTTTATCCTGTTGATAATGGAGAATACGAGGATTTAAAAGAAGCACTTTCAAAACTTAAATTAAATGACAGCTCTATTAGCTATGAACCAGAAAGTTCAAGAGCACTTGGATCTGGCTTTAGATGTGGTTTCCTTGGAATGTTACACATGGAAGTAATTCAAGAAAGACTAGAACGCGAATATGATATGAACCTTATCGTGACAGCTCCAAGTGTTGTTTATAAAGTTTATGACATAAAAGGAGGAATGCAAGAAATTGACAATCCTTCAAATTTACCCGATCCAGTTAAAATAGATTATATAGAAGAACCTTACGTTAAAATCAGCATCATGCTTCCACAAGATTATGTAGGTGCGATAATGGAACTATGCCAAGAGAAGCGCGGCATATTTAAAGACATGACTCACTTAAACATGGGAAGTATAACTCAAAGGACTACTATTATTTACGAAGTCCCTCTTGCTGAGATTGTTACAGACTTTTTTGATCAGTTAAAATCTAGATCAAAGGGTTACGCAACAATGGATTATGAAATCTCAGAATACAAGAAAAACTATCTAGTTAAATTAGATATTCTTCTTAACGGTGAAAAAGTAGATGCACTATCAACAATTGTGTTTAGAGAAAGTGCGTTTAACGTTGGTAATAAACTTGCAATGAAACTCAAAGACGTAATACCTCCACATTTGTTTGAAATACCTATACAGGCAGCTATAGGTGGCAAAATTGTCGCTAGACAGACCGTACGTGCCCAAAGAAAAGACGTACTTGCCAAGTGCTATGGTGGTGATATCTCCCGTAAGAAAAAACTCCTAGAAAAGCAAAAGAAAGGTAAAAAACGTATGAAAAACGTAGGATCTGTTGAATTACCTCAAGAAGCTTTTATGGCTATTTTGAAGCTAGATAATTAGGTAACAATGCCTAAATATTAAGCTTTTAAGCTTGTTAGAATATATATTTGTAAGTGGTTCTTATTGCAGAAAGAGAAGCATTAAAAAGTGGTTCTGGATTTTCTGTAAATACAGACTTATCTGGAGAAAAAGCTCACGCGTTTTTTGAAAATAGCAGAGCGCAAGAATCCAAAGTAACACCGCACAATGATCAGCAAATTAATTCAATAGATTTACACATACCACAAACTCTTAAAAAATCGAAAAAAATAAAAGTAATTCAACAGATACAGCATTTTTTGAAAACTATATCAAAAATCCAAGCAATAGAAATATCGCTATAAGTACAATCAATGCAGTGTTACACGGACTTGCAACTATCACCTCCTTTAGTGAAAGTGAACAAATAAAAAGTTTAAATAAAATTACAAACTCAAGTGCATTCTTTTTCACAAGATGGCTAGGACCGATTGTTACTTACGGTTCAGCAGCTTTTAATGCCTATAAAAAAAAAATGATTTTATTGAGATGTGTAATGTCCCGCGAAAAAGGGCCAAAATAAATTAAAAACTTTTCCTTCCTAAGATCGTCTATAAGATAATAAGGAGAAAAGAATGTCAAGAAAATATAAACAAACAAGTTCCGAGATTAAAGCTAAGGCTGTTTTG
>CAIYXB010000073.1 GCA_903930015.1 uncultured bacterium | reverse complement strand
GCTAACTTTAACTGGGTTAATACGGCACTGGGGAATCTAAAGAAGTTCATCAATGGAACCCATCAGGCAATTACAAAGAACTACATTCAGAGATATCTGGCTGAATTTCAATACCGCTTCAATAGGAGGTTTGATCTAAAAACAATCTTCTCAAGAATGCTCTACGCTTGTGTAATTGGCTCCTACACACCCATTCATGAGCTTTTTAGTTCTGTGGTTAGAATTAAGGGGAATTAGGAAATAATAAGTCAATACTTCCTTTATAATTTATAGAATAATTATTTAACTTAGAGCTAAATTTAGCAAAAATGGCATATTTGCTATGATATTTCACCATGCAAACACTTGATCAAGCGCAAGAAAAGGGAAATTTTATGAATGTAAAAGACAAAGTAACCATTATCACTGGTGGTACTCGGGGTATTGGTAGGGCTGTAGCTGAAGCATTTGCGCAAGCTGGAGCAGATGTAATTATTACTGGTCGCTCAGCAAATAGCGATGCTGCTCAAGAAATAAAAACTTCATCTGGAAATTCAGACGCAAAAGTTTCTTACAAAGCTTGTGATATTTCAAACAAAGAAAGTATCGCAAATTTAATTAATGAAGTAATCGCAGAGAAAGGCAAGATTGATGTGCTTATTAATAACGCAGGAATCACCAAAGACACACTTTTTATGCGTATGAAAGAAGAAGAGTGGAACTCAGTCATAGACACTAATCTAAACTCTCTTTATTATATTTGCCAGCCTGTGATTAAAATCATGTCCAAGCAAAGAGGTGGATCAATTATCAACATGACAAGTGTTGTTGGTCTGCATGGTAATCCTGCTCAAGTAAACTACGCTAGTTCTAAAGCAGGAATGATTGGATTTACAAAAGCACTTGCAAAAGAATATGGTCGTCGTGGAATTCGCGTAAATGCGATCGCACCTGGTTTTATCTCAACTGAGATGACAGCAGAATTGCCACAGGAAGTTCAAGGTAAATATAAAGAAAATATTCCATTAGGTGACTTCGGTCAGACTAAAGATATTGCTGATACTGCTTTATTTTTAGCTGGTTCCGCTGCTTATATTACCGGACAAGTAATACAGGTTGATGGCGGCTTATTTATGTAGTATTCTTGTTGCTCGAAAGCAATAAGCTCTTCAAAAGAATTAAAAAGGAAATGTAATTACTATGGATCGTGAAGAAGTATTGGAAAGAATTAAAAAAGTTGTAGCTGGTCAATTAAGTATCGGTGAAGATGAAGTTAAAGAGTCATCAAGCTTTACAACTGACTTAGGTGCGGACTCACTTGATACGGTTGAGTTAGTAATGGCTTTAGAAGATGAGTTTGGAGTTGAGATTCCAGATGAAGAAGCTGAAAAAATTACAACAGTTGCAGCCGCAATTGATTACGTTTCTTCAAAAGCAACAGCTTAAGATTTTATAACCAATAAACAGACCGCAGGCTCTTAAAAGGGTTTGCGGTTTTTTTGTGGGGTCAGGTCTCGCCGATTCGCCTATTACTATATCGCACTCCAGCTTTACTATTCATCAATTTCTATAGTTAAAGGCGAATCGGCGAGACCTGACCCTGATAAGATATTAAAACGACCATGCAAACCAAACTATCACGCGCTAAATCCCTCGAACTTTTTAATGAAGCGAAGACCGTTTTGCCAGGTGGCGTGAACTCTCCAGTAAGAGCATTTAAATCTATTGATGAAAATCCCCCTTTTATAAAGAAAGCTGATGGTGCTTACATTTGGGATGAAGATGATAATCGTTATATAGATTTTGTAGGTTCATGGGGTCCAATGATACTTGGTCACCGCAATAGACAAATTGAGGACGCGCTAAAAAAAGTAATTGAAAATGGTACTAGTTTTGGAGCGCCGACTCAAATTGAAACTGAGCTTGCAAAAGAAGTCATTAAGCTAGTTCCAAGTATTGAGATGGTGAGGTTCGTAAATTCCGGTACTGAAGCTGTTATGTCTGCAATAAGACTTGCACGCGCTTATGCATCGCGTACAAATCCCAAAAAAGTAAAGATCATCAAATTCACAGGTTGCTATCACGGGCATGTAGATGCGCTTCTAGTACAAGCTGGATCTGGAGTACTTACTTTGGGATTACCAGATAGTCCAGGAGTAACTAAAGAAGCAACAGCAAATACTGTGCTTGTTGAGTACAACAACAAAGATAGCATCACTGAAGCTTTTAAACTAAACCGAGGACATATTGCTGCTGTGATTCTTGAGCCTATCATCGGTAATGCTGGTTGTATTCAGCCTGAACCAGGTTTTTTAGAATTTATACGAGAGATAACTAAGGCAAATAATTCTTTGTTGATTTTTGATGAGGTTATGACTGGCTTTCGCGTAGGGCTCGGTGGAGCCCAGGAAAGATTTAATATCATGCCAGACATCACTTGCCTAGGTAAAGTCATCGGTGGCGGGCTTCCAGTGGGCGCTTATGGTGCTTCTAAGGAGATCATGGCAATGGTGGCTCCTGCTGGATCTATGTATCAAGCAGGTACTCTCTCTGGAAATCCACTTGCGATGACTGCTGGTTTAGAGTGCTTGAAGCAAATTCAAGAACCTGGTTTTTACGAGGAGCTTGAAAAAAAAGCTATGTATCTTTTAATGCGCATGAGAGGCATTTATCCGGATATGCAAATCACTGCAGCTGGAGGAATGTTTGGTTTTTTCTTTACCAAAAAACCTATCAAAAATTTTGAAGATGCCAAAGCAAATGTTGATACTGAATTTTTTAAGAAGATCTATATCAAAATGCTTGAGCAAGGTGTTTACTTAGCGCCATCAGCTTTTGAAGCAGGTTTTATAAGTGCTGCACATACTAAAGAAGATTTGGATTTTGTGCTTGAGGCTTTTGAGAGAGCGGTGAGAGTTTAACTAAATCCGCTTTAATTAAATCCTGAAATTCTTCGCTGAGTTCATTCCAATCTACTAAATCAACTTTAAACCTTAGCTGAGATTCTCTAAGTTGAGATTTAAAATAGCGAATTTTTTCTTTATCAATATTTCCTTTAAAACATAAATCCAGATCCGAATACTGTGAAGCACTGCCTTTGACTCTAGACCCATAAGCATAAATTTTATCTATATCTTCAGCTAATATCTTCAGCAGAATTTCTAAGTCTTTTCTTTCCAAATTAAATGACATTTTTATAACTCAAGAAGCTTATCTATCATAGCTTCTAATTCAGTCTTGTATGTTTTTAAATCACTAATAATCCCATCTACTCTTGCTTGATTATAGGCATGAACTGTTTCATTTCTATCTTCAATAAAGCCAAACCAAGGCAGTGGGTCTTTTATGTATCCAGCTTTTGCTGCTTCACGAAAAATATCCTTAGTTCCAGTTTTCACATCAATTGAATTTTGAAGTAATAAAACTCTCTTTAAGGTTTTCCAAGCTAGTTCATAACTAAGTTCAAAGAATTTGATTAAACCAGCTTTTTCAGCATTTGTGAGGGTTTTCTTTGATTCTAAAATCTCTAATTCATTTTTAATCAAAATCAAATCAGTTATTGAAATCTTACCTAGAATTAGATTTTGTTCAGTCATATTTAAATTTTACAAGATAGTAAACAGGGACGCGTCTCCACCGTAGAAAAAATCAAGTTAATTTTCATCGACAAAGTTGGTTTTATCTAAATAAAGTCACGGTAGGTAACTACTCAGTCCTAAGATAAGATTTTTTTAATCAGGCCACTTTTTAAGCTTTTCAACGTCATAAGTATAGTATTCCTCTAATGTTTTGTTAATCAGTTTTCGCTACAATTAAATTTAAATTTTCGTTTTTTATACTTACGGAATGTT
>CAIYXB010000072.1 GCA_903930015.1 uncultured bacterium | reverse complement strand
TTCTCTCCCATTCGGCACAACGAGCTTCTAGTTCCTCTATTTTTTTTAGTAATATTGCAGCTTCCAATAGTACTTATGACGTTGAAAAGCTTAAAAAGTGGCCTGATTAAAAAAATCTTATCTTAGGACTGAGTAGTTACAAATGGAGGGCACTTACAAGATAATAGCAAATGGCGAATTATCTAGATTTAAAAACTACCAAGGCTTAGCCTTAGCTTTGGGCTCTGAATTTTGTTTCGACTTTAGACCCAACATACCACCTTGTGGCTTGCCTTCTTGAGCTTGTTGCAATAACATTTGCACTTCTTGTTCGCTTAAATTACCTTTTCTTTCTTTAGTCTCAGATTGTTTTGGCTTATTATTTTGACCATTTTGCTGATCTTGTTTCTGTTCTTGTTTGTCTTTATGCTCGTTTTTATTTTGTTGATCTTTGTTTTGATCCTGCTTGTCTTTACTTTCTTGATCTTTATTTTGATCTTGCTTATCTTTATTTTGCTCATCACTTTGATTTTGATTTTTTTTCTCTAATTTTTTTCTAGCAAGCTCTAAATTAAATTTAGTATCTTCATCATCAGGGTCAATCTGCAAAGCAGCTTCGTAGGCTTTAATTGCATTTTCATAATCTTCTTGCTTGAATAAAGCATTACCCAAATTATACAGAGCCTTTTCTTTCAATATGGGAGAACTGGCTTGCTTTGCAGATTGCTCAAAATTAAAAGCAGCATTATCAAAAGCACCAAGCCTATACAAACCAATCCCAAGATTATAATTTAGCCTCTCATTACTTGGATCTTTTGCCTGTATTTTCAAGTACTCATTTACTGCAACTGAATATTCTTTTTTTTGTAATTTAGCATCAGCAGTCCAAAGACTCAAATCAAACACATTTGCAAAAGCTACTTGAAAGGATAAGGCAAAGAATAATACCAGCAAAAATCTCATTTTTTTAATCCCTTTTCATAAATGGATTTTCTTCTAAATAAACTTTTAAAAGAGATGTTTAAATTCAAGCTCATTAAAGTATCAATTAATAATAAAACAAAAGCTATCAAAGAAAAAATCTGAAAGGTTTCTTTCCACTTTTTAAGCATACCCGACTGTAGTTTTTCTGGATTGATATCCTTACGAATTGATTCAAAATATAACTGATCTAAATGAAAATCACCAGTTGCAGATCTAGTATATTTAGCTTCCGTAGCTAAGGCTATTTCTTTTAAAAGAGTGTCTTGTAGCTTAGAAATAACAACTTGATTATTGTTGTCCTTCAACAGCGAGCCTTGCAATTGTATAGGTGAGCCTTTTTCAGTACCAACTCCAATTGTAAAAATTTTAATTCCTTCTGATAAAGCTAATTTTGCTTCTGCAATTGTCTCTTCATCATGCTCTTCTCCATCACTAATTAAAATCAAAGCTTTTTCTTCTGATTTAATTGCTGCAAATGATTCTCTTGCAAGTGCAATTGCAGATTTAATGGATGTTCCTTGATTTGAAACCGAATCAGTATCTGTTCTTTCAAGCCACTCCTTGATAATTCCGTAATCATGGGTAAGAGGTGTTAATAGATATGCATCACGAGCAAAAATAATTAGACCTGATCTATCACCTTGAAATTTATCAATTAATTTAGCAATTTCAATTTTTGCTCTAGCTAATCTATTTGGACCAATATCAGTAGCAAGCATACTCTTAGAGACGTCTATGGCAAAAATTATATTGGCACCAACACTATTAACCTCTTTCCACTCATAGCCAAATCTTGGAGAGACTAAAGCAGTAATCATAAAAAATAGAATCAAAAACCATATCACTAATCTAAAAAAGAACTTTTCAAGTGAAAATCCCTTGAGAAAAGTTTTCAGATTATTTGAATTCTTAAAACTTGAAACTAACTGCTTTCTTTTTTTATAGAGATAAATAAAAGCAAAAAGAACTAATATGAGGATTAAGTAAAGAAAGAGAATTTGTGGGTTTTTAATATTCATCTAAATCCTAAAAAATATTGTATTGAGTAATAAAAGTTCGACCATAAAAGCAAAAAAGATAAACCATAGAAAATTTTGATAAATATCTATGAATGAATTGTATTGTTTTACTTTAATTTCTGTTTTTTCAAGTTTGTCTATATTGTCATAAATCTTCTTTAAATCCTCACTAGACTGTGCCCTGAAATACTGTCCACCAGTGCTTTCAGCAAGATCTATTAATAAGTCTTCATCAATTTTAGTTTCTTGCTTCACAAGCATTGGACCCTGTGGAGTATTTACTCTAATAGGCACTTCACCTTCCCTACCTATACCTACAGTGTAGACCTTTATATCAAATGACTTTGCAAGCTCAACTGCCGTTAAAGGATCTATATCTCCAGAAGTATTTTGACCGTCAGTCATCAGAATAAGGATTTTTGATTTTGATTCAAGGTCTTTTAGTCTTTTTACAGAAAGTGCGATCGCTGAACCAATTGCCGTTGCTTTTCCAACCATACCAATTCTAAGATTCTCTATCATCGTAATTACAGCACCATGATCCAAAGTAAGAGGACTCTGTGTAAAAGCTTCCTCACCAAAAACAACCAAGCCTAATCTATCTTTATCTCTTTTTTGCACAAAAGACTTTAAGATAGATTTTAAAGCTGTTAATCTATCTACCGTTTGACCATTTAAATTCAAGTCAAGTGCTGACATACTTTCAGATGTATCTATTGCAAAAAGAATGTCTAAGCCATTATGCTTACTTTCAGTATAACTTTTTCCTAGCTGAGGTCTTGCAATTACAAAAATTAAAACAGCTAAAACTAATAATCGAATAATATATGGCATGTAATAACCTAGATAATCATAGAAACTTGCCATTTTTCCATGACTAGCTGTAGATACCTCTAAGCTACTTTGCTTTGCCTTAAAAAGAAATAAAAAAACCAAAAATGGCAAAATTAACCAAAGATATAAAAATTCTGGATTTGCGAACGTCATCTAAACTTCAACCTCCACTGAATCTGGAATTATCCCTTTAGCTTTATCTTCGATTTTCTTTTCAATTTTACTTAAAATCTCTTTGGTATTGTCTAAATGTTCTAGCCTTTTTTCAGATGATACTCTTTCTTTAGCAAATTTTGCCATATCAGCTTTGGCAAAGATATTCAGCAATTGATTTTTACTATGAATATCAAAAATATCACTAGTATCAAATAAAGTTCTAAGCTCGTTGAGAGTTTTGTCAAAGCAGTTAAGCTCAACTCTCTCAAAAAGATAATTACGAACTATATCACTATACTCCAAATAAAAAATCTTACTATCCTGATTTAAATCCAAGGCATCTAAATTGATTATGGTCTTTTCAAAAATAGTCAGTATTATTGCTTTTTTCTTAGATAAAACGAATTTATAAATAAAATAGCCCAGCACAATAACTGCAATAGCAATTAATATCCACCAAACAAAGTCAGGTATTATCAAAGACTGATAACCTTGAATATCTCTTAATTCATCTTCAACTAAGGCTGCACCATTCACTAGTTACGCTTCTCCCTTGTTAAAAACAACATTAACAAATCGCGAATGTACATTTTATGAGTATATAAATTAAGAAAATCAATTTTCAATTTTTTAAATTGGTTCTTCATAAAAGCCAGATGATCTTTTTGTGATTTAGAAAATTTTTCTCGTACTGAATCTCGATTAAGATTCATTAGAGTCACTTGCCCTGATTCAGGATCAACAAGTTCTAAATAGCCTAATTTTGGCAGATTAAATTCAAATGGATCTCTGATTGAGACAGCAATAAAGTCTTGAGTCTTAGCAAGTAACTTTAACTCTTTTTCAAAATTAAAATTAAACTCTGAGGTATTAGTATCACTATTAATAAAATCAGATATCATAAACACTACTGAGCGCTTAGGTATCATTTGGATTGCTTCTGAAAGAACATTTTTAAAATTAGTTTTTTTTGATTTAGGTTGAAATAATAAAAGCTCTTTGATCATTCTAAAAATATGAGCTTTACCTTGTTTCGCAGGTAGATAGGCCTCAACTTTATCTGTTACAAGCAACATTCCAATTTTATCGTTATTTTTTGTGGCAAGTGATGCAAGTACAGAAGCAAGCTCTATAGTAAGCTCTCTTTTGTTTTTTTCTTGACTACCAAAACTATTTGAAGCACTAAAATCAACTATAAGCATGATAGTTAATTGTCGCTCTTCTTTATATTGTCTTACTGCTGCCCTTTGTGAGCGCGCTGTAACCTTCCAATCAATCAATCTTAAATCATCACCTATCTGATAATCACGAATCGCATCAAAATTAAGTCCTGTACCTTTAAAAGCAGACTTATACTCACCTGATAGAATCTCAGACGCCATTCTATCAGTCTTGATCTGTATTTTTTTGATCTGTGAAAGTAGTTCTTTAGATATCAGCATAAGATCTGTTTAAGGAACTTCTATTGAATCAAAAATGATTTTGATTATGTCATCAGGAACTTTTTCTTCAGCTTCTGCTTCAAAGCTGATTACAATTCTCTGGCGTAGTACATCAAAACCAATATTTTTAACATCTTGAGGTGTTACATAGGCTCGACCTTGAAGATATGCGTGTGTTTTTGCAGCAAGTGCAAGCGCAATAGAAGCTCTTGGAGAAGCACCAAAATCTATCAAACCTTCCAGCTCTTTGATTTTGGCAAGCTTACCATTAACAGTAGCTTCTTGATTTCTTGTCGCAAAAATTATATCTACAATATAGTCTTGAACTTTTTCATCTAAATAAACTCTATCTACTAATTCTCTTGCTTTAAAGATTTCTTCCTTGCCAATAATTTTATTTAATTGAATATCTTGCTTTGTGGACATCCTATTCATGATTTCTTTTTCTTCTTTTTTGTCTGGATATCCGATTTTTAGTTTCATCATGAATCTATCCATCTGAGCTTCTGGCAGGGCGTAAGTACCTTCTTGCTCAAGAGGGTTTTGAGTCGCAAGAACAACGAAAGGTTGTTCTAACCTAAAAGTCTCATCACCAATAGATATCTGCTTTTCAGCCATTGCTTCAAGCAGGGCAGATTGCACTTTAGCAGGAGCTCTGTTTATCTCATCTGCAAGTACCAAGTTAGTAAACAATGGACCCTTTTTTACTTCAAAATCTGTTGTACCAGGCTTGAAAATCTGAGTACCAATCAAATCGGCTGGCAGCAAGTCAGGAGTAAATTGTATCCTTTGAAAATCTATGCCAGTACACTCTGCAAGAGCTTTTACAGTCTCAGTCTTAGCAAGACCAGGAACACCTTCAATAAGCATATGACCACCAGCAATCAGACCTAATAGCAACCTTTCAATAAAAACTTCTTGACCTATAATTCTTTTATGTATTTCATCTTTAACTCTTTTAAAGATCTGAGAATGAATCTGTATCTCAGTTGTAAGTGCTTCTAAATCATTACCTTGAGTAGTGTTCATCATAAGTAAATTATATAGCAAAAAATAAGTTTTCTCCAATTTTTAACGACCCTTGCGCATTCCGATATGCTCCAGGGTGTTGAAAAATTTCCGAAAACTTTTTAGTTTGCCATAAATTGGTTAGCAAAAAGTAGTTGCAAAAAAAAGCCCGACTCAAAGAATCGGGCTTTTGATAAATTAACTGTTGCTTACTTAAATTCTTAGAAAGAACTAAAGTAACTAACTTGAACACCGATGTCTGGTGAAGTACCATTGATACCGATTGGCATACCAACTCTGATTTGACCAGCATCACCGACTTTGGCAATAATACCAGGAACAAGTCTCAAGTCTGTACCGATATTGTTTGTGTAAACAGTGTTACCTAAAAGACCTAAAGAAAGACCGAATTGATCTTCACTCCCTAAACCAAGAACAGCTTCATTGTAGTAAACGAATGAGTGCTGAACAGCTCCTCTTTGAGGTACATCAAATCTATAACCAACATCACCATACCAAGTAAAATGATCACCAAGATCAGCTTGATATAAAGCACCTGTTTGAAAACCGTATGCATTACGACCATTCTGTGGTCTTAAAGTTAGATTGTTAAGCAAGTTGTTATGTAACATTGCGAAATGTTGATTAATATAACCTGTTACGTTAAATGAATCAGTTTGTACAATCGCTGCTTCTAAAGTTAAACCTAAGTTACCAAAACCGAAAGCTGATCTCTCAAATACTTCAGTATCGCCATCAGTACCAAAGGTTGCAAGTTCAGTGTTACCTGCATTTAAAGAAGTGTTTAAACCAATTCTAAAAGGGATTGGGCAACTAGTACAAGATTGTCTAATATCAATTCTTGGCAGGTTGAAAACATTGTTGTTTCTTCTTAAACCAGCGAAATTAGAATTTTGTCCATCATGAAACCAATCAAAGTTCACTCTTAATTCTGCGTTTTGATCATCGTTTGCATATATTTTAGCGTTTTGAACGTTAAGTGCTCTTAAATCAGTAGCCATTGCTTGGCCAGCACTTAATAGGATTAACGCTAAAGTTAATACTAAAGTTTTTTTCATAAAAATTTTCTCCTATTTGTCATGTGAATATATAGTCTAGTGAAAGCTTAAAAAAGTTTCTAACTTGACTCAGAATTCATACTCTCACAAATATTTCCATTTGTACAATGCGTATTACTTTATTAAAGTAGTTATTTAATCATTAGAAAGATTATCATCAATACATCTAAGTATTAAAGAACTATAATCACAGATGAAGCACTATATACAGCCAAAGTGTTTATATTTTCTTTATGTTTGATTTACAAGTTAACGGATTTAAAAATAAAGACTTGTCTTGTAATTTCTGGCAGCAACCACCTACTTATGAAATTAAACTCTTAAACTCGTTTTTATATAAAGAAGGGATTTTTAGTTATCTAGCAACTTTAATAACAGACTCTTACGATTCAATAAAAACTAACCTTGAGATTTTACAAAAAACACAAGATGAACAATTAGTTGGTGCTCATATCGAAGGCGGTCTAATTTCTAAACTTGGTGTTCACCCGAAAAATTTTGCTCAAGAATTTAACTTAAAAAAAATCCAAGAACTCGTAAAGATATTTCCTGGACTAATTAAGCTTTGGACTTTCTGTCCTTCACTCGATAAGAATGGTGATATCACAAAATTTCTTCAAGACTCAAATATAAAAGTTAGTTACGGGCACAGTAATTGTGATTATGAAACAGCTTGGAACGCTTTTGAAAATTACCATGTTGACTTAGTAACTCATTGGGGAAATGCGATGTTTGTTTATAATGGCTTTAAACAAAGAGACACGAGCGATGAAATGTTAAAAGCTCTTGATAGTATCGATCCGTGTGGAGCTGGCATAGGGCTTGCCGCTTATAGGCATCCAAAAGTAAACCTTATGGCAATATCAGGCTCAAAAGCTCATGGTGACTTACATCTAGACCCTAATTTAGTGAAAAAACTTTTTGAAAAAAAGGCTAAAAAAATAATTTTAGTAAGCGATTTAGTTCATTATGATTCTCCAGAAACTCCCAATGAATTAGTGGGCGGACTCACTAGTCTTAAAACACACTCCCAAAACGCAATCGAGCTTGGTATCAATAAAGAACTAGTTGAACACGCCACAACTACACTACCAAGACAGATCTTTGGTTAAGGATTTATTAAAAGGAACTACAGGACTTACACGCTTTGCTTAGTACAAGGCATATTCGAGGCGAAAAAGCGCAGTTTACTGATTGTAAATGAACATTTTGAGCCGAGAATTAACGCAGTAATGAGTCAAGCGCGAAAGTCCTGAACTAGTCTCAATAGCTCTCATCTAGACTATTTTATTGAGATAAGTCTCTAAATATTAGTGGAAATAAGTAAATATAATACTAATCCTTTTAAACTATGAGAAAAGTTGACTTTAACAAAAACAATTCGCAAAAAGCAGTCAGCTATTTAAATAAGCTTTTAAACGCTGCTGATACAGCTCAACAACAAGGTAAATATTTAGCCTTAGATAAAGTTTTAAAAGAAGCAAAAAGATTGGGAGAACACCTTCGTGAAACTCAAACAAACCCTTTTGTCGGAACAACCAGTGCTGATAACAGGAAAGCTCTTGCAGAACTACAATGGCTTAAATATCAAGGCGCTCAAAAAGTACCTCCTCTTAATTCACATTCAGGGGACTACAAAAAAGTTCAAGGTGAAATCATAGACTAAATTATAAAGCTCTATTGTCTATGAGTTCTGTGCTCATCATTTTCTTCATGAACACAATTACCAAAAATTTGAAATTGCATATCAACAATTTCAACACCATATTTTTCAGCAATTAATCTCCCCATCTCATTTATACCTTCATCTTCAAATTCAATAGTTTTATTGCAATTAAGACAAATAATATGGTGATGCGGTGGTTGGTTTTCATCAACTAATTCATAATGTTTATGAGTTTCAGCAAAATCTAACTCACGCAAAATATTCATTTGTACAAGCATTCTCAAAGTACGATAAGTTGTTGCCAAACTTATCTGTTCACCTTTTTCTTTTAAAACTTCAAATACATCTTCTGCACTCAAGTGTTTGTCTTTCGCATCTTGAAAGATACGCATTATAAGTTCTCTTTGAGGAGTAATTCTATAACCGCGATCACGTAAATTTTGTAAAAGGTTTTCTGTTCTATCTTCTGGAATCAACATCTATAACAATATCTTATCACTCGCCGCAGGTGAATTCGACAAAATATTCACTCCAAACATACATTTCGCATAACCTTGACTTGTGTTATGACAATGTTTTGGTAAATTTGTATAACTATGATTACAAGAACAGTTTGGTGACCTAAGGACAATGGCATCTTTTGCAAAAGGACCAAATCTATTTTCGGATGTAATTGAAAAAACACTTGTAAGAGAGACACTAAGAGCTGCAGCAATATGCAAGATACCAGTATCTGCGCTAAAGAGCCTATCTGTGTTTTTTAAAATCCCAGCAAGTTCGAGCAACGATGTTTGTCCTATCAAATTAGATACTCTAGAAAAATCTGGGACACGACTTAACCAACCATAATGTAAAGCTCTTTTTCTTTTTTCAATTAAATCTTCAAAATTTTTACTCAATTCTATTTCATCTGGACCACCCAATATATTTATTTGATAATCTGTTTCAGCCAAGATTCTTTCAATAAGCTCAATCCACTTTAATAAAGGATATGCTCTTGTTGGTCTTAAACTACCAACACCCAATACAACAGAAATTGATTTTGCTGCGTTACGCTCACCTGCAAGCTTTTCAAGCAAACTCTTGCTCTTATGATTTACTCTTAAAGTATTAGAATTTAGAACTCTAAAAGCATTTTCTTTTAAATCTTCTGTCAAATCAGGATAGCGAATTATAACGTAATTTGCTACTGCTGAAACAGATTCATCCCTTTTATAAACAAAAGTTTTTTTTGCTTTGATAAATCTCTTATTGAGTAAGTTTGCTTTGAGCTTATTACTATGTAGATAAATAAATTCATCAACTTGTGTTTTACTCAATTGAGCTATCAGTTCTTTTTCATCTTTGCTGGCAAATAATTTTGTTGGTTTATCAAAAACACCCCCATGTTTTATTGCATGCACTTTATCTATATAAGGAGCATAATGATCTAAAAGTTCTTTAACTTGATTAGATCCAATAATGTACTCAATTCGTGCTTGCGGGTTAAGTTCCCTAGTTAATTGCAATAATGGCAGGGTATGAATAATATCACCGATGGCGCCAATCCTATAAAAAACTATCTTTTGTGGTTTAGAAACCATTTAAACTAATTATACGTCTATATATAAGCTCAATGTTCAAAAACTCATTAAAATTCAAAATACTAAGTTTCTTATTACTTATCTCTAGTTTAGGCGCGCAAGCCGCTCCTGGAATTTCTATTGACTTAGGTCAAGGATCACAGGGAGTATCATCCGGAATACAGATTCTAGTTTTACTCACCATACTCAGCGTAGCTCCTTCGATTTTATTAATGAGTACTTGTTTTGTTCGTTTTGTAATTGTATTTAGCATGCTTAGAACAGCAATGGGACTTGGACAATTACCGCCAACCCAGATCTTAATTGGACTTTCACTCATACTTACGTTTATGGTCATGCAACCAACCTTTACAGAGATCAACGACACTGCCTTACAGCCTTTCATCAATCAACAAATAGATGAAAAAGTTTTTTTAGAAAAAGCTTTTACTCCTCTTGCAAAATTCATGGCAGCACAAACCTCTGATAAAGATTTAGAAATGACTTTTAAATTAGCAGACCTCAAAGAGAGACCTGAATCACTGGAGACAACTCCAAAACATATTTTGCTTGTAGCATTTATGCTCAGTGAACTTAGAAAAGCCTTCCAAATTGGATTTATGCTTTTTTTACCGTTTGTGGTGATTGATATGATCGCAGCAAGTGCACTAGTATCAGTAGGCTTGATGTTCTTACCCCCTACAACAATATCCTTACCATTCAAGGTGGTTCTTTTCATACTAATAGATGGTTGGGCAATACTCTCAGAAGGGCTTGTAAAAAGTATTCAGGCAGTAAATTAATATGGACGAGAGTTTATTTTTAGATCTAACAAACAAAGCCCTAATCGTAACCGGGATTATTTCCATCCCTATTTTGATTCCTGGTCTTATAGCTGGTGTTTTAATAAGTTTGTTTCAAGCAGTTACACAAATTTCTGAACAGACTCTAACTTTCGTTCCAAAATTAATGATACTCATTTTAAGTTATCTACTAACAGGTCCACTTATTGTAAGATTCATGACTGCTTATACAATTGAGATCATAGAAAAGATACCTGCTATTGGTAATAGTTAGCTCTTAAGTTCGCTAAGTCTTTTACTAATTACTTCAGGTAGATCAGCACCAAGTTTTTCAATAATAAAATTATAGATTTCTGGAATAGATTTTGCTAAGGCTGCTTCACGCTCTTGGAGTTTTCGAGGATAAGATCTATGCTTTTGTTGTACATTTTTTCTTTGACTCGCAGTCATACTTTCAGTACTAGTAGGTATTTTAGGTTTGACAATTCTTTTTGCTTTTGAAAATTGATAAGGCCCAGAGCAGCCACTTATCAAGATAAAATCAAGCCTAGCGCTAGAATTTAAATTTTTGTCAGTGTTTTCAAGGGGTTTTGCACTATGATAGTATGCTCACGCCCTGGTCCCACGCTGATAATTGATACTGGGATATCTAAAACTTTTTCTATAAAGCTTATATATTTTTGAGCATTTAAAGCAAGATCATTTTTAGTTTTTGCTGCAACTGATTTCTCTTGTCCATTCCAACCATCAAGTCTAGTGTAAATCGGCTCTGCAAAATTTAAAAAATCCGAGATCAAAGGTAATTCTTGATAGATTTTGCCATCACGAGTATCTTTGTAGGCTTCACAAATAAATACTTCATCTAAATCATCAAGTACATCTACTTTTGTAAGTGCAATTGAATCTAAAGCATTGACGCGCACTGCATGCCTCATCAAGACAGCATCAAACCAACCCACTCTACGAGCACGTCCTGTGGTTGTCCCAAATTCAGCCCATGGAGTACCTTCTGCTGTAAGGATTTTCGCTTGCATAGAATTTTTATCCATAATTTCTGTTGGGAAAGGACCTTCTCCAACGCGAGTTGTAAAAGCTTTTGCAATTCCAAGCACATGACCGATCGCAGATGGACCCATGCCAGATCCCGTGCAAGCCCCTCCAGCAGTAGGATTTGAGCTAGTTACAAATGGGAAAGTCCCATGATCTAAATCAAGTAAAGTACCTTGAGCACCTTCAAATAGGATATTTTTACCTGCTTTGTTTGCTTGCCATGTTTCAAATGCAGTATCAGCTACGTATGGTTTTAACTCTTCACCAAGTTTTTTATACTCATTATAAATATCCTCAAACTTTAGTGCTTCTACTCCATAAAGCTTTACTAGTAAATCATTTTTAGCTGGCAAAAGTGCTGCTAGTTTGGTTTTTAAAACTTCTGGATCTATTAAATCACAAACTCTAATTGCCGATCTCGTAACTTTATCGGCGTAAGTTGGGCCAATACCACGACAAGTTGTACCAATTTTTGCCGCGCCTCGTGCTTCTTCTTGAGCTTTATCAATAGCAATATGATACGGCATCGTTACATGCGCGCCAGCACTGATTTTCAAGTTCGACAAATCAATACCTTGCTCATCAAGCTCTTTCATTTCTCTTAAAATTACTTTTGGATCAATAACAGTCCCTGAACCAACAAAACATTTTTTACCTTTGTAAAGTATCCCTGAAGGAATAAGGTGGAATTTGTACTTAGTACCGTCAACAGTAACAGTGTGCCCAGCATTAGACCCGCCCTGATAGCGCACTATATAGTCTGCATACTCAGAAAGTAAATCAACAACTTTTGCCTTACCTTCGTCTCCCCATTGCGCGCCAATAATTACTGTATTTGCCATAACAGCCAATAATTCTAGCAGTTCTAGTGCATAATACTCATAAAAAATACTAGCGAAAATGCAATAAATACTGCATTATGCTGCAAACTGGCTCAATTAAAAAACGACCTAATACATTACAAACAAGTCAGAAAGCTGCTCAGGGGCAATTTTCTAAACTTAAAGCAAGTACAGATCTCACTTTTCTTACAGAAAACCGTCTAGAAAAAAATAGAGCTCATGGTACTAGAACTTTTTTACTTGCACGCAATAAAGAATCTGGTTTTAATAATTTCATTCACCTCAGGTACAAACAAGATGATGAAGGGAAATTCAGTGATCAAATTGCTATTACAAAGAAATCCGCTTATCCTCAAAAGCTCGCTGGAATACTTTTCATTTACAAGATTTTCAGCCAGAAGTAAGAAAAAAATTATTTCCTTTAGTCAAAGACTTAAGAAGATCGCCCTTAACTGAATTAGCTAAAGCACAGAAGAAAAAGTAAGCAAAGCAAAACTCAGTAAATCTACCAACTTAAATCTATTGTAAAAACTTTTTTGCTAAAACTAAAATATGTACTCAAAAACATTTTCATGTTGCATGAGAGGTATCGATGCTGATTTAATTCAGGTAGAAGTTGACGTTACAAAAGGTTTACCTGCTTTTAATATAGTCGGCTTAGCTGATAAATCTATTAACGAAGCTAAAGAGCGTATCTCTGTTGCTATGCGTTCTTGTGATTTTGAACTAGCTCCACAAAGGATACTTGTCAATCTCTCTCCTGCTCACCTAAAAAAAGAAGGTGTACATTTTGATTTAGCTATTGCAAGTGGTTTGATGGTAAATTTTGAATTTATAAATATAGACATCAAGCTACTTGAAAATTTTATTTTTTTTGGTGAATTAAGTTTGGACGGTAGTCTAAAACAAAGCAAGGATCTGCTTGTGCTTGCATTAAGTAAAAATATTAAAACAAATTATTTTGTTCTGGCCTCTAACAACGCAGACC
>CAIYXB010000071.1 GCA_903930015.1 uncultured bacterium | reverse complement strand
CTCTGGCTCACGATCTAGAACTAGTCTGATCACTTGAGTTCTCACAAAGTGAGTAACTCGATAGGAATTATTGTACCAAATTTTCTATTCATCTTAATTTTTCTTAATCTTTAGTTTGAGGATTGACAGGGTTATTGCGAGGAGCAAAGCGACGCGGCAATCCATACCCACTTAATAGATTACTTTGCTAATACTGTGGTGACCGCTCATAACTTGATACAATCAATTTCTTCGGTATAATTAAAAGCATGGATTTACAAGCAGCACTAGCTCCACTTCAGCCAGTTATTGATATTCTTGGTCAAAAATATTTTGGAGTCCCACTTGTTATTTTAGTGATCGGCTTTAGCCACCTTGCAATAATGGTTTCATTACTTTTTGGACAAACCTTAGTTGAACTAATTCAAAAAAAGATGAGTAAATAAATGCTCATCATCGATCATTTACTGCTTTCAGAGTGCTTAGGAGCAAGTAAATAAGATGTGGCGCATAGCTGATATAGCTTACGTAATCCCCGCAACAGTCTTTTTGGGCTATTGGCTTGGCAAATTTATAGACAATAAATTCAGCACAGATTACTCAACTTACTTCATTATGGGCTTTGCCATACTTGGCTTTGTTCTGACATTTTTTAAAATCAAAAAATTTGTTGATGCCTGTAATTCTGGTTCAGAGAAAAATTGTTCTCAAGATTTCTCTGATGATTCTCGCGGCACCAACGCGAACAATTAAACGCTATATGCAGAGTCGCACGAATATCCAGCAACGCTGGATGAAAATCTAGAATCTTAGCACACTAAAAACGATTATCAATCGTTTTTAGTGTGCTAGTAATATCGTAAACCAATAAAATCTTGCAACATCCTCATCGCAAGAAAAAACGTAGTGACGACGAAGCATTCCAGGACAACACTCAGCTTTTTTTCTTAACTAGTTGCTTCAGAAAAGGCAATTGAAATTACAAATTAAAAACTTTATCTATAAAAGGGAAGAAATCTGTTGGAACTTTAGAGTCTGATGTTCGTTGAGCTTGAATACCAAGACGCCAACCTCCAATCATAGCATTGTCCTTAATATCATCATCGTCCACACCTGGACAAAAAACTTTGTTCCAAAGACATTTTGCTTTATGTAAATTTGCAGCTTCCCTCATTATTGAAGCATCTGAAGCGGTCGCTATGAAGGTTTTAGCTAGATCACTTAGAAGACTTGTAGTAACTTTGCTTATTGATTCAAGCTTATCAATTTTTTTGGTTCTGAGTGAATTAGAAAATTTATTAGTCAAAGATGCAAGCCATAACTTTCCGTGTTCTGAGAATTTTTCTAAAGCTTGAAGAGCACCCTTGTCTTGAAGCAAAGAAAAAAGTCCATTCGTTTTCATTTCATTTTGGCAAGGACTAACATTCAAAATCCCAAGATCAGATATTGATTCTCTTTGACTATATAACTTGCAAGTAAAATCCTCAAAATTTCTATCATCAATAACTGTCACTTTAGAATCAATCTCAGTGACACCCTTTTGGGCTAAATATTTTTCCTAATTCCCCTTAATTCCTAACCACAGAACTAAAAAGTGTAGTGTCCTGAATTAGTGAGCCAATTTATTTAAAATACTTCTCTCAATCCAAATCTTCTTTACATCATTAATTTT
>CAIYXB010000070.1 GCA_903930015.1 uncultured bacterium | reverse complement strand
TTTTTAAACTTAAATCTGAGATATTAACCCCTTCAATTTCGATAGAGCCAGATTTAAGATCAAAGAATCTTAATAGTAGTGAGATAAGAGTTGTTTTACCACTTCCGCTTGGTCCAACAAGAGCTGTGCTTGTTTTTGCTTTAAAGCTAAGGTTTAGATTATCAAAAAGATTTTTATCATCGGTGTATGAAAAACATAGATTCTTAATTTCAATATTCCCCTCAATATTCTCTAATCGAGCTTTTGGAGTCTCAATATCAACTTGAGCAGGCAGATCTATTAACTCATATACTCTATCTGCAACACCAAGTGCTGATTGAAATATAGTGCTTACTCTTCCAAGCCTTTTTACTGGATCATATAAAAGTAAGCTAGTTACAAAGAAGGAAGAAAATTCACCAACTGTAAGTGTGTTGTTTATTACTGCATTCAAACCATAGTAAAGTATGGCTGAAATTCCAACAGCCCCAACTAAATTAGTTATTGGAGAAACAAGAGCCATGTATAAAGCCCAATTGTCAAAGGTTTTAAATAAGTTTGTTGATACTTTTTTGAATCCATCTTCTCTGATTGATTCAAGATTAAAGGCTTTAACGATTGTTTGATTAGTGATTGACTCCGCAAAGTATGTAGACATGCCACCAACTTGGTTTTGTGCAGACTTAGCGTTGTTGCGAATACCTTTCCCAAGTTTTATTACTGGAATTGCAAACAGTGGAATCACGCAAGTCGAGATTATAGTTAATTTCCAGTTTACTATTAGTAACCACATGAAAAGAAAAAAAGCAGTGAAGCTTTCGCTAAATAAATTCATTATTGATTCAGCAAGCCAAGATTGCAAGCTTTGCAAATCACTGCTAACAACTGAAACTAATGATCCAGAGTCAACATTATTAATATCTTTCATTGAAAGTTTATTTATATGGTTGTGAAATCTTTCTCTTATATCTTTTACAATGGTGTTGCCAAGCTTTCTTGAGCAGTATTGATATAGAAATTTGAAAACCGCTTCTATTAGAAAAACACCAACGATCGCTAGAGGTAAAATAAATTTAAAATTACTAACCTCTATCATTAGAAAATTTTCTAAATCAATATTGGGAAATTTATCTATTATCCAAGGTTGAACTTGTTGAGGTATAAGGCTAAATTTCTCAACTTTATTTTGCAGAGCGGCAAGACCATCTATTGAAATTTTGACAAACCACGAAGGTAAAACACTTGTTAATCCAGACAAAAACATTGTAAATAGCGCTGTGAAAAAAAGCACTTTATGTTTTAGGAATTCTTTTATTAGATTTTTGCTAGACTTACTCATTAATACTGATCTTCAAATAATACATAATATCAAGTTTTAGCCCATGCAAAAGACTGAAAAATCTAAATATACAAAATCTAAGATACTTCACGTAGCTAAGGAGGTATTTGCGCATAGAGGTTTTCAAAAAACAACGGTAAAAGATATTACTACTGCTGCTGAGCTAGGATATGGAACATTCTATCTTTATTTTAAGGATAAAAAAGAAGTTTTTAATGCATTAATGGAGCAAGTTGAAGATGAGCTTTACACTGCCGCTCATGGTGGTAGTGATATTCAGAAGGATTATCAAAAAGGTCGAAGTTCATATCGAGCCCTAAGAAAAGACTTGAGAGCGATTTGTGTAAGTTTTTATGAAAATAGAAGCATATTGAAATTTAGTCGTGAACTTTCATTGATTGATAAAGATTTCAAGAAAAAATATACTGCTATGAAATCTAGATTAGTAAAAAGAACAAAACAAATTTTAGAAAAGAGTGGTGTTGAAAATATGAATCTGAATATTGCTGCTGTTGCAATTGCTGGCATGATAGAAAGCGCTGCAATAGAATGGACTAGCACGGAATCAAGCTCTTTGATTGATTCAAATCTTAGCGTTGATGAACTCTTGCCAACTCTTACGAAGATTTATTTTAAGATAGTTAGTTGATGTAATGCGTCATTTCTGTAAGGGTCACGTAATTTGTTGACAATTTCTCTACAATAAAATTTTCGCTTCATCTCAATTATTTCAAGCTGGTCATTCCAATGGGTTCAAACTTCCCTCCGCAAAGGAAAACTCAATGATTGTCTCACAAACGCATCCGCTCGCAAATTCACTCTAGACACATAAGCAATTTCAGACTGGTTCGCCAACCATGAATTTTCTCTTTGCTCCAGTCGTTTTCACCTCATTTCCATTTTAAGCTAGAAATAATTGAGATGAAGCTATTAGTATTAATTGAATCTAATTGCAATCAAATGAAATCACCTTTTTTCTAAGCGTTTGCGTAAGCTCAGGCGCAGAAAAAAGAGTGATTTCATTTGAATATTGCAATAGAGTTAATGATTACTACTTAAACTTTCAATTAAATATGTGACCCTTACCGCGATTACTTATCACTTCTTGGAAAGCTTTTCTTCTTGACTATACTTTGTGGAAAAGTTTCATCTAAACTAGCTCAACAATAGTTGCAATCCCAGGTCCAAAACCAACACACATCGAAGCTAATCCACGCTTTAAACCACGTCTTTCAAGCTCGTTTATAAGAGTGGTAAGTATTCTTGCTCCTGAGCATCCAAGTGGGTGTCCAAGTGCAATAGCGCCACCATTAACGTTTATTTTCTCTAAAGGAATATTAAGATCTTTTTGAGTAGCTAGTACTACAGATGCAAAGGCTTCATTGATTTCAAATAAATCAATATCTTCTATCTTCATTCCTGTTTTTGCAAGTACACCTTTAATTGCTGGAATAGGTCCAGTTAGCTGCATTACAGGATCAACAGCACAAACGTGAGTCTTGATAATTTTTGCTCGTGGTTTTAAGTTGTATTTTTTTATAGCTTTATCACTTGCAAGTAAAACTGCTGAAGATCCGTCGGTGATTTGGCTTGCGTTTGCTGCTGTTATAACACCGCCATCTTTAAAAGGAGTGGGTAAGGTCTTCATTTTTTCTCTGTCTATGCTCTCACGAATTCCTTCATCTTTTTCAACTAAGCCAAAACTTTTAGTTTGTACGGGAATGATTTCATTTTTAAAGTAACCTGCTTCTTGAGCGTCATATGCTTTTTTGTGAGAATTAATTGCAAAATCATCTAACTCATCTCTCGTAAAACCCCATCTCTCTGCGATTAATTCACCAGATTGTCCCATGGATTTAAGAGAGTATTTGCTTAAATAACTTTCAGGCAAAGTCGTACCTTGATTTGGTGACATTGGTAATGGAAGTCCATCCATTCCCATCGGAACTCTTCCCATATGCTCAACTCCGCCAGCTATTAATAAATCAGCATCACCTGCCATGATTGATTGTTTTGCAAATTCAACTGCTTGTAATCCAGAACTGCACATTCTGTTTATTTGAATGCCTGGTACGCTTTCATCAAGAGCCATTAAAGCAATTAATCTTCCAATATTCATACCTTGTTCACCAATTGGAGTGACGCATCCATAAATAAGATCTTCGACTGCTTTAGGATCAATTTTATTTCTTTCTATTAATGCTCTTACTGGAACTGCACCAAGATCTACTGGGTGAATTTCAGAAAGTGAAGCTCCAATTTTCCCTCGCCCCATAGGAGTTCTCACTAAATCAATCAAAAATGCTTCAGGCATATATATGTTATACCCCTTGTGAATCACAACTAAATTTAAATTGCAATAAATGAAAGCTTATTATCTAGAAGAGAGGCTTTCATATCTTTTGTCTTATAATATATGTTGATGACAGATTATTTAGAAGAAGAATTAAATATCATGGATGAAAACTCTTCATCTGGCGAAATAAAAAATTTTAATATTGACGACCCCATTTCAACTTTAAATTTAAAAACGGTTTTAACAGTTAGATCTGGGACAAATCTTTATGATGTAATAAAAATGCTTAATGATAATCGCATTGGTGCAACTGTTATTTTTGATGAAAAAAAATCAGCACTAGGAATTTTTACTGAAAGAGATATTTTACGAAAAATTATTGCAAAAGATTTAGATTTAAAAAAAGAAATTATTGATAACTACATGACAAAAGATCCAGAGACTCTTAGTGAAGAGGATCCTATTGCATTTGCTTTAAATAAAATGTCTGATGGCTCTTATAGACATATACCTATTACAAAAAATGGCGTTGTGAGATTTATGCTCTCAGTAAAAGATATCGTTGATGAGATAGCTTTTATTAATAGAAAAAGAGTACTTAATTTACCACCTGACTTAAAGCAAAAAACTTCTGAATACGGCGGATAATTTGAATTTAATTTAAAGTCGGTTTGTCTATTTTCAACTCAGCTATTTCAATTGAGTAACTTTTTTCCCATGCGTTTGATCTCTTAGGTTTCCAGGTTTTACTTGCAAGACTATCTGATTTCTTGATGTTACATTCTTGACAAACTGCATATAAATTTTCTTCATCTGTATTTAGTTCAGTGTATTTTGAGGCAGGAAGGTGATGATCAAAACTGGCTAAATGCTTATTTAATTCATTTGGTTTTGTGCAAGTTGCAAGCTTCTCTTTTATTAAGGCTGGATGCAGCAGTGCTTTGGAGCAATATACGCATGTGTAGTTGTCTCTTTGCCAGATTTTTTCTAAGACACTATTTTTAGGTTTAACTTGGGGTCTTGAGTGGGAGTTGCTTTGAGGATTTTTATTTTTTTCTTTGAGGAAAATTTCATCTCCTAATTCAGAAAGAAAATTGAGTAGCCTATCTTTAATCCAATTTTCACCAATGAACTCACCGCTGAAAATTATTGATTGATTATCTTTGAAATCTTTATGGGCATACTCAAATTTAGTTTTGTTTCCTTGTGAACTTGTTATGGTTTTAACATCAGTGTTTGCAATGAGTTTCAGATCAATGCTTCCAAATCGAGCTATGAATTTTGATGAATTGAAATCAAAAATACTTTCTTCTGGTTGGCTTTTAAAATTGAATTGTGTTTTTGGGTAATTACTATAAGTATTGAAATCATCTCTTAGCGAACTAGGATCAATTTGGGTTTTAATAACACTAAAAGTATCAAGCTTTGCTTGGGTTATGTTGGAGCTGTTTATTGCGTCTAATTTAATGAAATTAGTACCTTGTGATTTTTCTTGACTACTATATGCATTAGACCTTAGGGCTTTATCAAGAGCATTTTGAACAAGACGATATACCTTGTTGGCTTCTCTATATTTGATTTCTTTTTTATTTGGGTGAACATTTATGTCTAAGTCTTCTGTTGGTAGTGTTACTTTTAATACCACAATTGGATATTTGCCTTTGCTTAATAAATCTTTGTATATGCTATTTATGGCAGATTTTATAATATAACAATCTAAGTAGCGACCATTCACTATCGAAAAAATTCCTCTTTTGTCTGTGCGAGTATTAGATATTTTTGAACAAAATCCTTCTACCAAAATTGATCCTTCACCTGCTCTAGCACATAGTAATTCCTGTGATAGGTTACTCTTGAAGATCTCTTCTAATGCTAAGTCGAGCTTTGAGGAACCACTACTTTCTAAAATATTTTTACCATCGATTTTTAAACTGACTTTGATTGATGGATTTGCCAAAGCTAGTCCTCTACACGTATCAATAAGAAGATTTTTTTCTCGTGAATCTGATTTTAAAAATTTTAATCTTGCTGGTGTATTGAAAAATAAATCATCAATGATAATCTTAGTGCCAAATCCTGACCCAGTTTCAGTAATTTCTTCCTTGCCATTTTCTGTATAAAATTTTGTTGCAAGTTCACTGCCTTTTGTACGACTTATACAAGTAAGTTTACTAACAGAAGCAATACTTGCAAGTGCCTCACCTCTAAAACCATTTGTTAATAATTTTTGTAAATCCTCAATTGTTTTAATTTTGCTGGTTGCATGTTTTTGAAATGCAAGACTGATCTCTTTTTTTGCTATTCCGCTTCCGTTATCAGAGATTTCTATTTTTAATAGGTTTTTTGTGACATTGATATCAATTTTCGTCGCGTTTGCGTCTACACTATTCTCAAATAATTCTTTAACTATAGAATTTGGACCTTCAACAACCTCACCTGCTGCAATTTGATTTGCAATAAAATCTGGTAATATTTGAATTTTATTTGGGCTCTCTGTTTGCATCTTTAAATACTAGTATTTATTATAGTTATTCTGCTCTAGGTGATTTTCCTTAATTTTAGTTAATAAAAGCTAGATAATATGATAATCTGGGTTAAATGATTTTATAAATGAATTTAAGATTTTTTATTAAACAATGATAACAAGATTATTCTCTATATTCTTTGAATTAGGTCGAGTCTTTTATAAGCTCGACTTGAAGTCGTTTTAAGTCATAAGTCCTAATTATTTAGGATTTTCCTTTTGTGATTATTATTATTATTATTTCCTCAAAATAAGAGTAATTTAGTAAATCCCTCTTTAACTCAAATTACCTAGTGAACTTATTAATTTGGTCGATAGAGGAGAAAGAGTGAAAAAGCTAATATCTATAATTTTGATAGCTTTTATTATGTCAGCATTTTGGCCTGACTTAGTACACTCAGCCGTATCGACTACGCGAAAAAATTTTTCAGTGAGTGGCTTAGAGAGAATGATTAACTCTAATTTTAAAGCAACAGAAGTTTTCTTTGACCTAGATGAATTAGCTAAATCAAAAATATTAAGACTTTTTTATAAAGGTGGAGATTTATTAAAGAGTGATAAATATCCTTTGAATTTAAAAGCAGAAATTTATGTTTATAGAGATGGTGCTGATAAAAAAGTACTGGCGATTTTCAATAAAACAATAAAAAGTGATACATCAACTAAAAATGTAATTCTTAAATCTCAACTTAAGTTTATAGAAGACGGAGATAGGTTATTTGTTGATCTTTATGATTCTAATAATAAATTTTACGGTACCTATTATTATGAAGCATTAGATTTAATCGAGCAAAATATTACAGAGGTAAGCTCGGATTCTGTATTAAATACTGTAACTTCTTTAGATTGTAAGGCTGACAGCTCAGATCCTGAGTGTTGGATTGAGTTCTTTTTAAAGAATGTAAATTTTGTTGCTAGCTATGATAAAAACTTAATTACTGAAGTGGTAAGAACATCTGAGGGTGGTTATAACGTTTTACTGCCCATTAAGAAGGGAAGAAGACTTAAGAAAAAAGTTGGAAAATTCAATGTTGACGGTGGTATTGTTTCTGGTAACCAAAATGGATATAACTTTTTTACTAATTTAGAGCAAGGCTATTATCCATTTTTTAACACCGTGAAGGATACTGTTGCCGCAATTCAGTATAAAGAAGGGGAAGGGATAATCTTTAATGTAAATGAAGGTGATACATCTTTTGCTATTTTAGATACTGGGGTTATTAAGCTAGCTGAGACTACTTTAGAACCTACTGCTCCTGAAAATGGTGTTTTAGAGTTTGATGGCGATAATATTTACTATACAGCTGGTGGTGTTAGGAAATTACTTTCATTAAACCCTTCTCAATTTGCAGATTTAAGTAATGGTGGTGTCAATTATGAACCGATTCATTTTGTTGGCAATGGTAAGCTTCAAGACCCTATCTTTAATGGTGCTTTAACGTTTATGGATGGTACTACTCCTGGGCATATTTTAGTCTCTGGGGTTAACGGACTTGCAACCTGGCAAGATCCAGTTTCGATTCTTGCTAATGGATCTTTATCTAGTCTAAATCTTGACAATGCAACTATTACAAATTCGAGTTTTTTAAATGGTTCTTTATCGAATACTAATATTGTAGATTCGAACCTTCTTAATGGTTTTTTACAAGACCCAACAATAAATGGAAGAGCTTTATTTACAACTAACTCAACAGCAATATTTAATGGTCAAGTTATAATTAGTGGTGGAAACCCAGGAGAAGTTCTTAGCTCAGGAGTCAATGGTGTTGCTTCGTGGCAAAATTTATCATCTTTTGTTTCTAATGGTACTTTTAACAATGTAACATTGCAAAATAGCTTTGTTAATAACTCAAGTGTTACAAATAGTAGTGTTGACAGTTCAACAATCAATAATTCAAGTTTCACAAACGGAACTGTTAATAACTCTAACGTAATTAATTCTAATATAGATAATTCAAGTTTTACAAATGGCACAGTATCAAATACTTCTATTGCAGATTCGAACCTTCTTAATGGTTTTTTACAAGACCCAACAATGAATGGAAGAGCTTTATTTACTGCTAACTCAAGCTTAGTAGTGAATGGTAATTTAACCATAAGAGGCGGCTCAAATAATTTCGTCCTAACCTCTGACGCAAATGGAATCGCAACATGGCAAGCTTTGCCAAGTAGTTCTGATAATCTAGGTAACCATATTGCTGGTCAAAATTTAAATTTGAATGGATTTAGCTTGATTAATGCACAAGATGTAAATGGTGTTAACGCTACTTTCACTGGGTCAGTGAATGCTGCGAATTTTAATGGTGGATTATTTAATGGAAGTTTCTTCGGTGATGGTTCTGGATTATATGGAATTGATGTATCCAATAATAATGGTTCTTCAAATAATTTAGTAGTTAATAATGGTTATCTTCAAGATCCAACAATAAATGGTTTAGTTTTTTTTACAAATAACTCAACTGCACAGTTTAATGGTGCAATAAATATTCCAACAGGAGCAAACTTAGGTTATGTATTAGGTTCAGATGCTTTAGGAAATGCAACATGGGTAAATCCAGCAACGATAGCAAGTAATGGTGATAATTTAGGAAACCATATAGCAACTCAAGCCCTTGCAATGGCTGGATTTGGTGTAACGAATGCAGGTCAAGTAAATGGTACAACAGCAAACTTTACGACAGGTGCAATAACAACAGTTAATTCAACAACGGTAAACACTGCAAATCAAAATTTAACTGGCTTTGCATTATTTAATACTGGATCATCAGTTCAAGTAAATG
>CAIYXB010000069.1 GCA_903930015.1 uncultured bacterium | reverse complement strand
TGGTATCAAAGACGAAGAATACCTACGATTGAAGGTGCTAACATTCATGCTAAAACCACTATAGTATTTACTTAATCCACTGATTTTGCAGAAGAACCATAAAAATAGCTATAATTATTAACCATGCTAATTACTATGAAATCTCAATTAGAACAAAATTACTCACCAGCTTTTGAGCTTTTCCCTGAATTTAAAACTTTTCAGGCAAATTTCAAAAACAAATATCAAGAGGTTAAGGAGAATTTAACAGCCGCTGGAGAATCTAAGTCAAAACTTGATTATTACAAATGGCTTGATTTTAACTATCTTGAAGCAGTAAATAAAAAAACCATAGAACTAGCTAGCTCAATCAAAAAACGCCAAACACTTAAAAATATTTTTATTGTTGGTATGGGTGGATCAGGTATCAATTCAATGGTACTTAAAAACGCACTTTATGAATTTACAACTCAAGCTAAGCCATACAACTTTATTATTCAAAACAATCTTGATCCAGTATCGCTTGCTGCTCGCTTGTATGAAATTGACGAAAGCTTTAACGATACCCTTTTTGTGATCATCACCAAATCAGGTGGCACTGATGAAGTAAGACGCAACTTGCAAACAATTATGAATCACGCTGAAGCTAAGCCTGGATTTGATTTGAAAAAATTCTCTGCAAACTTAATTTTTATAACTGAACCTGAGCGTGAAGGCAAAGAAAATTTTATTCATGTTTTTAGAAATGAAATCAAAGAAAAAACTGGAGCTGTTCTTCCTTATTTAGAAAATGATCCTAATATTGGTGGAAGATTTTCTATGTTTAGCCCTGTTGGCATGTTTACAGCGGAGATGATGGGCTTAAGCTCTGAAGAGTTAATTAAAGGTGCAAAAACATCTTTTGAAAACTTTAAAGCTGGATCTGAAGTGTTTTTTGATCTTGCAAGTTTTGATATTTACCTTGCACGCAAAGGCTATAATACCCGTTACAGTATGGTTTACGCTGATGCCCTGGAATCAGTGAATAAATTTAGAGCTCAGCTTAAAGGTGAGTCTTTAAATAAAGATGGTATCGATTCTACTATTCACGTAGCTGGCATTGGTACTGTTAATCATCACTCAGACTTAGAGCTTTTACTCAAGAAAAACAATGGACTTATTTTAGAGCAAATATTTTTTGCAAAAGCACTCAATGACCATAAAAATAAAACAAGTCTTGATTGTATGAAAGATCTTGATGGTCAATCAAATTTTGATTCTTTAAGACAGAATCATATTGAACCACTTGCAAAATATATCCTTGAGAATAAAGCACCAGTAATTCAAACTATTATTTCTGAGCAAAACGAAGCCGCTGTTGCTGAGTTTTGTATGCAAGATATGTTGATTACCGTTCTGCAAGCTGGTATCCAAGACAATCCTGGCTCAACTGAAAAACAAGACCTTGTAATTCGTCAGTGGGAAGTTGAAAGATACAAGAAGTCTCTTAAGAACTAGAATCTTTTTTTTCTGGCAGAGCAAAGACTTTATCACCGTTGTAATAGCAATATATACCAAAACCTAATATAGGACCTATACCTATAATCATAATCCCAAGAACAAAAAACAATTGAGTAAAGTCGATTGAAAAATTCATTAGCAATACCTCTTTCTGATTTTACCACCAAAATATAATAAACCGGCTCCGACTATCAATGAGCATATTACTTGTAAGTAAATAAACAATGCTAAATTTGCTAACATCAATCATACAGGAGTGCAGCATAGACCTAAATAGGATTGTACAACTAAAGCCAAACAGCTTTAACAAATCAGTCACATAATCTACAAATCTTAAATTGATCATATTGAATGACGCCTCACCTAAAATTTTCCGTTGCTACGCCACGACCAGTTCGGCGACGTTCCTCGTGCCGGCTCATCCTCTGAAGCAAGCTTCGAGGTATTCGCCTCTACTCGGAATAATCGCAATTGTAAAAAGATTTGTAAGGGGTCAAAAGTCCATAAGCGCTAGGTTAGTGAGCATATAGCCTGCCATTTCCTTGTAAAAGCCTTTGCCTTGGTGGTTCAGAGAGTTTTTCTGTTATGGACTTCCAGTTTCTGATCACTTGTGACAATGGAATATAGGGT
>CAIYXB010000068.1 GCA_903930015.1 uncultured bacterium | reverse complement strand
TAACAGAAAAACTCTCTGAACCACCAAGGCAAAGGCTTTTACAAGGAAATGGCAGGCTATATGCTCACTAACCTAGCGCTTATGGTCAAAAGTCCTCTATCAAAGCACTTGTTCTTTTGAATTTTTTATTAGCTCTAAATCTTTGTCGGTGCTCTTTAGAAGTATAAAGTTTGAACCAAAAAAAACTATTATAGCTAAGACGAAAAAAAACATTCCAATTGTTTGTATATGTGTATTAAGAAATTCCAAGTGTTTCCTCCAGTATTTCTAGGGATCTAACTAAGAATGTTAAACCCATAATTGCTAACAGTATAGATGTAATGAGCCACGTCGTCAAACCGCTATCCATTTGAAAATTTTTTTTAAATATTTCTATAAATACCAAGCCAGATGAACTTAAAAATATTAAACCCATAGCTCTTAAAATTTCTGCTTTAAAATTATAGTAATTTTTGTTATGCCTCACAGTATGATATTGGCATTAATTATTAATGGAAATCAAATAATTTCAGAATCGCGAAATTATTTAAAAAACATTATCAATAACTATTTATTTCTTACTTTAGATATTTTTGGAATTTTTTTAACTTCTTCTGTTGTAAGTAATTCCTCAGCTTCGACTTCTTCACTCCAAGAAAGGTTTTCTTCGGTTTTTTTGCTTTTGCGAAATACTATGCTTATTCCAGGTAAAGTAGAAATTAATGTTCCAAGAAAAATTAAAAAAGCTATAGCGAGTGCGTCTGAACTTGCTATACCAATGAAACCAAGTAAATAAATATAGCTAGCTTCTTTTGCCCCAACTCCTTTTACAGCAGGGATCACAAAGCTAAGTAGTGTTGAAGTTGGTACTACTATAAACCAATACCAGAAAGGAATTGCATCTAAGCTGACGTTTGTTGCAAAAGCAGCAAATACATTTGAAAGTATCAAAAATACGTGTGTGATAAAAGTCCAGATGATTACATTGCGCATGCTTTTATGACATTTAGTGTATTCATCAAAAGCGTATTTGACCTTTTGGATAAAAGTAATTTTTATTTTTGACCATAATAAGTAAGTGGCATACATAAAGATCATTCCTGCAAAACTCAACCATAAAAGAAGTTCTATCTTTTTTGGGATTGCTTCACTGAAGCTAGAAAACTTAATAGTGATTAAAGCCACTGGCATCAATGCAAACATTAATGTAAAACCAAAAAGCCTTTCCACTATTACTGTGCTTGCTGCTTTCATCCAGCCTTTATCTTTTTTACCAAGCTCATAAGATCTCCAAGCATCACCTCCAAAATTACTTGGCAGGAAATTATTACTGAACATAGCTTCAAAATACAATTTTAAAGATTCTGTGAATGTTAGTTTGTAGTTTAATTGATTAGCAAGAATCATCCAGCGATAGGTGTTTGTGAAAACGGTTGCATATAAAGTTAAGCAGCTAAGTATGAACCATTTCCAATCGGACTTCTTGAGAGTATTGAAAGTCTCTGCTAGATCAAGATTCATGAACTTTATTGTCAAAACTAAAAGTGCAACTGAAATTAATATTTTTAATAGTAGAGTAATTTTCTTTTTCATTAGCGGTCGATTTTAATTAAGTCTTTTTAAGAAGTAGAACTGGGTTTTGTGGCTTACCTTTTGATCTGATTTCAAAATGTAAGTGAGGTCCAGTTGCATATCCAGTCGCCCCTTCATAACCAACTACTTGTCCTTGTCTTAATCTGTCACCGACTTTCACTGCGATTTGATCCATGTGCGCGTAGAGAGTTGAAAATCCTTTTGAGTGATCAAGTATTACTACCTTACCGTAGCCGCCATACCAACCTGAATATATAACAAGTCCACCTTCTGACGCTTTGATCCCTGTTCCCCTCGGAGCTGCTAAGTCTATACCACTGTGCATACTTTGAACTCCAAAGATAGGGTGTCTTCTTGGCCCAAACGGAGACGTGATGCGGGCTTGAAGAGGATATTCAAAATCACCAGTACCTTCTGGGTTATCTAGTTTAGTCCCGGATAATTCAGTGATTTTGTACATTAGTTTTACTGACTCTCTTTCAAGTTGTCTTTCACTTTCTTCGTAAATTCTTCTTTCACCTTGAACCTTTGTTAGTACTTGTTTTTGTGCATCTTTTTGTTTTGAAATTACAGTTTCAAGGTTTTTTAATTTCGAGTTGATATTTTCAATTTTTGAAGCTTCAGAGGCAAGCATAGCGTTGTATTTAGAAGCATTCTCTGACTGGTTCATAAGCGCTTCTAATACTTTTTTGTCGTACTTCATGATTCTTTTTTGGTAATAAATATGATCAAGATAGTCTGTTGCACTTGTCGTATTCATTAAACCATCAATCATCTTTAATCTGTTTTGTTTGTAGATTGAAAGTATTCTTTTTTTAGCTTCTTCTTCTAAAATAGACTTATTATCATTGATTTCATCTAGCCTTTCTTTGGTTTTGAGCCAGG
>CAIYXB010000067.1 GCA_903930015.1 uncultured bacterium | reverse complement strand
TTTGTGAATACCCATCAAAACTCTATTAAGGACGTTTCTTTAGTTTATTTATTCCAGTAAATAACCGAAACTTAACTTTAGGATGTTTATGTAGGTCAAAGCTTAAAGGAAGCCTTATGGCAGCAATAAATTCAACACAACAACTAGCAAAAATAAGAAGCCAAATTGATACTCAACAGCAGATCATAGGTCAGCTCGAAATGGAGTTACAATACGCTATTCTTGGCTCCCCGAGAGGTGCTAAAGAAAGATCTATGGGTGACATTGTGGCCGATGTGAGAGGTATGTATGATGCCGTTGCTGGAGGTGGTGCTTTAGGTGCAGCTACTGAACGTGGTGTTAAAAACTTTTTTGAAGATAAGAATGGAGATGTTCCAGATCTAAGTACTCAAATGCCTGAGCAAGATGCAATTAGGCATATGCTTTATCAAGCAAGAGCATTGCTTGGGGAACTTAGAATTGAAGAGCAAGGTTGGAACACTGAGGCTCAAGAAGAAAAAGCTCGTAAGAAAGAGCTTATTGATTTTGCGAAGGCTTAGTTTGTAAATTAGATCTAATTTCTGGATCTACAAAACTAGTTTGAATTTCTGATAGAAAATAAGAATCTTTACCCGTTACAAAATTACATGGGTATTTGTTTCGCTTACAAATATTTCTCAGTGAGTCTTCAAAGGCAGGATTTATATAATACAATTCAAAAAATCCTCCTTTGTAATTTCTGTATTTTAGATCAGGCTTTCTTGGAGAGAAGTTTGAGATAAATGAAAACGGTACGAGCCTTTTATCTACTTTAAATGGATTAATTTGTAAGACTTTCAGGTTTTCATAGTTCTTAAAAGCTTTATGACCATTTTCACAGTGATATGTTTTGTCAAAGATAAATCTATCAAGTTTATAACTATTAGTGGACACGATTAAGTTTGGGTATTTTTCAAACTTAAAGATTTTCATGAAGTCTTTAGGCTCTGAAATACAGCGTCTTAAATATTCACCATCATCAAGATTAGGGGTTTTATCAAAGAGTTGTTTGTCGTCCAGCAGTATATTAATGCCACCTTCTTTATCAATAATGTATCTTATTGCCATTACAAAATCTGCAGTGTCGTGATTAATCATCATGTGGTTATGGCTTAAAGTATTTTTTAGAGCTGGTGCTGTTGAAAAAATAATGATAATGGTAATTACTATCTTAGAGAGATTAGGAGAAGTTTTTTTGATTGTTAGGTAAATCTGATAAATCCCAAATGCAGAAAATATAGAGAGAATTGGTATGAGGGGCAGGGCGAATCTAACAGTCTTTATTACTGTCGAAGAAATTAAAATTAAATGAGCTAACACAAAAACTAGAATTGTTAAAAAGATTAATCGCTTTTGTTTGTCATCTTGAGTTTTTTTGAAATAGTAAATTATCCCAAGAATAGCAAGCAAAGTCAAAGTCAGCCCGTATTCTTCAATCAGTGAGTGCTTTATATGGTAAATCAAGCCTGGTTCATCAACGTTATATCCAGCCCATCCTTCTTCAGTTTGAACTTTGTATTCAATCATGAGATGTTCCCAGAGTTGTTTAAATTTATCAGAGATGCTAATTGCTAAAAAAACAAATGCTGTGATCAGGGAAATGATTGTTTTTTTGAGTTCTTTATTTTTGTATTTGAAAAAAAAGTATGGAGCAAGAATAATAAATCCTGCATACTTAACAGCACAGCATGCGCCAAGTATTAGTCCTTCGTAGATTAGATCCTCATTAGAAGAGTCTTTCTTATTAATAAAATTTTCGAATATAAAATATAAAGTAGATAGTATTATTGAGCTTAAAGGAACATCGGTTGTTGGATAGTGTGCTTCTGCATTCCAAAAGTAGCATGATGAGAGTATCCAAGCAGCTAGGTAAGAAAGCCAAAAATTACAGCAAAGTAAATATGCAAGCCTGAAACAAATATAAATTCCAAGTAATGCAAAAAAGCCATTGACGAGATATAACGAAATCCCATGTCTTTGATTACCAGTTTTGAATTTATTAATGTCAGCTGCTTGAATGGATTTATTCTCTTTCAAAAAGATTTTTTTAATTTCAAATTCGAATTTACTAGTTAGATGATAAATGTTATGTAGAAAATAACTTTTGTTATAAAGTGTTTTGTGGTATTCGGTATCAATATGGTTTACTCTAAACCCTCCATACAGAGACAGAAAAGCACTTGTGATTAAAAGTAATGTAAGTAAAAACTTTTGTTTAAAGCTAAGGGACATAGAAATATTTTATTTCATAATACCGATATTGACAGCTTAGATTTGTATCACGGATTGTCGTTGAAAACGAAAGTTCATGTAGAATGTTAGTTTATAAGATGGAATCAAATAAGTTAGACAGAATAGTTAGTTCAAGTTTTTCTTGGTTGTATAAGTATCTATTTTCAATAGCTGCGGTTGTAACTATTTTAAATAATTTACGTTGTATTCATCAAAGAATAACTTATTTTGCTATTTCTCCAGACGAAGTAATGTACAGTCATGTCGCTTGGAATGTATCTAGGGGTTTGATTATCTATAAAGATTTCTTTGATAATCACGGTCCAGTCCACGCTTTCTTCAACTCGATTTTTATGTTTTTAGCATCAGGTGCAGAACCCTTTGATGTCTTTATTTTACTTAGAATGACGAGCTTCATTTTTATTTGTTCAATGGGTATTCTTGTTTTTTTAATATCAAAATTTATCAGTAAAAGTATTAATTTCGCTTTTCTTGCGACCGCTGTCTTTTTTATGTGGGACGCGGTAATTAATTATGGGTTTGAAATTAGACCAGATGCAATGCAAAGTTTCCTTATGCTTTTAGGTCTTTTACTTTTTCTAATGAATTATAAATCAGAAAAAACATTACTGCTTTTCCTTTCTGGGATTAGTTTTGCTTGTATGTTTTTTGTTCAATTTCATTCAATCTTCTTTTTGTTTGGATTTGTTATTTATGCTCTAATTGAAATAGCAATTCAAAAAGAGCCCTTTGCATACAAACGATTTGGCACTATTCTATTTGGTTTTATCTCTGTTTTTTTGATAATTTCAATTTATTTTCTAATCAACTCAGGGTTTAACAGCTTTCAATTAAACTTCTTTGCTTATAATTTTGATTTTAATTATTTGTCTGATTGGACAAGAAACATGGTTAAAGAGTTAAGAATAGAGAACTTCTTGAAAAAAGATATTCTTCTTTCAATACTTACTTTGCTTTCATTATCAAGTTTCAAATATGATAACTATGTTGATCGTGCATTGTTGTTTTGTCTTGGCTCAGGCGTGCTTGGGTATTTTTTAGGTTTTTATCCATACTACAGTTTTATATTTCTTCCTATCGCTTCAATTTTTATCGCAAATTTCATCATTATTTTTTTGCAAAATGGTTTTTATAATTTCGATAAGCCATCTGTATCTCATTTCATGACACTATTTGCAATGGCTATAATATTCTATTCGAATTTTCAAAGTGGTTTTAAAGATATTAATACAACAATGCTTCAGTATCAAAAAACACAGTTAGAGTGGGCTATGAAAAATCTTAAAAGAGAAGAAAAAGTAGCTATTTCGGAGCAGGCTTGCCCTGCAGGTGTTTTTAATCGGGATTCTAGATATTATTGGAGAGTAAGTGAACATGAAACTAAAGTCTATGGCTCTGATTTGAAAAGTAAAGATCTAATTAATAGTATAGAAAAAAATAATGTTAGATTTCTTTTTGCATATCCTGATGAACTTTCTTGGAACCCAGATGAAGTTAAAGATTACGTAAAAAATAATTTCAGATTGATGAATTTGGTTGAGGATACCCCGCGGAATTGTATTTGGGTAAGAAATGATATTTTGATTTAAAATCCTCTTAGCTACAGCTACGATAGCAGTTGCGATGGACGAGATTGAAGCGTCATTTGATTAAAAATCTTTTTACCGAAGATTTGAAATAAGGCTGGCATTAACATTAATGTTAATAAAGTTGAACTAAACATTCCTCCAAGAATAACTATTGCAAGTGGTTGCTCTAATTCTCTTCCAGCTCCACCCATGACCGCAATAGGAAGGACTCCCAGTGCAGCGGTAAGGGCAGTCATTAGAACTGGATTAAGTCTGTCTAGTGCAGATTCTCTAATTGCTTTTTCTAATGGTATACCCTCTTCGATGATATTTTTAAGGTGAGTGATAAGCATGATTCCGTTTCTAGTTGAGATTCCAAATAGAGTTATAAAACCTACTAAAGATCCTACGCTGAGTACCCCACCAAAAATAACTATTGACCAAATACCACCTATCAACGCAAGTGGTAAATTCATTAATACGAGGAAGGCAATTTTTATTGATTTAAAAGCCATAATTAAAAGTAAAAAGATTCCAATAATTGCAAGAATACTATAAAAGATTAATTGCTTTGTCGCTCTTTCCTGAGCTTCGAATTGACCACCATATTCTACATAGTAGCCATTATCAAAATTAATTTCTTTCTTGACTTTGGCTCTTAGTTCACTAATAACTCCACCTAAGTCTCTTCCTGATACGTTTCCTTGTACTATAACTCGACGAGATGATTTTTCGCGACTTATTGTATTTGCAGTCGTATCAAAATGAATCTCAGCAATAGAAGAAATTGGTATAACTTGTCCAGTGGGGGTGTCTATTAGGATATTTTTAATACTCTCAAGATTATTACGAAATTCAGGTTTGAACCATGAAACTAGGTCAAATGATTTTTGACCTTCTTTTATCTTAGATAATCTTTTCCCTTTAAAGGCGGTCTCAATGATCCTTGAAACCTTTGAAATCGATAACCCATAACGCATTGCTTGTTCTCTATTGATATCAATTACAATTTGTGGAATTGGTATTATTGGCTCAACTTGTACTTCTGTTGCACCTTTTACTGTCTTAAAAAGTGCTTCAATTTCTTTTGCTTTCTTGTGTAGGATTTTCAAATCCTCTCCATAAATTTTTACAACAATTGGAGCATTTACTCCTGAAAGTACGTGATCTATTTTATGTGAGATATATGAGCCAACATTTATCACTATACCGGGTATCTTCCCAAAATCTTCCCTAACATGATTAATTATTTTATGCCTTGCTTGTCCCCCAGTTGTGAGCCTGACATCAAACTCACTAAAGTTACTAGAACCATAATCATCAGATCCAGGAGCTCTACCTGCTCTTTGACCAACTGCGACTACTTCTTTATCCGTTATTAGATGCTCTGTTAAAACTTCTCCAGTTCTGGATGTTATGTCGAGGCTAGTTCCTGGTACTGAATTAACTTCAATAATCAAATTGCTTTCATCAAACTCTGGTAAGAATGCTTTACCAACAAAGAGTAATGGTAATAAAGAAACAACAAATAGAATCACGGATCCGTAAAGTATTCTTTTTGGATTCACTAATATTTTTTCAAGTAATACTATATATTTATTTTTTAACCAAACAACCATTTTACTTTCCTTCTCATCAAAGGATTCAGTTTTATTGAGTAGCAGGTAACATAAAGCTGGGGTAACTGTTAATGCTACAGCTAGTGAAGCTAAAATTGCAATAATAAATGAATGTGCTAGTGGACTAAAGATTTTGCCTTCAAGCCCTGAAAGTGAAAGTATTGGTAGGAAAACTAGTGTGATTATAAATGTCGCATAAATAACTGAAGCTCTAATTTCTTTGGAAGCAGATACAATCACATCAAAGACAGGTTTGGGATTGATTGAATCTTTATTTTCTTTAAGCCTTCTAAAGACATTTTCAACGTCAATAATTGCATCATCAACAACTTCACCAATTGCAATAGCAAGACCTCCAAGAGTCATAGTATTGATGGTGCCACCCTGCCATTTAAGTACAATAATTGCAATCAAAATTGATAATGGAATTGCTGTTAGTGAAATAAAAGCCGTGCGCCAGTTTTGTAAAAAGAAATATAGGATAATGATTACCAAAATACTTCCGAGAATAAGTGCTTCAAGCATATTATGAATAGCTAAGTCAATAAAATCGGCCTGTCTAAATACGATTACAGTCACTAAGTCATTTGGAAAAGCAGGCTTAAGGTTTTCAAGAGCCTGTTCTATGTCTCTTGTAAGTGCACGAGTATTAGCCCACGGCTGTTTTGAGACATTAATTAATATACCTCTTTTGCCGTTAATTAAAGCTTCACCTAGTTTTTGTTCGGAACCAATTTTCACCTCAGCTAAATTTTTTACTAAAACTGGAGTACCTTCTTTAGTTTTAATTACAGTGTTTTCAAGGTCTTGTATTGATTCAATTCTTCCAAGCCCCCTTATTAGATATTCTTTGTCAGAATCTCTTAAAAAGCCTCCAATCGCATTATCATTACTTTCGCTAATAGCTAAATTAAATTCATCAAGAGTGATTGAATAATCTTTTAATTTATTTGGATCAATTAGAACTTGATATTGTTTTGGATCACCACCATGAACAACTATATTTGAGACTCCATTTATTGAAAGTAATTTTCTTGCAATAGTCCAATCTGCAAGAGTGCGTAAATCCATTATGGAAGTTTTTTTGGCAATAAGCCCAACCTTGATAATATCGCCAGTTGCTGTTGTCATAGGAGCCATCAGTGGTTCAGCAACATCCAAAGGTAAATTCGATCTTACAAGTTGTAATCTTTCTGCAACAAGTTGCCTTGCTTTAAAAATATCAATAGAGTTATCAAAAATTAGTGTAAGCATTGAAAGTCCAGTACTTGAAAGTGACCTCATGTCTTCAAGTCCTGCAATTCCACTCAAATTTGTTTCAAGTGGAATTGAAACAAGACTTTCAACTTCTTCCGGAGCATAGCCAGGTGCTTCTGTTTTGATAATGACTTGTGTTGGTGCAAAATCAGGAAATACGTCAACTGGTAGATTGAGTGAACTTGCAATACCATAACAAATAATCGCAAAAGCAAAAAATGAAACTAACCACCTGCTTTTGATTGAATTTTCAATAATCCAGTTGAACATTTATTTACTACCTTTTGTCTTGAAAAATATCAAACAAGCTAAAAAAGTAATTAATGAACTTCCTAAAATACTTAATATTAGTATCCAAGGAATTTCAGTACCAGCTGTATTTTTATGTCCATGATCTTCATCGCTCTGATTTGTCTTTAGTAATGCTTCCGAATGTATCTGTTCTACACCATGAGTAACTATTAAGTCTCCTTCATGAAGTCCTTCTAAAACTTCTACTTGAGATGAATCTTCAAAACCAGTCTTTATTTCAACGGCTTGGTAATATTCACCATGATGGTCACGATATATGAGAGATTTGTCTTGATCCTTAATAACTGCATTTGCTGGAATTACTAGTGCTTCTACTTCTGATTTATCTACTATGACCCTTGCACTAACCATCATTCCAGGTTTAAGTGTTTCATTTTCGTTTTGACATACAATTCTCACATGAAGAGTTCTTGTGCTTGAGCTGAAATTTGATCCAATGTTTTCAATTTTACCTTCTATCTCTTCACCGGATGAACTTTTAATTTTTACTTTTTGACCTAGTTTTATTAGTGGAATTTGTTCCTGGTAAACATCAACATTGACCCAGATTGGTTTTAAATTATCGATAGAAAGTATTTTTTGGGAGCTATTTATAGCTTCTCCTGGATTGACATTTCGCATTGATACAACACCAGATAATGGTGAAAAGATTTTTATATTGGGGTTAATATATCCTGAGTTGATTGATTGTTCAATAATATCCTGTGGCAATCCCATGATGCTTAGCTCACTTTTACTTGCTGATATTACAAATCCTAATTCCTTTTTTCTGGCAGCTAAAGAAGCTTGGGCTGCTTCATACAGGCTCTGGGCTTCATAAAGATCCTTTCGGGGACTAATACCTTCTTCGACAAGTGCCTTTTCTCTTGTGTAAGTAGACTTTTTAACTTCAAGATCATTTGCTAAAATCAAAATTTCTTTTTCAACATCATTCTTTTGACTTAAAAGATTTTTGAGTACTTGGGTTGCCTCTAAACTCTGAATAACTGCAAGTACTTGACCTTTGGTGACTTGATCGCCTTCTTCAACTAGTACTTCTTTTACTAAGCCTGAAATAGCAAGTGAAATGTCGGAATGATTGTTGTTGGATACACTTACTTCACCGGTAAGATCTATGTATTTATCCAAAAAAGATTTTTGTACAGATTCACTTTTTACGTTAATAGCTTTTTTACCTTCGGGGCTAATTATGATTTTTTTTGCAGAGTCTATTCCATGATTGGTCTTACTCGCAAAAGAGTCAGTGTGTCCTCCGTGTGCATGAATCACTGGTGTTATACCTATAGCTAAAATAAAAGCTATTACTATATTTTTGATTGACATTAAATTTTTACTCCGATTGATCTTTCAAGTGAACTTATTTTGTTTTGAAGCTTTAAAGAAAGCTCGATATATTTAAGTTGAATCTCTACATACTTATTTTGCGCATCGAGTGCAGTCCACATTGGATCTTTTCCTAGTTCAAAACTTTTAAACCTTTTTTCTGTATACTCTTTTGCCGTTGGGATTAATTGATCCTTATAGCTGGCAATAATCTCTTTTTGGGATAAATATGCAGAGAAATCCTTTTTTACTTCAATCTTTATTTTATTTGCTTCTTCTTCTTTTAGTGATGTTAATTGTTCCTGTAAAGCTTTTGCTGATTCTATTTCACCTTTACCTCTATTAAAAATAGGTAAATCTATTTGGGCAATAACAAAAGCACTGGTTTGACCACTACTACCGACAACAAGATCTGGACCAGCTGTTAAATTGAGATTAGGTATTCTTTTTGCTTTTGCTAGATTTAATTCTTGTTCTGCAATCGCTTGAGCTGTTTCATTCTGTTTTAATTCGGGTCTTTGTGATAGAGCAGTTTCAATTAAGTTATCAACGGTCTTTGATTCAAGATTTAGCTCTAAATATGGTTTTTCAAGAACTATATTTTCATCTAAATCTGTGTTTAATAAGTACTCAAGCTCTAGATGGGCTTCTTTTTTTAATTGAAGACTTTCCTGGTAAATATTGTCATTGAGTAGCTTTAAAGTCTTTACTTGTAATACATCAACTTCAGCGAGGTCGCCAAGACTTTCTCTTCTACTAGTGATACTGAGAAGTTTTTCAAAGCTTTGTTTTAATTCTTCTCTAAGAGCGAGATTTTCTCGGGCAAAGTAAAGCTCCGTATAAGCGGTTCTTAGCTCTTGTCTAAAATTTAAGGTCTTTTCTTCAAGTCCAAATTCAGCTTCTTTTAGTAGTGACTCGGAAATTAAAGTCCTTTTTTTTCTTTTACCACCAAGCTCAAAATTATAACTGATACCTACTCTATAGGTATTTTCTGCAATACCACTATCACTAATTAATAGTGGATTTGGTCTTGAGCGTGCAGTTACTATGTTCCCTTTATTAATTCCTAATCCCAGTTTCTCGGAATTTAAGCGAGGGTTATTCTTAAGACCTAATTCCAAAGCTTCATTGAAACTTAGTTGATTAATAACCTTAGAGTAGCTTGGTGAAATGCAAAGTAAGCAAATCAATAATATATTTATTCTTTTATACATAAAATCCTTTATTTACACGAACGAAGTAGTGCTGGATTTTTATACTAAGAATTGAATTGAGTATTCTAAAAAGTTTAAGTCTTTTACGAGCTGATTTTTTTGATTAAGTTCAATGTTGTTTCTAATATGCTCTTCAATTTTAGGAAGCATAACTCTCTCGGGAATAGCATTGTATTGCTCAAAGCTAAATTTTTTACTTAAACATGAGCTAGTAGATAAATTCTCTTTAGTATTTGAGATCATTATTAGATGATCTGTATGTTTACCATCATGACCATTAAAAAGATGAGCTATTCTGTGATTGTGTTGGTTTTTCTTTTGAGTCGATTGATGATGGAATACGTGCTCGTGACTGTGCTCTAGTTTGAGGAAAGTCTGACCATTAGTTGAAATTATTGACACTTCATGTTTTTCGCCAAAAGTTATTAAAGTTGGTAGCGCACTCACTTGATTTATAAACAGTAGAAAAACAAAAATGATCAAGCTACAGCGTTTGATGATGTTTGAAATTTTCTTTGTTTTGAACAAGAACATCTATTTCATTTATACCATCTCGTGGTTAGATTTTTGTTAAATAGAATGATTCGCAGGTATTTAGTGGGTTATTTAGATATGCAATTGCGAACTCTCAATCCTGGAAAACCTAACATTTTTAATTTGACTAAAATACAAGCATAATTCACTTATTATTTTATTCTATATCTCAAATTATTGCGGTTCCCCTTGGTGGGTAGTGATTTTTATTAATATATTCAATAGCACTTAGAATATCTTTTAATCCAGGGCGTGCAAATGGCATGGTACTAATTATTGCGCTGTATAGTATCCCATCAT
>CAIYXB010000066.1 GCA_903930015.1 uncultured bacterium | reverse complement strand
GGGAATTCCCTTGGGGTCCTGCTGTTTTTCTAGGATACGAAAATATTTAAGTAGTTTTTTTATAATAAGCAGGGTGCTACTCGAAAATTTTATAATGCATATATAAGGTAGCGATGTTTAAAAAAGAACTCGAGCAAGAACTGGTTTATGATTTTTTTGAAAAAGTTTTTCAAACTAAGAGACTTGTACGTTCATATCTTTTTTTAGGTGACAATAAGGTAGATAAAAGTATATTTGCTTATAACCTAGCAAAGATTTTAAACTGCCAAAATAATAAAAGAGTTTGGTTAGATAAGATTGGTTCAAATGCAAATCAAAATAGTTTGTTCGTAGTTGATGAAATTAAATATCAAGAAGCTTGTGAACTTTGCCAAAATTGTCTTTGGCTAAATGAAAAGACTCATCCTAAAACACCTATTTTTGTCGAGGGTACGGGTGTTAAAAATACAATTCAAATCGAGACTATAAGAAAACTTCAAGAAGATCTCTGTCAAAGCTCTGAATATTTTAGAGTAATTGTTTTTGATGATGCTTCAACCCAAGTGTTAAATAAAAGTTCATCTACTGCTTTGTTAAAAACCATAGAAGAGGCAAAGCCTAATACTCTTTTTTTGTTCTTTGCAGATTCAAAAGAAAATGTTCTTTCGACAATAGTCAGTCGCTGCCAATATATTAATTTTAAAGCAAGAAAAAATGACTTTGTTATAGATGAGATTCAGGATTTAAAAACAAAAATTTTAAAATTTTTGAATTCCAGCGAATTGAATGATGAGTTGTCTAGATTAAGTTTCTCAGAAGAAACAGCAAATGAGGATAGAGATTTGTTAATAGCAGCTTTTGCTTTAATCCAGAAAGATTATTCTAGTAATAATTTAAATTTGAGCTCAGCTAAGGCTATTTTTGTAATTGAGGATTTAATATTTGATATTAAGTCATTTGTTAAAGTTAAGGCTACTTTAAAAAACTGTTTTGATAAGTTGGCAAATTTGGAGTTAAACTGTGAGCTTGCTGAAAAATAGAGACAAAAAATTTCTTACGGAAAATACTTTTGTGTATATACCACCAATGGCGGGTGTTACTGATATTGCCTATCGAACTTTATGTCGTGAAATGGATGAAAATGTTGTACTTGCAACTGAGATGTTAAGCTCAAAATCACTAACTTTCGCGCATTCAAATAGAAAAGAGCATCAGCATGCGCAACGTTTAACAATACCAGATGGTGATGAATTAACCGGGGTGCAGATTTTTGGACATGAGCCAGATGTAATGGCTGAAGCTGCCAAAATTGCTACAGACCTTGGTGCAGTGTTTATTGATATTAATATGGGTTGTCCTGTTGCAAAGATTGTAAATGGTATGGATGGAGCTGCGTTGATGAAAGAGCCGGAACTTGCATGCCAAATTGTAGAAAAAGTAAAAGCAGCTACTCATTTACCTGTAACAGTGAAGACCCGTTTAGGCTGGTGTGAAGGATCTCTTAATGCTCCTTTCCTTGCAAGAGAATTTGAAAAACTTGGTGTCGCTGCTATGACGATTCATGGCAGAACTCGTGCTCAGAAGTATACTGGAAGTGCAAAATGGTCTTTAATAAAAGAGGTTGTTGATGCTGTGAAAATACCAATCTTTGCAAATGGAGATGTTAAAACTCTAGAAGACGCAAAAAAAGTTTTTGAAGAAACTGGAGCATATGGAATTGCAATTGCAAGAGCGACAATGGGTAAGCCTTGGTTCTCAAAGCAAGTCAGTCATTATATTGAGACCGGTCTTGTTTTAGAAGAGCCTTCACTTGAAGATAAATTGAAACTTGCACAAAAGCATTGTGAATTACTAGTCAAGTTTAAAGGTAATCATATTGGTATTCAAGAAAGTAGGCGTCATATAAATAACTACATATCTGGCATGAGTGGTGCTGCAAAATTTAGATCAAGAATAAATCAAATCGAAAGCTTAGATGATGCTAAAAGAGAAATTGACTTGATTTTTATAAATAATCAGTAATTTTAATTTGAGTGTTCGCAAGTATTGTTTGGTCTATTGGATTTAGCAAATAGACTCTGTAATTTTCTTTTTCTCTATAGTTGCCTAAACTAAATGCTATAACAGCTTCAGTGCTATGTTTAGGAGAAAGTCCTTGCATTATTTGAGAGCTTAAAAGTGGGTTTGCAAGAACAGGTTTTATATGTAAATCAGAACCTAGAACAAAATCACCAAGGTGTATTGAGCTATCTGTATTGTTCGTTATGTTCATTTTAATAACAAGGAAATCACCAAATTGTCTTGAGAATTCTTTTTGTATATTAGTGATTTCTAAATCTATTCCAAGCTCATTGAGTTGAATCATTTTTTCAAGTTGTGTTTTTGATATAGGAAGCTTTTCAAGTAATTCAAAAGGACTTTCAAGTTTGAAATTCATAGCGTCAAATTCGTTATAGTTGATTTCTTGTCCATCTGCTTTTATTGCTCCAAAAGCACCTAATCCAAGTCCAATACCAGCTCCTATTGCAGTCGAAATTCCATAAGTTGAAATAGCTGTACCTAATCCTAGATATTGAACAGAATCTACTGCACCAACAAGTGCACTTGCACTAAGTTCTGAACTTTTTTTGACTATGGTTTTAAGCAGTTTCTTTTCTTTACTTGGTTTGTCCATGTCTTGCATTGCAGCTTGTGCTGATAGTATTGCATGTGCTTTTATTAGACTGCCGTCTGGAAGCATGATTTGGTTCACTTCTGATTTGAGGTATGCACCTCTGTTATAGGATTTAGCTTTATTGATTTCTAGAACCTTGCCAATGAGTCTTGAGCCAGTTGGGATTTGTAAAAGTTGTGCACTTGGTTTGGTTACAATTACACTAAAAAAATCTCCTGGGATACTTAGTTCTTCATCAATCAAAGTATCTGGAACTAGTTTTAAAAATATCTCTTTTAAGTTATCTTCGCTAATTTGAGCTTTATATACTGGTGCTTGAGCTGACATTGCTTGATAGTTAGAGCTGTAAATACAAACACCTAAGCTTAAAGCTATGCAAATGATTTTTTTAATATTAATACTGAGGTTTTTCAAGATATTTTTTGTTTTAAGTTCAAATTACCTATGCTAGTATTTTATCCGCAATCTTGAAATCCGTAAGCATTTCAGATTACCCCTAAGGTTTGACTTAGCCTTATCAAAATCTTTTGGTAAAATAAGTTTCCAATGCGGAGGCGTAGCTCAGTTGGTTAGAGCACCTGTCTGTCACGCAGGGGGTCGAGGGTTCGAGTCCCTTCGTCTCCGCCATTTAAAAAAAAAGAGAGCACCCATCTGGGTGCTCTCTTTTTTTATGGCGTCGACTCAGGTTCTCAAACCCTCTCACCAAAATCTACGATTTTAGGTCAAGGGTTAGCAAAAAAGCATAGGAGCTTTTTTGCGCTTTTAAACAAAGTCTATTGTTACCACAAAACCTCTTAGCCTATTTTGTATTATCTTGAGGATCTTGAAATCAAAAGCCTTGAGTTTTATCCACTTATCTTAAGGAAACAGTTAGTTATCACAAGCGTCTTGGGTTAGTAGTTAGTATGTTCAAAAACTCTATTGCTTTAAAAACATTAAAAATACTGTTAATAGCAATATTCTTAGTATCTGGATCAAATGTTGATGCACGAGTAAACGCATCACTTGTTGAATTTGTTGCTGGTACTCAAGAGCAAATGTCACTTTTTATTTTAGATGATGATATTGCCGTTGATTTAGGAAATGAGTCACCAAATTTAAGAATGATGATGGATGTAGAACCATTATTAGTTCAGAAAGCATTTCCTCAGTCTTTCAAAATTAAAACCTACTCTTTTGATATAAACGGAGAAAAAGTTGTTAGAAGTACTATGAATCATACTATTCGAAGAAGAAATCGTTCAATGGTAAGATTCACTGTTGATCTGGGTTATATTGAAGGTGATCAAGATTTATTTTTTGAATTCTATGATAGTGCTGATCGTTTAGTTAATACCTACAGACAAACAATTGATTTTTCAAATTTGCAAGAGCAAGTAGTTGATACAACTCCTATTGAAGCCGCAGATTGTGATAATAATACTTTTAATGAATGTCATTTGGATTATATCGTCGATAAATTAAATTTTTTACTTGAACCAAAAAATACAAATTACTCAAATAAAATTAAAAATCCCAATGGGAGTTATAGTGTAGTGCTATCGATACCTAAGTCTGTTCAGGACCAGATCCTAAGCGGTAATGTCAATATTACTTCTGCTGGTTTAGGATTACTTGGTGGTACTGATGGAGATAATTTAGGTAACCATATGGCAACAGAAGATTTACAAATGAAAGGCTTTTCTGTTACTAGAGCTTCAGGGATTTTCTCTGAAAATATTTATGTCACAAACGGCTCTTACCTAAATGATTTGTATGTTAATGGAACACTAACTATCCCTCATGGTGCAGCCAATGGCTATGTCTTGATGTCAGATGCTAAAGGTAATGCAAGCTGGCAATCCTTGTCTGTAGCTATGAATGGTGATAATTTGGGTAATCATATTGCAACCAAAAATCTTCAAATGCAAGGTTTTAATGTAGATAATGTTAATTTACTTACAACAGAGTCTATAGTTGCTAATGGAGCATTTGCGTTTAAGAGTGGTGCTGTAGATGGTTACGTCTTAACATCAGATGCATCTGGTAATGGTCATTGGAGACCAGTTTCTACAGTTGTAGATGGTGATGGTATGGGTAATCATAGAGCGGATTTAGATTTAAATATGAACGGTCACAGTATTATCGCTGTAAATGAAGTCAATGCTAATATTCTTAGAGCTAACGTTATTGATGTTACTACAGTTGATGTTGGAGCTCAAATACATTCGCCAACTTTGCATGGTGATATTGATATTGATGGAACTCTTACGATTCCATTAGGAGCTGGTCCTGGTAAGGTTTTGATGTCGGATATGAATGGTAATGCTACTTGGCAAAACTTAGCTTCTGGTGGGGCGTTTGATAATTTAGGTAATCACACCGCAACTCAGGACTTAGATCTCAATGGTAATGGCTTAATTGATGTTGGTCAAGTTATTGCTGATAGAGTTTCTACCAAGAATGTTCAATATGACACTCTAATTACTTATGTTAATGGAGCTTCACTTGATATTGATTGGTCTTTAATGGATAAACAAGTAGTAGAAGTTAATCAAGATACAGTTATTGATTTTACTAATGATCCAGAGGGAACTGTAGAGTTAAGTTTAGTTGTGAGGCAAGATGTTTATGGTAGTCACAATGTTACTTTTGCCACTAATTCAAATATAAAGTGGAGTGGAGGTTCATCTCCTAACTTAACTGGTAATGGTAGTAGCTTAGAAATAATAGATTGTTATTTCTATTCTTCAGAAAATGATTATTTGTGTAATAGAAGATCAAATACTTATTTCTAGATTATATTATTTACGTCCATAATCATCGTCGAATCTAACGATATCATCTTCTCCGAAGTAAGACCCTCTTTGTATTTCAACAAATATCAAGTCTTCAGTTGTTGATGAGTTTGCAATACGATGTTTAGCTTCAAACGGAATATATATAAAATCACCTTCTGAAAGGTATTTCTTATCATCGTTTAAAGTTACCTCAGCGTGACCTTTTACTATGAACCAATTTTCTTGGCGTTTAGAGTGTTTTTGATAACTCAATCTTTGTTTTGGTTTTATAACAATTTTTTTGACTTTAAAATCATCTTTATCGTCAAGCACAGTCCAAGCACCCCAAGGTGTTTCTCTGTATTTTTCTTCTGCTTCTTCTTTGAAAGTCACAGTATTATTCTATCACTAATAACTTTATCTCAATAATTACCAGTTCTTTGCAAGTTCAACTGCTGCTGCTGCATCAACAATTCCGTATCCAAGTTCATTAGATTTGCCATCCTCAAATTTATAATAACCATCAATATCTTTTCTTGCACTTTGTCTCAAAATATTTTTTACATCTTGAGCTGTTAAATTAGGATTGACTGACAAGATTAAAGCAGCAACTCCAGCAACTACAGGTGCAGCAGCACTAGTTCCAGTAAAAGTATCTGTGTATGAACCCAGTGCGTATCCAAGTACATTTCTGCCTTGTCTTAAATCTCTTCTATCAGTAGTTGTGATTCCTTTTTCTTGTCCACCTGGAGCAACTAGATCGAGTTCTTGACCATAAACACTATATCTAGTTTTTCTGTCTTTTGAGTCAATAGCTCCGATCGCAAGATTGTACTCTGAGCGTGCTTCAGGATGCGCTGCAAAATTACCTTCTCCAGAATTTCCAGCAGCAAAAATAACAATAACACCCTTGCCACCATTGACATTTAGAGCAAGGTTGCGATATAACTCTATCTCTAAATCGCTCAATTCAAGTGATTCACCTTCAGCAAGCGATGAGTCGTAAGTTCCCCAGCTATTGTTGATTATTTGTGCCCCCATCTCAACAGCTTTTAAGTGCGCTTCAATTATTTTAGAAGTAGCGACCATTCCTCCTTGATCACTGATAAGTCTGATAGGGATTATTTGAGCCTTTGGTGCAACTCCTACTGTGCCTTTGCCGTTATCTTTTGAAGCAATAATTCCAGCTACTGCTGTTGCATGATTTTCATTTGCGTAGCTTGGAGGCATTGCAGTGTATTCACCTGTTACTGTGCTGTATCCTTTATTTAAAAAATTTATATCTGGGTGAGTAATATCACAACCAGTGTCAAGTACAGCAACTTTTATTCCTTCACCTTGTGTTTCAAGCCATGCAGGTTCTACATTAATGTCAGAGCCTGCTTTTGAAACAGAGTCCCCACCGATGTTCTTTAGGTGCCATTGTTTATCATAAGAATAATTTGCAAGTGAACTATTTTTTTTTGATCCTCCGCTAGAATTCAAAACTTTAAATTCATCAATATCAGCTTGAATGATTTCATTGTTTTCTTTTTCCTCTTTACTTACTTCAAGGCTATTTAGAGTGCTAAGTAAATTTTCTTGATCAGGATTTGCAAAAACATAAGTTCTTGTGCCTAACTTATTTACTATCCTTAGATTGTTTTTTAAAGCAAATCTTTGAACGTTCGATTTACGATGATTTTTTTTAAACTTAACAATTATTTGGTCACCTAAAATTCTATTACGATTTTTTTTACTATCGTAGATTTTGTTGTACTGGCTTTTTTTCTTGTTAAGTCCCTTATTGATCTTAAATCTCTTAAAGCTTTCTGCTTGAACTGACGTGTTTATTCCTAAACTACAAAATAGGTACAATAATACATAGATGATTTTAAGAATGCCCCTGATAATCCCCTCCAGATAATTCCTATAGGCTATTTCGGCTAAATCATATGGTGTATATATGAATTATTATTAATATTGATACTTCTTAAGCATTTATAATCTATATTTCTTCTAGTGATGGCATTTAGGCAGCTTTTAATATGTTTTTTGGCTTTATTTTTATTAATAGAGCCTGCATTTTGCTTGAGCTTTTTTAAGAAGAAACCCTATAACTTACCCGACTTTATAAATGAAGAAATTTATATCGATAGGCTTTTTCAAGCATCAGATGGCATTTACAAGCTCAAATTAACCATTCTTATAGCAAGGGACATAGATTTAGTCGTCGTAACCTCAATGTACGATCAACTTAAAGAAAAGCAAATTAGCGATATTACATGGGTGAAAGGTAGTTTCAGGAAAAATTATTTTTGGAATAAATTTAAAGAAAACAAAAAAGATAATCCTGGTTTTGAAAGAATACTTCCTTTCAAAAAAGAAGAGTTCGTTAAAGAGAACTATGAGTTCGACAAGGATAATCCTAATCTGAGCTATGATCGTGCCTCAGAACAAAAAATTGAAATATATAAAAAATTCCAATTTTTAAAAAGTGAGATTTTTTCCAATCCAAGACAAAAGTCAGATCATATCCTGGAATTGCATTTTGCAGATGGTACTTCCAGAGCTATTCGCATAAGACAAGAGATATATCGTGATGAGAGGCTTAAGCCCTATGAGAAGATTTTGCCAACTATGTTTGGTAAGGGAGTGAAGCCTGATCCTGATTTTGCTCCAAACCCAGTATTGCCAAAAGAAGCTCGAAATGAAGCTAATCAAGAATATCAAGAATTTCTTGAAAGACAAAACTCTGTCATTAAAAGCCGTAAAGAAGAAGCTTTTGACAGCGCTGTTAAAGAAATCAAAAACACCTATAGTGCTGGAGAGATCCCAGATTTTGATGGGCTTTATAGAGATTAACTTATCTAATTAATTTTGAAGTTCTGCCAAAAATCATTTTTTTTGCAAGCTCTTCGTTTGATGGTCTTGTGTTACTAGTTGCAGGAGCTGCTTTTGTTGTTTGTTCTAATTCTTTTTTTGCCAAAAACTTTTGTTTTGGTTTTTCTAGTTTTTTTAATTCCGCTAGAGTCTTTTTGATAGCATCGTTTGCTGCTGAATTTTTTATTACAGTGCTATTTTTTGAATTATGGTAAAACAATTCCTCTATCTCTTTTTCATCTTGTTGAGTATTATTGTTTGAGCTTTGCATTGTTGATTGTGTTTGTTCTTTTCTTTCAACATATTGATTAGCATGTATATTAGATTTTAAAATTCTTAATTGCTTAGCAAGATCTTTTTGATCGATATAAGTGAGATTTAAATTTTGTTCAGTTTCTTTTTGTTGTACTTTCATGTTCGAAACGCTCTTAGCTAAATCTTGAATAATTGTATGTTGCTCTTCAATTATTTCTCTTAAACTAATAACCTGTTCACCAAGTATATTAATTGTCTCAAGAGTCGTGTCATCCATATATTCTTGTGGAGACTGAGCTTTTTGAGGTGTTTTTTGAACTTTTTGGAAAATGTTTGCGTGTGCCATACTATAGCTTTTATGCGTAATCTTGCTAGGCTATTAACTCATACTATTGATCTAGCCTGGCTGGTCTAAATACTCCAAAAGTACCAACCACGCCTAAAATGCTATAAAATAATAGTTATGACTGATTTTTTCGTAAATGTTAAGGACCAAAAAGTGCTCGATCTTATGCAAAAAGAACTTGAGCGCCAGCAGGATAATATCGAGCTGATTGCAAGTGAAAACTTTGTTAGTGAAGATGTACTTATGGCTGCGGGCTCATGTTTAACAAACAAGTATGCTGAAGGTTATCCTCACAAGAGATACTACAATGGTTGTGAATATCATGATGAGATTGAAAACTTAGCGATTGAAAGGATTTGCAAGATTTATTCTTGTAATTTTGCCAACGTACAACCTCACTCCGGTGCTAATGCTAATACTGCTGTTTTTGCAGCTCTTTTAAATCCAGGTGATAAATTCCTGGGAATGAGCCTTGCTGAAGGTGGTCACTTAACTCACGGTTCGCCAGTGAATATCTCTGGTAAATGGTTTACACCAGTTAGCTATGGTGTTGATAGTAAAGGTTTTATAGATTACGATAATGTTGAAAAAATTGCTCTTGCCCAAAAACCAAAGTTAATTATTGCTGGTGCTTCTGCTTATGCAAGAATTATAGACTTTAAAAAATTCAAAGCGATAGCTGATAAAGTAGGAGCCCTCTTTATGGTAGATATGGCTCACATCTCTGGTCTTGTTGCTGCTGGTCTTCATCCAAGTCCATTTCCTTATGCGGATGTTGTAACAAGCACTACACACAAGACACTGCGTGGTCCTCGTGGTGGAATTATACTTTGGAATTCAGAGGATTTAACCAAGAAACTTAATTCTGGTATTTTTCCTGGTACTCAAGGTGGACCTTTGATGCATATTATTGCAGCTAAGGCTATTGCTTTTAATGAAGCTCTACAACCAGAATTTAAAATCTATCAAGAGCAAATTATCAAAAACTCTAAAGCAATGGAAAATAAATTTAGAGAATTAGGTATCAATATGGTCTCGGGTGGAACTGATAATCACTTGCTTTTACTTGATCTTGTTTCAACTGGACTTACAGGTAAGCTTGTTGCTAATACTCTTGATGAACTAAAAATCACTGTAAATAAAAATAGTGTTCCTAATGATCCAGCAAGCCCATTTGTAACTAGTGGGATCAGAATTGGTACACCTGCAATTACAACAAGAGGTTTTAGAGAAGATGACTCTACAAAAGTTGCTGAACTTATTGCATTGGTGATTAAAAATCTACAAAAAAATGCTAATCCTGATGCTGATTCAAAGCTAGATGCTGATGTGGTTTCTAAAGTGCTTGTTGAAGTAAAATCCTTAACAAGTAAGTTTCCTTTGTATAAGAACAAAACTAAAGCTGCTGTTTAACAACCTCAATTAAAGCTTCTATGACCTTACTATCTTCGAGTGTACTGATATCACCTTCTGGAAATTTCCTAAGTCCAATATCTTTAAGTAGTCTTCTCATGATTTTGCCAGATCTTGTTTTTGGCAGAGCTTTACAAAGAAAAATTTCTTCAGGTTTCGCAAACGATCCAATATCATCTTTAATCTGTTCGTTGATCTCATCTTTTGTAGTAGCTCCATTTGTAACAGCAAATACAATTATTGTTTCACCTTTGATTTCATGTGGAATTGAAACTACAGCAGCTTCTGAGACATGTGGTGCTTTTATAATTGATGACTCGATTTCAGCAGTACCAAGCCTATGACCGGAAACGTTTATGACATCATCAATCCTTCCCTGTAATTCAACATAGCCATCTTCGTCTATAAGCGCTGAATCTCCTGCTAAGTAAGCTTTATGCTCGTTGTTCCAGTAAGCGTTCAAGTACCTTGCTGGATTACCATTGATTGTTCTTGCAAGACTAGGAAAAGGTTTTTTTATATAAAGTTTATTGTCCGTATCTGTAAAAACTTCTATACCAGGAAGTGCTCTACCAGCTTTTCCTGGTTTCATGTCATCTACACCAATAAGGCTTGTAATCATTATTCCACCAGTCTCTGTTTGCCACCAGGTGTCTACTATTGGGCATCTTGAATTGCCGATCACTTCATAAAACCATTTCCAAGCTTTGGGGTTTATGGGCTCACCGACGCTGCCAAGTAATCGAAGTGAACTGAGGTCTTGGGTTATAGGATGATCTTTTTGCCATTGCATAAAAGTTCTGATTGCTGTGGGTGCTGTATAGAAAATAGTGATTTTATATTTTTCAATTAACTGCCAAAAAATATTTTTATTAGGAAAGTCTGGTGCATCTTCATAAAAAAAACAAGTTGCTCCATTTAATAGTGGTCCATAGACCAAGTATGTATGCCCTGTGATCCAGCCTATGTCTGCAGTACACCAGTATTTATCATTTTCTTTTAAATCAAAAACCCATCTAGTGGAAAGTTTAGCCCAAAGTGAGTAACCGCCAGTGCTGTGTACAAGTCCTTTTGGTTTGCCAGTGCTGCCACTTGTATAAAGTACAAAACTTGGATCTTCAGCGTCTAGCCATTCGATTGAGTCTTTTGTGAAATCCTCACTTAAATAGTTTTCAAACTTATAAAATTTTAGACCTGATTTTTCCAATGAACTGATTTCACAATTTCCTGAGCGATTGTAAACTATGATATTTTTAAAGTCACTTTCATCTCTTGCTTCCAGGCAAGTCTCAAGTAAGGATAATTCTTTGCCTTTCCGGTAGGCTAAGTCAGCCGTTATTACCCAGTCGCTTTTAGTGTCGCGAATTCTTTCAGCAAGCGCTGTTGCTGAAAAACCAGCAAAGACTATGTTGTGAATAGCCCCTATCCTTACAATGGCAAGCATTGCAATAACTGCTTCACAAGACAGTGGCATATAAAGGCAAATAAAATCACGTTTTTTTATACCAAGCTTTTTTAGGTAATTTGAGAATTGAATTACTCTTTGATGTAATTCTCTGTAAGATAAATTAGTTTCTTCTTGATTTGAGTTGATGAACTGAATGGCTGTTTTTTGAGAATTTTTTTCAAGGTTTTTATCTAGGCAGTTGTAAGAAATATTTGTTTTGCCACCTTCAAACCAAGAAAAGAAAGGGTATTCTTTTTGACTAAAACAAGTCTCAAAATCTTTATGCCAGAATAATTCTTCTCTAGCAAGTTTAGACCAAGTACCAAAATGGTCATTCTCAAAACTTTTAGTTAGATCAAAGTGCTGTTTAAGACCTAAGTTTGCATTAATACTTTGTGGATTTATTTTAGGGTATATTCCAGTCATTATTTATTAGTTTTAACAGTAGTTCTCTGTTTTAGCTCGAGTTACACTTTCGCAACAGGTCTAAAACAGAGAACTACTGCTAAAATTATAACCATGTCTGAAGTATTTTCTATGCCAAGCCCAGCTCACAAGGCAAGCTATTTGGAAATTGTCGGAAATATTGCACCAGCACTTTTAAAAAGTTTAAAGATGATCTTCACAGGAAGAATCCCAATTAAACAAACGATCAGTAAAGCTTCTTTAATTGGTTATGAATCGTTACCCATGATAATGATTTTAATTGCAATAGGAACAAGTATTCTTACCTTAAATACTTCTATCGAACTTGTTAAGCAAGGTGGAAGAGATCTTATTGGAGCATTAATTATTTTGGCGAATTTAAGAGAAATAGTACCTATCTTTATTGCTTTTGGTATAGCTGCTCGTTGCGGAACGGCTTTTACAGCAGAAGTTTCTACGATGAAAGTCTCTGATCAAATTGATGTTCTTAAAGTACTTAAAATTGATCCCATATATTATTTATTAGTGCCTGCGGTGTTTTCTGTGATTCTTCTTGCACCCTTATTACTTTCTATTAGTACAATCGTTTCAGTTTTTACTGGAATGTCTGTGGCAAAATTTTCAGTTAATTTAGAGATGTCAGAATTCTTGGATTCAGCTTGGAAAGTTGTTTCCTTGAAAGACTATTTATATCCTTTAATTAAAACAGAAATTTTTTGTATCTATGTTGTTCTTGTGAATATAGTAATGGGCTTGATGTGCGAAGGTGGAGCTAAAGAAGTTGGACAAACTACTACTAAAGCCACTGCACTTGTTGTTATAGGTGTTATTCTACTGGATGGAATTCTCACCCCACTGCTCTACCTATAATGATTTAGTTTTTTTTGAATAATAGTTCAGATGTGCTATTTAGCTGGCTCACTATAGCCAAAAATGTTTAGATTTGCTTGTAATTTCGGTCATTAGTCTGACTTAGACAATAGATGTTTTGTTGGAATATAAAACTGGTAGAACACAAAATAATGTCAAGTAACGAAGAAGCAAGAGAGGAAATTAAGTTGAAACTTCTAAAGCAATACAAAGCTTTTAGAAATTTCTCAATGAAAATTGCTGTGCTTTTAGGTTCTATTACTTTTGCCATTCATTTTTGTTTTATTGCATTAACCAGAGACGAAGCTACTCTTCAACTTGAAGATGCTTTTTTGCAAAGTGCTCTTTCAGCGATTGCTTTTAGTGTGCTTGGTTATTGTATTGGATCGTTAATCGGGACTGTGATGCAAAGAAAAAGTTACAGGAAATTACAGCAAATAAAAATAAAAAGAAGAAAATCACTTAATGATCAAATCTCTATTAGGCAATCGAGACTTGAATCACT
>CAIYXB010000065.1 GCA_903930015.1 uncultured bacterium | reverse complement strand
TTGATTTCTTTGGTTTTTTTGCCACTTGCCCTTAAGGCCATTATCTCTCTAACTGTCTGCACAGAAGAGTCTTCTAGGTGCACACGACTTTTTACTTTAGCTGTTGGAATATCAAAATCTTTGACGATCTTCTTTAAAAGAGCATCAGCAATCTTTAGCTTCGCAGCTAGTTCTTTCATGCTAATTGAATTTTTTTCTTCAGACAATTTTATTGGAATAAGTGTTTCAACTTATTAACTAATTATATGACTAAAAAGAGTAATAATTTAGGCAGCTTTTTTATTTGCAGCATTAATTTTCATTTTAGCCCTACGTCTAGCCCCTTTTTTAAGTTGTGCTGACGTAATACCGGATTTTAGAGTTGGAAAAGTTTTTAGAGCTTTAGTGCTAACTTTAATTTTTTTCTTTACACCATCAATGATAGCTGTAATAGTTTGAAGATTAACCTCAAAACGTCTTCTTGAAGTTGGATTAAAGTGAGATCTTAAAAATGAGTATCTCCATCCTTTTCCAGCTTTTTTTCCTGTTAATTCACAAATTCTAGACATTTTTAAATCCTTATTTCATCAATCCTAAAGTTCTAGCTACTTTAATAGCTCTTTGCATCATTCTTTGCTTTTTAGCATCAAGGCCAGAATGTTTGCGGCCTAGAATTTTATCAGCAGAATCAGTAAATTGACTCAACAAAGAAACATTCTTGTAATGTATCTCGTTTGCTTCAGGACAGTATTTTTTTCTTTTCTTAAACACAGAAGATTTATATTATCATAGTTAGGTAAGCAAATAATATTTACATAATCTTAAAAAAAATTAAAATAAACCTGTTGCGAAAGTGAATTTGAGCTATAACAGGTCTAAACAAAGACACAAAACCGAAGGTTTTGATAGAGTTGTTAAGGAAGGGCTTGCCCTTTCGCAACAACTCTAATGAACACTTTTTACATAGTCGCAAGCCCCATTGGTAATCTAGGAGATATCACAAAAAGAGCGATTGACACTCTCCAATCTGTAAATACTATCTATGCTGAGGATACTAGGATGACAGTAAAAATCCTTAATCACTTTGGAATCCCTGGTAAAAAACTCATAAGTTTAAATAAGGAAAACGAGGAAAGTAGGTTAAGTCAAGTATTAGAGACTCTAGCAAGAGAGGATACTGTGCTCATCTCTGATGCTGGTACGCCTTTGATATCAGATCCAGGTTCATTCCTTTTAAAAAGTGTTTATGAAGCCGGACATAAGGTGAGCCCTATCCCTGGTGCTTCGTCTCTTACGGCTTTTTTATCTATATGTCCTTTAGACTTCACGGGTTTTATTTTTGAAGCATTTTTACCACATGGTCCTAAGCAAAGAAGAAGAGTTCTCAAGAGACTTTTTGAAGAGGGCACTACAAGACCAATAGTTTTTTTTGAAAGTCCACATCGTATTAAAAAAACACTTGAGGATATTAAAAATATTTTTTCAGAAGATACAGAAGTTTTTTTAGCTAGAGAACTCACAAAAATATATGAGCAGAGTTATTGTGGAAAAATCGATGATGTATTCCAAGAGTTAGAAAAACAATTTCCTAAAGATGTTCAGGGTGAATTTGTTTTTATGATAAAGAATTAGCCCGATGTTTATTTAGATTCTTTTGATAGGCAATGAGCAAAATCTTTTCTTGGATAAATCGTAGGTCTTTTGACTGATCGAGTACTATTAGAATCCTTGTATCGCCATTTGATTCTACCTTTCTTATCAACGATGAAAGCTTTGCTAGATTCATCGTCAGAGATATAGGTGTCACTATTTTTAAGTCTTTTTTGACTTCCGGCATATGGATTAAAAAAATTGCCAGGATCAGAATAACTCCAAATGGTTTTTTTGGTTATAGGGTTAATCTCAATTACTCTTGTGAATTTGCGATCTGATCCGTTGTCAAAAATTAAAATATTCCCAGCTCCAGGTAATCCTTCGGGAATCATTTCACCTTCGTGCGGCAATTCTAATGAATATCCATTCTCTTCTCCACTATAATCCCAAACAATATCTTTTGTCTCTTTATCTAGTATGGCTACTTTATTTAAGTGGCGTACAGTAATAATGATATTTCCGGGTTTAAATGCTTTGTGACCTTTTTTATACCACTTATTCTCTTTTATAATATCTATTGAATTTGGATGAGCCCAATCTAATTCTTTTTTGTAGTCTAGATTCTCATCAGTACATTGTTGAGTATTAATTATTGAACCAAAATCTTCGTATAAAGACCATTGAAAACCTGCTTGCCTTCAGGAGTTATTTCCATGATTGCATCAGAAGTAACTTGACTATGTGTACATTCATTATCTAGCTCAAAATTTTTAGATAGTTTTGTTCGATAAAGGAATATAATATTACTTTCTTTTGTGATATCAAAATCATGATGTATAACCCCAGGGGCTTCATATCTCCAGATTGTTTTATCCGAGAAATCCTTTTTCACTAGAAATTTATCATCATTATTTTCAAGTACCATTATGCTGCAATCATCAAGAAATTTGATTCTTTTGGAATAACTTAGATCCCATTCATTTAAAATCACTCCATCCATATCTAGTAAATGAATTTTATCAGAATTATAAAGTACTAAATAATCATTATTTTCATAACCTAATTTATTTGCATTTAGTCTTGAAGGATTTTCAGATGTTTTTTCTCACTAAAAGAAAAATTCCAAAAAGGTATTTTAGATAGACAAGGTTTAGTTGATATTGATATTGATAT
>CAIYXB010000064.1 GCA_903930015.1 uncultured bacterium | reverse complement strand
TTCTGGGAAATATAGCCAAGCGCAAATCAGTGAGATGCTTTCACTTGCTATTGAGATCAATAATCTTATTAATTATTTAGATAAGGATCCTAGTAAATTACAATATGTTTCAAAACTTTCAAGACCAAAACTCCCACTGAAAGATCTTTCTAAGATGAAAAGGGTTCTAGAACTTAGCTTTAAATACAACTCTGATATAAACTCTCTTGCAATTGATATTGGAGAAAATTTAGCAGTCACTAATAGGTATTTATCAAAAGGTATTGATTATATATTATTGAATCTTGCAAAAAAAGATTTTAAGACTATCGCACAATCAAGTGCTTTTAATGAAAACAAAAAACAACAAGATTTGGGAGCATCAAAATATGAGCAATCCCAACAAAAAAAACAAACTACAAAACAAGTAAGAACTGCAGCAAAAAAACAACCAGGTGTCAGTTTTTTTGGCTTTGTTTTTTTTATGATTGTGCTGGGTGCAATCTCCTTATTTATCTACAACAGTATCTTTAATAGACATGCAACAGGTGTAACATCTTTAGTGAAAGAATATCGCTCTGATAGGAAACTGGGCTCAGTGCAAAGACCTATGATTGCAAGCGCGCTTACTGTCGAAGGGACAAAATCCCTACTTATTCTTTTTGAAGCAAATAAACAAGATTTTATAAATCAAAATCCTAAACTAGATTTTGAAATTGCTGATGAAGATAGTGGTATTGCGATCGCAAATTTAATAGATGGAAAATCTTCTCTAGCTGCAGTTTCAAGAATCCCAACCCTAGAAGAAAGAAAAATAGCAGCTTCAAAAAACAAACCTCTTGCTGACCATAGAATCGCACTTGATTCAGTAGTGTTTTTTGTTAATCCATCAAACCCTGTTGAGACACTTACTACAGACGAGCTAAAAGAAATTTATGGCAAAGATGTGATGACCTGGAATGCACTCACCACCCAATCTAGCTCATCAAATAAGATAGCTAGATTTTCACTAAGTAAACAAAGCGGTACCTTCACTTTCTTTAAAGATAGGATTATGTTTGGAGAAGAAGTTACGGAGAATGTGATTCATATTTATAAACCAGATCAATTACTAGAGATGGTAGCTTCAAATCCTGATGCTATAGGCTTTTGTAGTCTATCGGTTTTTATGAATAAAGAAATTCTCAATAGAGCAAAAGTGAAAATCCTACGCGTTGGATCTGCTTTTGATGATAATGGTACAAAACCAATAGATGACATGGGTCATCTTGATGCTGCGACTGTAAGATCAGGAGAGTATCCTCTAACACGTTATTTATACTTAATTTCAGCTGGTGAGCTTGATAATGCCCAAGCCCAGTTTATCGATTTTATGAGAAGTCCTCTTGTGCAAAATCAAATGACTAATTATGGGCTTGTTGGGATTGAGTAGGATTCCCCAAAACAATTCGTGCATTTCTTATAAGTCCCTTGCGCTTTGGTCTAAGCAAGGGTGTTTTAGCAAATTTGATTTGGAAAATACGATCTAACAACTCCTCTGTTATTTCAGTGGAGTTGTTAAGTAGCTTATTAATCTCTATTAGGCTTGATTTGTCTATGTAGCGATGCCCCTGTAGGCTTGCTTGGAGACTTTTAATGCTTTTGTGGGTACTGATATCTAAATCAACTAATTCTTCCATGTTAAGCCAGTGTCCAAAGCCTGCTTCTGGACGGAATTCAGGGAAGGTAGAGAAGGAATGGATTGCCACGTCGTCGGAGCCTGCAGCGAGCGCAGCGTGGCTGACTCCTCGCAATGACGCCTCAGCTTTTTTATTATAAGGACAGATAGTTTGGCATAAATCACAACCAAAAAACCATTCTCCAAAATTTTTACTAAGTTCTTTGGGGATTTCTGCGCGATTTTCGATGGTGTGGTAGCTTATGCATTTACGAGCATCTAATTGATAAGGTTCTGGGAATGCATTTGTAGGACAGATATCTATACAGCGAGTACAGTTGCCGCAGGTGATGGGTTCGTCATTGCGAGCCTTCGAAGAAGGCGCGGCAATCTCTTTACTAGAAATGGATTGCCACGTCGCTTCGCTCCTCGCAATGACGTCGGGCTTTAAATCAAGATCCGTAATTATTTCAGCTATAAAATTAAAACTTCCTGTTTCACGGGAAATCAAAAGAGTATTTTTCCCACGAAAGCCCAAACCAGCTTTTTTAGCAAAGGATTTTTCTAAAAGAGGAACAGCATCGGTAAAAAATTTAGATTTTGCAAAGATTGTTTTTAATTCTGTATCTTCAAGTAAAAGTTTGATTTTGTTGCGTAATACTTTATGATAATCAAGCCCAACCGCGTAAGCCGCTATGCGACCGTGTTTTAAAGAAGGTCTTGGCGGGCAAGGACTATAGTAGTTAGCCGAAAACATGATGATGGTTTTTGCATCTTCAAGTAGAAATTCGGGTCTTGCATTGATAGGATTTTCTTTAAGTAGATAATTCATATCAGCAGCAAAACCTTTATTGCGCCACTTGAGGAATTTTTCTTCTGATTTGATTAAAGGTTCAGTTGAAATAAAACGCACATCATTAAAGCCTATTGCAAGTGCTTTTGCTTTGATTAGATTTTTGATTGCTTGTGAAATATTTATTTTCTCAGAGGACTTTTGACCCCTTTTAATTTTAGCGAATTTTGCTAAAACAATACTGTGAAAAGTTTTGAGCAATATAGATTTAAAGCTGAATCCTTACGAATAGCTGCAATTGCTTGCATGTCGCCACTTTGTATTGGTGTTCTGAAATTAATTACCGATAACAGTGATTTTTTACTAGACTATGCTTGGCAGAAAACTTTATCCGCATTAATATTATTCATAGTAGGGCTAAATATCCAATTATTAGCTCAGGAATTAATGGAGGCTAATGATGCTAGAAAATCTTGATTTAGAATTGCAATTACTGGTTTTTTACTCAATTGTAATACCTTTACTTTTACTCTATGCGCGTTATGCCGCTAATGGAAAGCTTTGGAAAGGACCACCCTCTTCTCAAGATGATTTAAATAAACAACCCTGAAACGCTATCGCCGGTATGAATTCTACGGATTGCTTCAGCAATAAATGGAGCAATAGATACTTGTTTTATTTTTTCAGATTGAATCCAAATTGGAGCAAGAGGAATAGAGTTTGTGATCACAAACTCTTCAATACAAGAGGCTTCGATTCTTTCAAACGCAGGCCCTGAAAGCACTCCATGAGTTGCGCAAGCAAAAACTTTTTTGGCACCTTTTTCTTTGATTAATTCAGCAGCTTTGCACATAGTGCCAGCAGTATCAATTAAGTCATCAATTAAAATAGCAGTCTTACCTTCAACATCACCGATCACATTCATAACTTCAATCATGTTTTGCTGATCAAGCATGCGACGTTTGTCAACAATCGCAATTGGAGCATCATTAAATCGTTTGGCAAATGCTCTTGCTCTTGCTACCCCGCCTACGTCTGGTGATACTAAAACTAGATCGTCGTTACCAATAAATCTTTTTATGTAGTCAATTAAAACTGGTGAAGCATGAACATGGTCAACTAAAGTATCAAAGAAACCAATAATCTGTTCTGAATGTAAATCCAAACATAAAACTCTATCTGCACCAGCTTCTGAAATCATCTTAGCAACAAGCTTTGAAGTGATTGGTTCACGACCCGCTGCTTTTCTGTCTTGGCGGGCATATCCGTAGTAAGGAAGAATTACATTGATGGTTTTTGCAGATGCTCTTTTTAGCGCATCAAGAATAATTAATAACTCCATTAGATTTTCGTTAACGGGCGGGCAAGTAGGTTGAATTAAAAACACTTCACACCCACGAACGCTCTCCTGGATTTGAACATAAAGTTCTCCGTCTGCAAAAGGTTTAATTTTGATTTGGCCTAGTTCCATGCCAAGTTCTTTAGCAATCTCTTTGCTCAAAAGAGGATTTGATCTACCAGAAAAAATTTTTATATTTTTTTCATCACTGCTTGAAAGTTGAGTTAATTTTTCTGGTAAGCCTAGCAATTCCTTCTTCATAATATGTATTGCTATTATATCAAGTTAAGGCATGTTTTTCAAGAACTTGACTGAAATCCCTACAAACTTAGAACGAGATTATAATGCAAGTAATGCTTATAGTAACTAGTTTTTCAACAGCTATACTGGCAATCCTTTTAGTGGTTTTAAGTATTTTGACCGTAACCGCAAGAGGCAAATTTAAAGTTGCCTTTCAGACAATGGCGAGCTAGTTTTACTTAAATTTATTGGCTCTTCTGCATTTTTAGTGGATTAAGTAAATACTTTAATATAATTACTGAATGGGAAATGATTTAACTTGGGCTTACCGTTTTGCTGGTTTTGAAGCAGCAAAAATAGTTGAGATTAACGAACAAACCAAAACGGTT
>CAIYXB010000063.1 GCA_903930015.1 uncultured bacterium | reverse complement strand
TAATGACGACTCGATCTACTTTAATGCTGGCAGTATAGAATTTATCTATACCTTACATCACTCGTCTCGATAACAAGTAATGCTTAACCAAGATTTACTATAGCAACGATTAAATGACGGAAACAATCTAAGCCTCTCTTAATGACTCCTTTGATAAAAGTTTATCCAAACGCTCTATAAAATTATCCAAAAATTCATCTGTAAATATTTCTTTGGTCCAAAGTAGTAGAGCTGCTTGCCCGTCAGCATAATACTTTGGTCTGATACCTTGCTTATGATAAAGATATTTTTCGTAAAGATTAATTGCAGCAAGATTATTTGCTTTTACTTCAAGTGTTGAGGTTCGAATACGATTTTGATATGAGTGCTTAAAAGCTAAAATCAATAGGGCTTCAGCGATACCACGTCTTTGCGCGGCTGCAGAAACAGCTAAGGTCATAACATGCATCTCATCAATTACAAACCAAATACCAATAAAAGCAATTGGCTTACCTTGCTTGTCAGCAGCAACTAAATAATGTGCATAATGATTATTCAACTCTTTGACAAATACATCTCTAGACCAATGTTTTTCACCAAAAGCTTCTTCGTCCATGATTAAAACTTGATCTAGATCTTCAAGCAACATTCTTCTAAAGACAATATCTGTTCTTGAATTTATATATTCATCAATTTTGATTAACGCTGTTTTTTCTTTTACACTAAGCTTTCTTGTAAAGTCTGAATAGTCAGCAAGTGCAACAATAGCTGGATCTTCACCATCATCAATAAGGAGTCTTTTTTTATAAAGTTTTGTTTGCAGATCATTTAAGGGATTCATCACAAAATCTCTTTCTTGCATTCTTGGATGGGGAATTTTTAAACTCTCATCATCAATTTGCTCATCATTATAAATTAAAATATCCAGATCCATATATCTTGATTTTTTTCTACCTCTTTGCTCACGCTGAGGGTCTAATTTTGTCTCAATTTCTTGCATTAAATTCAATAACTCATGAGGATTTAAAAATGTTTCAATTAAAATAACCTGATTTAGAAAATCTTCAGGACCAGCTTCTTCAATTGCCTTATTTTCATAAATAGATGAGCTTGCAACAAAATTTATTTGGGGATGAGCATCTAAAAGATCGATTGCTAACTTCAAATTAGCTGCTCTATTACCCATATTAGTGCCCAAACCTATATAAACACTTTTTACGTCATTTCCGACCATATATTTCTACTATAATATAAATTAATGACCAAAAGAGATAAATACATCTTTCTTTTTGCTTTTTATAGCTTGCTTAGCGTGAATGTTTGCTTTGCAAAAGATTTGAAGATAGATATTGGACTTTACGATTCAAGCGTAAGAGCTTACTTTAGCGCGGATCAAAATTATTCTGTTTTTGCTTTAGATGCAAATGGTAAAATTGACGAGACTCTAATGAAAAAAGGGAAAGAAGTTCAAACTCTTATTCGTTTTGGCACTAAAACAAATGAGAAATTAATTGTCGCAGCAGAACCTGACCTCGCTTCAAGCTCCAAATTACTTTTACTTAGCTGCACTGATTTAGAGCCACAAAGTGATTGCATTTGGACAGTCAAAGAAAATAAATTTGATAACCAAGAAAAAAAATATCGTGGTTCGATATTAATCAAAGTAAACTCAAAAGACTTCACTATTATAAATAGATTGTTTTTAGAAGACTATCTTAAAGGTGTCGTGGCAAGTGAGATGCCTGCAAGCTGGCACAAAGAAGCACTAAAAGCACAAAGTGTTGCAGCAAGAACATACACCGTAAGCAAACTCAATCGCAGAGCAAATCTTGGCTATGATTTAAAACCATCAGTTGAAGATCAAGTTTACCTTGGTGTAGATAACGAACATGCTTCTACTAATCAAGCAATTAAAGACACTGATGGTTTGATCTTAGTTGATAAGCAAAACAAACCTGTTGAAGCTTATTTTTTTAGCAGAGCTGGCTTTTCAACAGCAAGCGCTGCTGATATTTGGGGTACCGAGCATCATGCCTATTTAAGATCACAATCAATACAAGACGATACTAGTCCTTGGCAAATGAAGTTATCTCTAGGAGATCTAAATTCTAGACTTAATGATCTTAGATTCAGCAGCATCAAAGCTGTGACGATTATAAATACTACTCCTGAAGGAAGAGCAAAAGATATTTTAATTTCAGGAAATAAAACTGGTGGCTTAAAGCACCTCAAACTCAATGGTGAAGAGCTTAGGCACAAACTTGGATTGAGAAGTACTTTTTTTACTACTGAGGTTTTGAATAATAATATAAGTTTTAACGGTGTTGGTTTTGGACATGGAATTGGCATGTCTCAACACGGTGCAAAAAAACTTGCAGAAGAAGGGAAAAACTTCAAACAAATTCTAGATTTATTTTATGAAGGGTCTAGTTTAGTGAAGCTTTAGCAGCTTGCTCTTTTGATATACCTAACATATCACTTAACCCAGTAGGTGATGGTGACCAAATAGATTTTAATCTATCAGCTACAGTACTAAAAGCTGCAAGAGCAGTTGAAAATACTTTTGAAAGAGGACCAGCATTGTCTTTCACAAAACCTAATGTCTTATCCATTACTAGCTGCGCTACTGGTGCAAGCTCAGCCGCATATCCAGTAAGTATATTTTCCATCGGTGCTTGAACTTGCGCTGCTACTTGAAGTGGGTCCTTAGAGAGAGCTTTTGGCATATGCTTTGCAACTAAAGGAACAACAATGTCATCAATTGATTTTGCGTAATCTTGAAATATACTCGCTAAAGCTTTAATATCTAAATTTTTTGCAGCATCAACTGTATTTGCAATAAGTACACCTAGAATGCCTTCAAAGGGTTGAGCTTGTTTTAGTAAATTAGTAAGTTTCACTGTATCTTCAGCTGATAAATTAGTTTTTTTTGCTTCAGCGAGTATCGCTGTACTTGCTTTTGCATAACGAATTAGACTTTCGAAAGCGTTTCTTGCGTCTGGAATTTCTTGTAAAGCTTTTACGACCGTCTCCGTTACAATCGCTTTATATTGAGCTGGGACTGCGCCAAGACCATCTTGAACTTTTTTTAGAACTTCTTTTGCTCCTGGTTTATCACTTAAATTTAAATCAATAGTAGCTGGTTCTTTATCTACTAGACCAGAAACTAAAGCTAATAATTTTTGCTCGCCAGGATCATATTTACCAGTGCCATCAAACTTGCTTTCAGGTCATGCTTGAAGGGCTGCTTGAAATTCTTTTACAAAAACTGCTGGAATCACCGAAACTGCTTGATGCAATTCTGTTATGTTCTCTTCTTCTCTTTGAGCATTAACATTAGATGTCGCCACATTAGCTCTTTCGGCTAGTACATCAGCGAGATTTACAGGCATCGCCTCAGACTGCTTAACTGGGCCAGCTACTTTTACTGAACCATCTGTATTAAAGAGACCTGCGATACGATTAACTGGATCCATAATAAATAACCTATCCATACATTATAGCATAAATTTGAGCTTGGCTTAGATCTTTGTATATAAAGGGGCACTAGAGTTCTTTATCACGACCACTTACGAAACCTACGGTTCCGCAAGTGGTCTAGTAGGGAAAAACCCTTATACAAAAACCTAAGCTTTTACTCAAAACTACCACCTAAGCCAAAGAAGTAATACGTCATCGCTGTATTGAGATAAAGTTACTATTATTAATTGAGTCTAATGGCAATCACATTAATTTACCTTTTTACGGAGCCTTTTCGAAGATCAGGCGTAGTAAAAAGAGTAAATTAATTTGAATATTGCAATAGAGTTAATTCATACTACTCATAAAGTCAACGAATTATGTGACCTTTAAGCAATGACGACAACTATATTACTAAGTCTTCGCCAAATCAGCGCCAGACAAAGACCCACCTCTAACAAAACCAGCAATAGATTTTGACTCAAGACCTTTACCTAATTTCTCATTTACATCACCTAAAAGTGAAAGCAAACCAGAAAAAAAGATATTAGAAAATTCAGCAACTGCATGTACAATCTTCTGAGCGAGGCTCGACAAATTTGCCTGGGTCGTCTCCTTGAAGCTTTTTGCCTTGTCTTTAATTTTCTTGTCATCACCTAATTTCGCCAGCAAGCTTTCTTTTAACCTCTCAAAAGGATTAGTATTTTTAATTTTTGAGAATTTAAAAGCCGCTTCTAACCTGTAGTCTAGCTTCTTAGATTTTTGATCTTCAGCAATTACAAGTTTCAGATAGATTAGATTCAATCTTTTAACCAAACTATCTTGAGCATACTTAAGTGTATGATCTTCGTTTTTCAAAAATTTAAAGAATTTTTTTAAAGACGAATCAGATATTTTTGGATTAAAGCCAGAAATCTTTCTATCTTGACCGTTAGAAAAACCTTCAGCTGCTTCACGCAAAACCATAGCCAAGTTTTTTCCCATAGGATTTCGATGTTTAGAATTCACGAATGTTTCAAATGTTTTAAAACATGTCATCCCCTCTAAACGCGCCTGCAGATCAGTTTCAAAACCAGCAAGTGCAGTTGCTGCACTCGTTAATCTTGCGCTTGATTCTTGATCCCATAAATTTGCGAACGCATGACTTGGATCAAAAGTTGCACTATCTATCACCCTCCTACAATCTGCTTTGGTTAGAGCTTTAAGCGCTGTAACTAAAGTTATTAGCTTCGCATGATGCAGACTTTCATCTACATGGGCTTCAAGCTTATCTGCATGAGATGATGACCCCGAATCACTATCCCCACCATGATTTTGCTGCGAACCTTGCTCTTTTTGAGCCTTTGGTCCCTCAACTTCGACCCCCTCGTGCGCAGCAGCAGGCTTTTTAGATATAGATACATCATCGACTAATGTATCTATATCTAATCCTGTCCTTTGCGCGTGCAAATTACTCTTAGAAACAGGAAGGACCGCGCTATGCGCAGTCCTTTCTAAAATCTCTCTGTTATTGCTCGAGCTTTGTATCGCTCTTGTGCCTTTCTCTTTGCTCGTTATATGTCCTTGTCCTAGCTCTCTTGCTGTAAGACTCGGATGCGTCGTTAATTCACTCATTGAATTGTCCTCCCGTACTTACTTAAGAATATTAACAAATTATAAAGAGGTTTTGCAAGCTAAAAATTATTAATTATTGCTCATAAGAATTTTGCCCCTCCACGACCGGGTCTTTTTGCGACAATTTTCAAGTCTTGCTTTATTGTAATTAATAAATGCCCCTTAAAGACCCGGTCGTGGAGGGGCATTTATTAATTACAAAATGAGTGAAGCTATAAAATGCAAAGGCATAATAATTAGGAATCATCGTCTATCTGACAATGACAAAATTATTCACGTAATCACAAATACTCATGGACCCATAAAAGCCGTTGCTAAAGGGGCTTATAAAATTCAAAGCAAACTCGGACCAAAAACTCAGGTACTACAATTCTGCGAGTTTTTATTTGCACAAGGACGTAACCTCGATATAGTTCAAGAGATTAGATTAATTGATCAATTTCAAAATATTCAAAAAGATTATGACTTACTTTCACAAGCCTACTTTTTATGCGAAATCATAGACTCTGTAACACTTTCAGGAGATGAAACAAGCTTTGATTATTTAAACTTACTACTTGAAAATCTGGATATTCTAAATCAAAAAGATAAACTTTCCCGAGAAGATCAAAAAAAAATACTTTTAAATTTCTTATGGCAGATTACTTGTTCGCAAGGTTATAAGCCACAACTAAATATGTGTTTTAAAACAAGAAAAAAAAGATCTGAAAACCAGATACCTCTCTATTTTGATTTTGAGAATGGCTCAATACTTTCAGAGCAAGCCTATATGGAATATCTAAGAGAAAATCCATACGAAAGTAATATTCATATATTTAAAACAGGAGTATTTAAGGTCTTAAATTCTCTTGATCAAGAAAACGAACTGTTAGAATCCGAACTGCATAACTGTGAATCAAGTATCAAATTCCTTTACAAACATTTGGAGTTTTGCCTGCATAAAGAGTTCAAAAGCTGGAAAACCCTCGAACCCCTATTAAATATATCTTTATAATCTAGTGCAAAATAACAACATTGTAAGATAATAACCAAAATTCTAGGGTAAATAGACTACAGGGAAGTGTGGTTTTTTACCGAATATATATATTATGAAAGATATTAAGCTTAAGCTTTTATGCTTAATTTTAGTTTTTGGTGTGTTTGTCTTTAAACCAGTCAAGGCTGGTGAAGGGATAGTTGGCGCCATCGAAGAAGCTGTAAACAGTAGCATCAAAAAAGAAGACTTAGGCGAGAGTCTTACTGATGGTTTGATAGTAGAAGTGCTTGACGAAACACAGTTAGAAAAGAATTTTGATGAAACATTACTTGTTCAATTAGTTCAAGAAAAAGACATAGAACAGTTAACTCAAGGCACTGAAGAATTACAAAATCATCTAAACAATCTTGACACTGATCTTGAATCTATAATGTCAAAAATCAACTCCATAGAAGGCGAATTGGATAATTTAGAAATGACTCCAGAACAACTTAACAAATATGATCGAGTTGGTAACGTAGATGTAGCTGAAAAAGAAATCTTTGAAGGCATGAGCTACGACAAAGATATTTATGATCACGGTAAAGAGCTTGCAGACAAAGATACAAGAGATTTCCAAGCTGAATACTTAAAGTTATGACTTTCAGATAGTACTATCTGTTACAAATATTTTTAAAGCTACATGTTGTGCACTCACTGACATCATCAGTCATAGGGAAGTTACAAGATTTAAGGTCAGCTTTAAACATTTTTATCTCTGATTTTAGATTTTCCAAATCAGCCTGCGAGACAAGAATTTTTTCTTTGATAAACTTATCTCCTTGCTTTGTTATATAGTCAAGTTCACCAGAAACCATCTTGAATTTAAAGCCTGGTAACTCTTGGGCTAAATCACAAAGCATTTGATAGAAAACTATCTGCCTATATGCTTTACCACCTGGATTTAGATCTTCTCGTTTTGGTCTTCCAGTCTTATAATCTATGACATTTATCTCTGTTTCACTTAGCATCTCAATTTTGTCTAGTTTTCCAGCAAGTAAAAGATCGTCATAGACTAGGTTTTTAGAGCTAAAGTCATATTCCTGGAGTGTACTCAAATTAAACTGCTCATAATAATGAAAAATATAATCCTGAAGTAACTTAGATCCCCTATCTCGAGCTTCCTCAAAATCAGCTTTTAAGAGGTACTCGTTTTTCAAGTGTAGAATAAACTGTTGATTAGCAAAATTTATTGATTCTGATTTATCAACTTTACTCTTTTGAAACAAGTTAAAGAGATCACACAGAGCGTTATGAACAGCAGTACCAAGCGATGCATGCTTATCTTTTGCGGCAGGAATACGAATGAAGTTTTGATAAAAGAATTTCCTTGGGCAATCTAAGTAGTTATTTAAATGAGTGACCGACAATCTATAGTCACTTAAACTGGACTCAAAAAATTCTTTGTTTTGAGACAAATGATCAACAAAAACATCTTGCACAGAATTTACAAGCTTCTCAAATTGTTCATCCTGGCTGAGTTCAATCTTAATATGATCTACTTTTTTGATCGGCAGCTCTGAAACAAAAGCTGAAGGCTCAACAGGCTTCCCTGATTCATTCTCACTGTAATAATAAAGAGATAACTGTTTTTTTGCTCTTGTCATTGCAACAAACAAAAGTCTTCTTTCCTCTTCCAATTCATCAAAATTTATTAGGCTTTCTGTTTCTTTAATTAGAAAAGCAGGGAATTTCAGAATAGTTCGAGTTACTTTATTACCCCATAGTTTATTTTGCAAGCTTGGAATAAAAACGTAATCAAACTCTAAGCCTTTTGATTTGTGGGCAGTCATTAAATTAACTGCATTAATATTTGAGTCTAATGGAGCTGGTTTAATAGCTATTGAATTTTTCTTCATTAATTCGATATGCTCAAGGAAATCTTTAAGTGAATATTGCGAAAAACCGGTATTTGAAATCAATGCCTTTCTTTGAACTAGCTGTCTCAAAAAATCATAAAAACTCGAGAAATAATTGAGCTTCAAGATATTGTCATTTAAAGAAAAGATAAAGTCATAGAGTCCAAAAGCTTTTGCCGACTGCTCCACCAACAAATCAAGCTTCATATTAAAACTTTTTTGATTAAATTCAAGGATTTTCTGTGCTAAAAAAGAAAACTTCTCATCTTTAAGTAAAAGCGTAAATAAACCCTCTTCATAATTACGTTTGAGATTCTTAGTTAGAGCAAAAACATCCTCCAGGGAAATATTATTCTCTTTAAAAGACTTTTCGCTCAGTATAAAATCGTAGTTTAAAATCAAAAATATCTTATATGCATATTTATCTGGATCTGAAATGACATACAATAAATCAACGAACTGATTTATCAAAGTCTCATCCAAAACATTCTCTGCGATTTGTGTTTTATAGAGAATCTTCAAAGATGAAAGCACTTCTGCTATTTCATAAGCTTCTTTATTTTCACGATAAATAACAGAAATATCTTTCAAATCGACCCCAGAGTCAGCAAGATGTTTTATTGATTTGGCGAGCGTGTAGTATTGCTCTTCTTTAGTTCTTGCTTGGAAAAGACTCACAGAAGCATCTGAGTCATCCTGCAAATCAACTTGAGATATAAGATTTTTATCAAGTGTTTTTATTTGATTAACAACCCTAGACTTATTTATTGAAATCAATGATGAAGCTAAGTCTAATATCGCCTGCTTGCTTCGGTAATTTTTATTTAAAGCAATTGAGCATAACTTCTCTTCATAAAAACTAGAGAACTCAAACAAATTCTCCAATGATGCACCTTGGAAACGGTAGATAGATTGATCATCATCTCCTACAATAAAAACATTTGCATTTTGTCCATAAAAAGAGGAAAGCATCTTAATCAGTGAATTCTGAGAGCCATTAGTATCCTGATACTCATCAACTAAAAAATACTGGTACTTTTCTTGATAGTTTAATAGCAAATTAGCATCTTCTTTAAACTTCTCAATCACTTTTAAAATCATATCTTCATAGTCGTAGAGTTTTTGACTTGATAATTTACGCGCATAAGCTTTATATATCTTTACCAACTCTTTTTGTTTTGGTAGTTGCTTAAAGCGCTCTTCATAAAAATCTTTTACTTTATTTTTAAACTCTGTCGCAGACTCAGATAGAGCATTATAATCATGAAACAACTTTAAGTACCCAGGGAAATCTTGAGAAGAAGATTCGAGGCTCGTGAAGAACCTTTCTATAATGCTTGGGTCTTTCTTAAGCTCTCTTGCATGCGTTTGCTTAATTGAATCTAATAATCCACTGTTAATTTCAAAAAAATTCTCCTCTTCTAAAATCAATTTCTCAAATTCCACTGGACTAACATTCTCTTGTTTTAGGGTTTTGATATATGAAAGAATTGCTTTGACGTAATAATAATTATCTCCAAAAGGTTTTATTGGGCTTGTAGGCTCTAGCTCTTTATCTAAAAGGTTTTGAACTAAATCAATTTTCTCCAAATCATCAATTTGATTACGTAAAACAAACAAATCCTCATTTTCTTTAATCACTTGATTACAAAAACTATGAAAAGTAAAAACACCGACTTGATATGCAGCGGGACCAATAAAGCTCAAAAGCCTATCTCTCATTGCAAGAACACCACTATCCGTAAAAGTTAAACAAAGAATCTCAGAGGGATTAACTTGCAAATCATGATCCGTAAGGATCTTTGCTATTCGCAGAGCAAGAACTTGGGTTTTACCAGTACCTGGACCTGCAATAACCATAACAGGACCCTCTGTCTTATCAACAGCCATTCTTTGCTCTGGATTTAATGATGAATAGGCTAACTCAAAATTATCTTTGAGTTTTTTTGCCTCACTCGTAAAAACACTAGTATACAAACTATAAATATTATAGTCTGTTTAAAATTCTTTTTGAATTAAATTTTATAGCTAACTAAAATTAATCTGCTTTAGCAGCATCAGGCTTTACTTCAGCAGCTGCTTCTTCTGGGACAGAAGATTCAACAATATTAGTTCTCTTAGAATCTACTTTACAAACTATTTCTTTAGCTGGCTCTAATAATTCGATTGTTTCTCTATCAAAAATCATATCCGCAAAAGTAATATGATCTCCAACATTAACAAGTTTTGAAATATCCACTTCTAAATAATAAGGAATATTTCTTGGAAAGCATCTGATGTTAGCTTCTTTGTGAATAACAATTAAATCCGCACCTAACTTAACAGCTGGTGAGACTCCAACGAACTTAAGTTCAACTTTCATAGTCACTTTGTGACCACGCTTAACTTTGTAAAATTCGATATTTAAAACATCACGAGTAACAAAATCTCTTTGAATATTTTTAATTAGTGCTTCATGCTCTTCAGTACCGTCTTTTAAACTAATTAAGTGAGTATAGTCATGGAAATTAACTCTTGAGAACTCTTTAGCGTTTAACTGAATGTTTTGTGGCTCAATCTCTGGTCCATAAAGCGTTGCAGGTATAATACCTTGTGTTCTTAAAGCACCAGCTTTTTTATTAGTTCTTTTCTCAATCTTAATTTCAACTGCCATAGCGAACATCAATATTAGCAAGCAAATCTAAGTTATATTGCTATGTATAGTTTTGTTTTATACTTTTGTAAATTTATGCAGAAAAGCAAGGGTAAACTCTCAGTTTCAGCAAAAACCCGATCTTTTAGACTAGCAATAGCCTTATTTTTAAGGGGATATTTAAAATGTATGAGCATTTCAAGCTTACAGAATCAACCAATTCCTAGTCCACTGAGCCTCGAGAATCACGCTCAAAGTAATATCTCTGTTTCTGAGGATGAGTTGGCTGCGAAAACTAGTTCTACAAAAACTCAAGAAAAAACAAGTTTTTTTGAAAATTTTCTAAATAGATCTGATAAAAACACAAGACCAAGCAACGAAATTCTAAATCAAAAACTTGCAGATATTCGTCATAAAGCAAAATTAGTTAAAAGTCACCCTTTGCCAAACATAATCAGTGATTATGTTAAAGAAGTAAAAGGTTTCCTTACTGATGTAAAAGATCATGCTTATAAACATCAAATGAATGATGATGGACTTTTTGAAAAAATGGAATTAGTAGATAAAAAACTTGCAGACATCGGCGATAAAATTCTTGAGGATAACAAAAACGAATTAGAATTAGTTGCAAACCTTGGTGAGCTTGAGGGCTTGCTAATTGATTTCTATATTTAGGGATTAAATCTCATATATTTATAAGATTTAGCGTTATTGCTGTAAAGGTCTCGTAATTCGTCTATACTTGATCATTTATGAATCTCTAGCTATGTCTCAATTATTTCAAGCTGGTCATTCCAATGGGTTTAAACTTCCTTACTCAAAGGAAAATTCTATGATTGTCTCACAAACGCATCCGCTCATAATTACAGTTTAAACACGTAAATGATTTCAGACTGGTTCGCCAATCATGAATTTTCTCTTTGCTCCAGTCGTTTTCACCTCATTTCCATTTTAAGCTTAAAATAATTGAGACAAAGCTATTAGTATTAGCTAAATCTAATTGCAATCACAATATCCCTAAGTTAACAGTTTTAGTCGAGACTTGACCCCAAAAGAGCTGCTATATTTAGAATATGGCAAACGAAATAACAGATAAAGATTTTGAAGCTGAAGTTCTTAACTCAGACATTCCGGTATTAGTAGACTTTTGGGCACCTTGGTGTGGTCCATGTCGCGCTCTTGCACCAACTATCGACAAAGTAGCAACAGAGTACGCTGGAAAAGTAAAAGTTTTTAAATTAAACACAGACGAGAATCCTGAATCAGCAGTTAAATTTAGAATAAACTCTATTCCAAATTTGATTTTCTTTAAAGGTGGAAAACCTGTTGACCAACTAGTTGGTGCTGTTGATAAGTCTAAAATCGACGAAGTTTTAGCTAAATTAAATTAACTAATTTTTCCCAGTAGAACCAAATCCACCAGTACCTCTTGTGTTGTTTGATTCATCTGGCAATTCATTAATCTCAAGAAAATTTGCTTGCCAAACTGGTGCAATAACAGCTTGGGCAATCCTGTCTCCATGCTTGATTACAAAATCTTCATGACCATGATTAATAATAAGTATTTGTAACTCACCTCGATAATCACTATCAATAGTTCCTGGTGTATTTGTCAAAGAGATACCATTCTTAAAAGCAAGTCCAGATCTTGGTCTAATTTGTACTTCAAATCCTTCAGGGATAACCATCTTCAGACCAGTAGAAATTTTATCTCTGGTTCCAGCTTTTAAAATTATCTCTCCTTCTTGAGGGATAAAAGCTTTTATATCAAAACCAGCAGAGGATTTGGTTGCATAGAAGGGTGTTTCAACATCTTTATGCATTTTAAGTATTTGTAAATCAACAGTTTTGTTTTCTATGTTTCTTTCTTGTAAAACCATATGAAAATCATAGCAAAAATCATGTCAAATAACATTTGTGTAATGAATATTTTGAATGGCATGAAATCTAGCTTACTAAAACAAAGGAAAAATACTATTCCAAATAAGTGAGTTAAAAACAAGGTAAGTAAAGATTTTTGTAATAAAAATTCTTTGTCTTGTGAATGATAATATTGATAAAAGATAGTCACAGACATAAATATCATAGCAATCACGTACCCAAAGCTAGGTTGAAAAATATACTGCCAACCACCACCAAAAGAAAATAAAGGTATACCAAAAAGTACAGCGACTAAAATAAGTATTAGTGCAATAAAAGCATAATTATTTTTGAATGCACGACTCATCATAAAAACAGTTATTGTCGCAGGGCTATAGTAAAAAACTTCGAATTGCATATTTTGAAAATCAAAACCAAAAAGTGGAATTTGAGACAAAAAAGCAAATACCAAAGCGACTAAACAAAAAGAGAATTTCGCAATACTAAGCATCATCTATTTGTTCATTTTCTCAGCTTCTAAAACTATATCAGAGACTGCCAAACCGTAATGATCAAGAACCTCAAGTGCTTGACCAGATTGTCCAAACTTATCTTGCACTCCCATTCTTTTAAACTTGAAACCAGAAATATTATTTTCCAAAAGCGCGCTTGCAATAGCATCTCCCATTCCTGCCATAACATTATGCTCTTCAACTGTTATAAGCTTTTTTGTTTTTGCAACGCTCTTTGAAATAGTTTCAACATCAAGCGGCTTAATTGAAGCACAATTAATCACTTCAACACTAATACCTTTTTCTTTTAAAATTTTAGCTGCTTCAACTGCTCTATAGACCATAACCCCGCAAGCAATCACTGTGACATTGTTTCCCTTAGTAAGTATGTTTGCCTTTCCAACTTCAAAATTATAATTTTCATCAAAAAGAACTGGCACTTTTGCTCTTCCTAAACGAATATAAGTTGGTTTTGTAAAATCAAGTGAAGCATAAATCATCTGATACGCTTCCTGAGCATCGGCTGGAACAAGTACCTGCATTTCAGGAATTGCTCTCATTAAAGCGATATCTTCTATAATTTGATGACTTGCACCATCCTCACCAACAGTAAGTCCTGCATGTGTCGCACAAACCCTTACCACCAGATGGTTATGAGCTATTGAATTACGCACAAACTCCCAAGCTCTACCAGCGGCAAACATAGCAAAGCTACTTGCAAAAGGTTTCTTACCTGCTCGAGCAAGTCCAGCAGCAACACCCATCATATTGTTTTCAGCAATACCCATATTAAAAAATCTATCTGGAAAAGCTTTTGCAAAATGTTTTGTTTGAGTACTACCAGAAAGATCTGCATCTAAAACAACAACATCCGAATCTAAAGCACCAACTTCAAGTAAAGCTTTACCGTAGGCTTCTCTTGTTGCAGCCATTTCCCCTAGCTTATAACTACCTTTTTTAATTTCTACTGCTGCGCCCATTCTAAAAATATTAACAGTACTTGGTGAATACAATAGTAATAAGAGCATGAAAAAGCCAAATTACTATTATCTTTACTCTGGATATTGGTTAAACTTTATTTGATTATAACTTAAAGCAAGCTTTTCTAACTTCAATCAAGATGAGCTTAAAATGAATACTGACAAATCTTCAGATACACTTGAATCCAGCTTTGAAGAAGCAAGTAAAGATTTTTTAGAAAATAACTAACTCAACTCCTGCAGTGCCTTAGTTAAATCTTCATCACTTGGAGCAACTCCATGCCATGCAACTTGATCTTCCATAAAACTTACGCCTTTACCTTTAACTGTATTTGCAATAATGAATTGTGGTTTTTGAGTCTTGGCTGCTTTTGCCTTGCTTATAGCTTCATTAATAGCACTTACATCATGCCCATTAATTTCCTGAACATCCCAAAGAAAAGCTTCTAGCTTTTCTTTGATTGGCTCAAGTCCCATGGTTGTCTCGGTCCAACCATCAAGCTGAATTCTGTTTCTATCTAAAATTGCAATTAAATTATCTGCTTTAAAATGAGCTGCTGCCATGAAAGCTTCCCAGTTAGAGCCTTCTTGAAGTTCACCATCACTCAAGATCACAAATACAGTTTTTGGATTTTTGTCTAATTTAGCACCTAACGCTACTCCAAGAGCGTTTGAAAGTCCATGTCCTAAAGAGCCCGTAGACATTTCTACACCTGGCACACGCATTCTATCTATATGTCCTTGAAACATAGAACCAAATTGTCTAAAACTAATTGTATCTTCAATTGGAAAAAAACCCGCAAGCCCTAGCACAGAGTACACTGCAGGAGAAGAATGACCTTTACTTACAACAAGTATATCTCTTTCATTAAGCTCTGGATTTTTTGAATCATACTTCAACTGTCCTCCAAAATAAAGTACAGAAAGAATATCCGCGATCGAAAGAGATCCACCCGGATGTCCTGAATTTGCAGCATGAATCATCTTAAGAGAATTAACCCTGATGTCTTTTGCTTTTGCTTCTACTTTTTGTTTATCAAATACCACAGCAAGTTAATTTTAGCTTTATGACTCAATAAATTTCTTTAAATCTTGATAAGAATCGATATTCTGTTCTACAGAAAAGAATAATAATTTTCTGGTTTTAGCTTTTCTATCAGTAAGTTTTGTTGAAAAAACCAAACTTTTATCAGAATTTACAGTAACCATGCCTTGATCCATACCAACTAGGGAAGTAAAACCAGCATCACTTGGCTGATAAAAGAAAAAAACATATTCTTTATCACGAGCAATAAGCTCTTCTGTAAATGGTGATTTTGTTCTTGCCCATTCAGTTAGAACTAAAGTCTTTTTATCTTCATCTAAGCCTTTCAAAACTTCATTGACTTTGAATTTTAGAGTTCTTGCATCCAAACCATTTTGATTTGTTTCTTTAAAATCTTCAAATTTACCCCTGAAAACAATTGAAGCTGCATCCCTAAGATCAGTCAAAGTCATGTTCTTATTGAGAAGACAAGCTGTTCTAGTTTGTTTAAGTTCAACAGCATTTACTAAATTCAAACTTAAGAACAAAGAAAATACTAAAATTGTAATTCTGGTCATACTAACTACATCCTACAACAGAGTTAGACTTTAATAGAGGTCGCAATAAAAGCCCCGAAATCTTTGATTTTGGTAGAGTTCTTTCGGACCCATCTATGGAGTACGAAAGAACTCTAGTAAGCCAAATAGTCATCTAGTTTGCCGCTTCCTATAACTTGTGCTTTTAACTTTCTAAGTGCTTTTGCTTCAAGTTTTTTCACTTTATCTTTGGGCATATCTAAAATTTCAGCGAGCTCTTCAATACTGTACATTTTCTGGTGCTCTTCTTCAAGCAAACCATATCTCAGAATTAGAACCTTTTGTTCATCTTGCGACAGGTCATTGATAATATTTTTCAATTCCGCACGTAATAATTTAGCTGTAGCATACTGGTCTGGATTACCATAGCTACTCGTGGATTCCATAAAATCGGCAATAGTAGATGATCCGTCATCATCTCCAACACGAGTTGAAGCTGAAATGGTTTTCATATGTAAGTTTTGAATCTCATGTAATTTTTCGATAGAAATATTCATAACATGACTTATTTCTTCTTCAGTTGGAACTCTACCAAGTTTTTGTGTCATGTCATTAACAACTTTTCTGTGCTTCGAAGCATTTTCAATCATATGCACAGGGATTCTAATGGTTCTTGATTTATCAGCGATAGATCTGGAAATAGCTTGCCTTATCCACCAAGTTGCAAAGGTACTAAATTTATAACCGCGACCAGGATCAAATTTATCCGCAGCGCGCATAAGACCCATATTACCTTCTTGAATCAAGTCAAGAAGCTGAATTGAGTTGGATGAATATCTTTTAGCGATACTAACAACTAATCTTAAATTAGCCTGAACTAATTTCCTCTTAGCTTTTTCACCTTCAATACCACCAGCATGAATAGCTCGTGTGACAATAATTTCTTCATCAGATTTTAAAGTAGAAATTTTTCCGATTTCTCTAAGATAAAGGTAAACACTATCGTCTGAACCTCTTTCATTTGATGATTTTTTAGAAGATTTTTTTTTAGTTTCCTTCTTACCTTTTTTGGAAATCTCATCAAAGTCTTTTTCAACATCTAGATTTTTTTCAAAAAATTCAGCCTCTACAATTTCTTCTTGAGTAGGTTCTTCATACTCAAAATCAAAATCTTCTTCGTCTGTTTGTCTTCTTTTACTAGCCATTTATTAAGACCTAGTTATTTATACCCAAATCAACAAGTCTGATTTAATTCTAAAGGAAATTTGGTAGAGAGTTCGGCTATTATCTGGAAAAAATGATCTATTTCTATCGAAGTATTGTGTCTTGACAGTGATATACGAACTGATTTCTCTGCAATTGAGGAAGGTATTCCACAAGCTCTTAAAACATAAGAACTTATTATCTGAGAATCACCTTTTAAAGACGAGCAGGCTGAGCCACTAGAAACACAAATATTTTTCAAATCTAACTGTAAAACCAATTCTTCACTATTTAACCTAGACTTAGGTAAGTAAATATTGAAAATTCCTGGAACTCTTTTATCAAAAGGACTGTTTAGTGTTACTAACTCTTTGAATTCAAATAGCTTATCAAGGAAATAATGATCTAGTTTTTTTAGAAACAAATTATCACTTGAAACTTTAATTGCTTGAGCAAAAGCAGCTATCCCTACAACATTTTGTGTTCCAGAACGAAAACCACTTTCTTGTCCACCACCATGAATCAAAGAAAGATTCTTTAGACTTAAAATCCCTTGAACTCTTTTATTTAAATAAATAAAACCAACTCCTTTTGGTCCATGAATTTTATGAGCAGAGCATGAAATTGAATCGATATTTAGCTTAGATAAATCTATGTCTAATTTAGTAAGTGCTTGAACGCAATCACTATGAATAAAGAGCTTTGAATGAAATTCTCGCAAAGTCGACAAATACTCAATATCATTAACTGAACCAATTTCATTATTACCATACATTAATGAAATCAAAATTGTTTTATCCAAATTGTCTAAGACTAGTTTCTTTAGTTCATCTCTTTGAAAATAACCATATTGATCTAAACTGAGCCAATGAATTTTTTTACCACTAGCTTTCACTGACTCAAGAACACAGCTATGCTCACTGGGACTCGTTATAATGAGGTCTGCAGGCATTTGTTTTAAAAAAAAATTATTAGACTCTGATGCACAAGAGGTAAAGACAATCTCACTAGCGTCGCATTTCAAAAACTCAGAAAAAACTTTTCTTGCTTCTTCAATATACTTTTTTGCTTTTCTGCCTTGAGAGTGAATACTATTAGGATTACCAAAAACCTCTGAGGATAAAGAACTTATAAGCTCTTTGACAGAATCATCTAATTTTGTAGTTGCAGCATTATCAAAATAGATACTCATAACCCATAATATCTTACAATAAAACTATTCATCCCTAAGTATTTCTCTTGCAATTAATGAGCTGAAAATTTTTGCTCCCTTGTAATTCAAGTGTATTTCATCAAATATATTCTTTACCTCAAAAAGCTCAGGATTTTTAGCCCTAGAGGACAAGTCTATAACTTTTATACTTTTGTCGGCGAGTAATTTTGCATATTGATGATAAACGAATCTGCTATTAATTCCTTGTGGTATAAGAAAGAATATTTTGATATTTTTTTCTTTTAATTTAGCTAAAACTTTCTCTATCTTATCAATATACTTACTTTCAACTAAATTAAACGCGATAGATGATTCAGGCATAATATCAAAGGATTTAATCTCTCTTACTTGTTTATTTTTAATTTCCAGAAACTGGCTTTGAATAATAGAATCGCTAGTTAAAGAGTTTAAATCACATTCTCGATTATAAATATTTACTTCAGTTTTGCATTTATCTCTGGCTTCCTTTTTCTTACTTTCATAGATTGATTTTTTCACAGACTCATAACCAGATTTATTTAAATAAAATTCGTTTTCTGAATTCTTATCGCTATAAAAGATTAACTTTAATGATCTCGTGTATTTATAAAAAAGAGTCAAAAGACCACTAACACCATACTTGATCAATTCTTTTTCACCAAAGTAATTACTGAATTTTATAAGCGATTGAAGCTCTGAGATTGAATCACTTAGCATAAAATGACTTTCACTATCAACTCGATAATCCGATGGATAAAAAGGCACTAATTCTATTACTATTGTTTTTAAGTTATTAATCTTTGGTAAATCAATGAGTTTTTCTAATAAATAATTAGATTTCGTTGGCAAGCAAGACTGCGCTCCAAAATTAAATGAATCCAAGCCAGTCAAAGAATCAAAATAATTAATATTAATTTGCCTCAGTATCCGACTTGAGCCAAAAAATAATAGACATCTTGCGAAACATCGTTTCGCAGTAGATGTCGCCCGAAAAAAGGTCGCAACGACGCCACTCGGCGGAAGTTGCGCTAAGGATAATTCCGACTTTCACAAAAGGTCTAATGTATTATAATTTTTTGAGGAATTATTAAACGTGTTATATTTTGCGATGTAAGTATAAGCAGCAACTTTTAACCTTGGATCTATAAAGTTCAAGACTAAATGATTAATTAAAAAAACTGTTATAAGTATACTCAAACAGATCAGTGTGATCTTTGATAAAAAGCTTAAATATCCTTGATTTACATTCAAAAAAAACTTCATCAAAGCCCTTGCACAAGATGCATAGACTTACCTAAAAGTATAGAAAAAATCTCAGCTCCTTCACTATTTAAATGTTTTTCATCAAATAAATTTTCAGTCTTATATAAGTCAGGGAAAAGTATCGGTGAAGAAAAATCAAAGACAGGAATATCTTTATTATCACGAATCAGTTTTGTAAACTGAGTATAAATCATTGGAGAATCAACTCCGGGAGGTATAATAAAGTAAATTTGTGTTTTTTTAGATTTTATATAATCGAGTTGAGATTGGTACATCTTTATATATCTCGTATCATGAGGATCCTCTTGTAGAATCGCGCGCGGATTAAATTTATATGACTTGATATCCTTACCCCTACTTTCTCTTAAAAGCTTCACCTCATTTTCAAGAAGATCTTCAGTTAAAAAAGTTTTTAAATCACATTTCTTATCAAGAATATAATTATTCCTTTTACATTCAGCTGTTTTATTCCAGATTGCCATATTTTTAGTAGACATCTCGATACTTTCATAGCCTGACTGCATCTCATAGCTCTCAGATTTTGTAGTATTCTCATGATAAAAAAGAAGTCTTATTGCCCGAGTATATTTATAAAACATTGTCTTAAAACCAGAAAATAAAAAATGTAAGAATTCTTCTTTAGAAAATTCATCCGAGAATTGCAATAATCCCTCTAAATCTAAAAAAGGGTCAGTCAAAAAGTAATGCTCCTCAGTATTAATTTCATGATCGCTTGGAAAATATGGCATTAATTCTATAAAAATTCTTTTTAATTTAGTTGTCTTCGGTATCTTTAAAACCTTATCAAGCAGATAGTTTGACTTCGATGGCACACACGCTGAAACTCCAAAATTAAAGGATTTAAAACCCGTAAAATAATCAAAGGTATCTGGTCTAACATGCATAAAGATACGACTTGAACCAAAAAATAAAGTATCATAGTCTACTTTTGAATCTCTAAAAATATTAAACTTAGAATTAAACACAAAATATGGGGTTTTTAATCGAGGGTCTACAATTTTGTAAACAAAACTATTTATAAAAATTACAATAATCAAAATACTTAAAGATAACGTTAGTATTCTTACAAAAAATTTAGAGTAATCCTCTTTTAAATTAAAAAGCAAAGTATACAAACTCCTTTGATTGAGTCCCAAATGCAAATAAGCATAGCGCTATTATTACATAACAAAAATACTTGACAAAGTTGTTTTTAATTTTTTGCATTGGGTAATCATTTTCTTTTGACCAAAATTCAATAAGCAAAAAAACCATTACACAAATCAAAAATAACGAATACTGAATAGGTCTATGAATACTGCCCAAATCAAATATTGATTTAAAATATTGGGTAGCATGAAACATGTTTTCAGCTCTAAAGAGTATGCCTAGCAAACTAAAAGTCATAAAGACACCAAATCTTCTCACAAAGTCTATCAGCCCATTTGAAGATTCATCACTGCTTCTTCTTTTTCTTTTTAAAAAACTAGGAAGAGTAAATAAAGCGTTTGCGAAACCCCACAAAACAAAAGTCCAATTAGCACCATGCCAAAGACCACTGATAACAAAAACCAAAATGAAACTGCCTACTCGTCTATAAACGTTTGTTGAACTTCCTACCAATGGATAATAAATATAGTCTCTAAACCAAGTAGTTAGAGAAATATGCCAACGTCGCCAAAGCTCAGAATAATTGGTAGCAAAGAAAGGAAAATTAAAATTATTCATTAATTTAAAACCAAATAGACTTGCTAAACCAATAGCCATATCAGAATATCCACTAAAATCACAGTAAACCTGAATGCAAAAATAAACCGTTCCCAATATCAAAGTTAATGGATGTAATTCGAAGTAATTAGAAAAAATATTATCAACGAAGTAGCCAGCGTTATCAGCTATTACTATTTTTTTAAATAAGCCCCAAATCATTCTTTCAAAACCTTCCATTGCAACTCGATAATCAAATTTTCTTCTTATAGAGAATTGTGGCAAGAGATTTTTTGCTCTTTCAATTGGTCCAGCTACTAACTGCGGGAAAAAACTAACATATGCCAAAAAATTAATGTAGTCTCTTGAAGCTTGTATTTTATTTTTATAGACATCAATCGTATAACTCATTGACTGGAAAGTATAAAAACTTATCCCGACAGGTAAAATTATATTAAG
>CAIYXB010000062.1 GCA_903930015.1 uncultured bacterium | reverse complement strand
CTTCTTTGAGTTGTAAAAAACAAAAGATCTTTTAAAATTTTTCTAGCTTCATTATCTTCAAAAAGCTCTAGGGCTTCAATCGCGTGATCTGTAAATTTGTTTGCATAGTCATAACTCTTTTTGATGGCATCAGCTTCAAAAACAAAATCTTTAATTCTGAGTAAATATTCCTCACTATTTTCTGAATTTTCTTTGACAAGATTAATGAGATTGATAATTTCGTTGTATTTATCAGGTTCTAGTGACATAAAAGTTTCTAAGCAAATTAAAATAGGCAAAGTTAAGTGCCCTTCTTTTAAGTCTGCTAGAACCGGCTTACCAAGAGTCTCTGGGTCTTGTGTGTAGTCTAAAATATCATCAATGATTTGAAAAGCCATTCCAAGATTTCTACCGTAATTCGCTGCAGCAAGAACCTGTTTGTCGGAAGCTTTTGAAATTATAGAGCTTGCTTTGCAAGAAGCCTCAAATAAAGAAGCAGTTTTTTTGAAAGTTTTTGTAAGGTAAAATTCATAGTCAATATTTGTAATAAATTTTTTCTCTGCTTGCCAAATTTCGCCATCACAAAGATCTTCAAGAACTTTTGCGTAGATATTGGTTATTTCATTAATGCCAACTCGTCCTAAGTTGACAGCTGCCCTTGCAAACATAAAATCACCGCTAATAACGGTGATCGCATTGTTCCAAGTACTATTTGTTGTTGGTTGACCTCTTCTTACAAAAGAGTTGTCTATGATGTCGTCATGAACAAGGCTTGCTGTGTGTATCAGTTCGGAAATTTCAGCCACTAAAAAAAGTTTTTCCTTATCAAAATCTTTGTTTGAAATCAACTTGTTAAACAGAAAACTAAGTGTTGGTCTTAATCTTTTGCCGCCGTTTTGAAAAACAGTTTGAAGTATGCTGCTAAGTGACCTTGAAGCAGGGCTTATTTCATTTAGTAATCTATGGTCAAGTTTCTCTAGATCTTCTTTTACAAAATCTAAAATAGAATTTAGAGAGATTTGTTTTTCTTCCAGCATGCCCTTGGTTTTATTGAAATGATTTGATAAATAAGTCTTTTTAACATCATTTATACTATTAGTCTAATACTTATTAAGCAAAAAAATAAACATAAAAAGCTAAAAATAGCTATGTTTTCACCGTTATTTTGCTTAAGCTAGATAAAATGATCTCAGTGAAGCTGTTTTTTCACTTTCTATGATTGATTTATCCAAAAATGATTGTATGAGGCAGGTAATTGAATTTGCACAAACTATCGACTCTTCTGAAGTGCCGGTTGCAGCTTTTATTGTTAGGGATAATCAAATTATCGCAAGGGCTTTAAACACTCGTGAAAAATGTCAGGATGTTTTTGGTCATGCCGAATTGAATGCAATTAAAATTGCGCAGCAAAAGCTCAATTCTTGGAATTTAGCTGATTGTCAAATATACATTAGCTTAGAGCCTTGTGTTATGTGTGCAGGTGCAATAGCTCAATCACATATAAATGAGATTTATTTTGCAGCTTATGATTATAAATTCGGCGCGTGTGGGTCTAAATTTATGGTCTTTCCTAACTCCACAAGAATTCAGGGTGGAATTTTGGAAAGTGAAGCCAAACAATTATTAGAAGATTTCTTCAAAGATAAAAGGGAAGATTAGCCAATGAACTTATATTCTTCTTGAAGACCATTAAGAAAGAAATTTGGATTATCAAAAATATTATCAATCCTTTCGCATGAACTTTCTTTGAATAACCTTTGAATTTGATTTTTTTTGATATTGCCTCTGCAATATGCACTTATGAATAGTGAGATTCTTGGATTTACTCTAGTTTGGTTTTTGGTATCAACATTAAAGTAGTCAAATAATTGTGAAAATCTAAGCTCAATTGCTTTTTCACTTAAGTCGAAAAAACTTGCAATAGCTTTGTTTGAAAATCCTACACAACTTAAAATAAGGGTTTTATTTAAGTTGTCATTTAAGTCAGAAATAAACCTTGGTTGAGATTCAATCTCAATATCAAAAAGTTCTTTATAAAAAAAGCTGGCAAGCAGTCTTACTCTTGGATTGTATGCTTTTGATTTATTGTCAAATTTTTTATTGATCTCATTTAAAATTCTTTCTATAGTTTTGATTGGAATATCGAGCTTCTCTGAGATTGCTTTGTTTGAAAGCCCTTCTGATACAGCTTCTGCTACTTTTACTTTTTTATCTTTCAAGATAGAAAAAGCTTTCTCGCTAATATTAATTTTGAAATCTAGACCGCTAATACTTTATACTCCTAAGTTTTTTAAGTCACTTAGTACATCGTCAATATGCGACTCTGGCTTTACTTTTTTGTAGTGCTTTATGATTTTTCCATTTGGGTCAATTAAAAACGAATCTCTTTGAATACCCATGTATTTTTTTCCATACATACTTTTTTCTACCCACACGCCATATTTTTCAGCAACTTTATGATCGATATCACAGAGTAAAGGGAAATTTAAATTGTATTTGCCAATAAATTTTTGATGTTTAGTTTCATCATCAGGGCTTATGCCAAAAACCTTTAATTGGGCTTTCTCAATTTGTTTTGATTTATCACGAATTGAACAAGCTTCTGTTGTGCAACCTGGTGTGTCATCCTTAGGATAAAAATATATTAGAACATAAGATCCAATTTGATCCTTTAAAGAAAATTTCTCTCCTCGTTCATTATTAAGTACCAGAGCAGGAGCTTTTTTACCTTCTAAGCTAGATTTTGAGTTAACAACCATAGTATAAATTTTATCAATAAAATTGCTATTTTGTTTGTGATTCAGAAAAGCTCTCGAAAAATACTTTTAGATTAAGCTTTTTATATTCATGTTTATCTTAATTGTGCCGAAGTCAATCTTTGTCAGGGAGTTTATGTAGTGAGTGAATTTTTTCTTATTGCTAATTTATAATCTGTAAATCGATTACTCTGATTTTTGAACTTTGCCGGTTCATTATTAATTTAAGTTGCCATTTCCAACTTTGGCAGTTAACGGGGGAGGGGGAGTTATCTATGAAGATAGATAACTCTTTTTTTTGTTTGATTCGACCTCTTTTAAGAAACCTTAGATTTTGCAAGAAGTTTAAACAAAATTTTTAATTAGGTTAAAGATACTAGATCGTATGACCGATACCTCTCTTGTCAGGAATGCAAGGAGCTTTCAAAAGTTCTTTGAGAAATAGGGAGAATAGAATATGGGAATTTATGTAAACACAAATACACAAAGTGTTTTTGCTCAAAGAGCTTTGGGTAGTAATACATTGGGATTACAAAGAAGTATTGAAAAACTATCAACAGGTTATCGAATTAATAGAGCAGCAGATGATGCAGCTGGTTTATCTATCAGTGAGAAATTAACATCACAAATTAGAGGTTTAGAAAAAGCTGAACAAAATATTGGTGATGGTATATCTTTGGTACAAACCGGTGAAGGTGCTTTATCGATTGTTCAAGACAACGTACAAAGAATCAGAGAGCTTATGGTTCAAGGTGCTAACGGTACAAATTCTGAAAATGAACTTGCTGCTATACAAAGAGAAATTAATGCTCGTGTTACAACTGTAGCAGATATTACTACATCGACTGAGTTTAATAATAAAACATTGCTCACTGGTGCGGTAGCTTCTGCGACTGCATTTGGTAATACTACTTTGCAAACAGGTTCAGATCAAGGTCAAACTACAAGTGTAGACTTTACGCAAATCAATACATCAACAACAGTTACAACTGCTGGTAGTATTGGTGAAGGTGCTGTTGCTTTAAACACTTTAAGTGTTGGTTCAACTGGTGTTGCTGCTGGATCTGGTAATACAACTGCAAGCTCGTTAACTAACGTTGATTTAATGTTAGATAACATTTCAAGGATGAGATCAACTTTAGGTGCTTCACAAAATTCACTTGAATCAAAAGCTGATTATACAAACATTGCAAAAGAAAATGCAATGTCATCTAGATCAAGAATTAAAGATGTAGATGTGGCAAAAGAAAGTAGCGAAATGATAAAGAATCAAATTCTTCAACAGTCATCAGCTGCAATGCTATCT
>CAIYXB010000061.1 GCA_903930015.1 uncultured bacterium | reverse complement strand
GCTTGGTGAACCGCAACAAAAGAATAAACCCCTGCTTTTGTTAGTTCACCTAATTTGCCTGGGGAAGTAGGTTCATTACCTTCAGAAATAAGATCAATTTCAGTGCCTTCTTTTAATCGTGCCAAAGCTTCATTTACTTTAAAAGAACTAAACATACTTGTGAATCTTTTGAAAACAGAATTGTTAGCTAACTTCTCAGCAGCAATTGGCGCAGGAATGTGCACTAGTAGCTCATCTTGTTTTGCAGAGAAAAAGGCTTCAGTTTTTTCAATTCCCCCAGCTTTGTTTTTAACCTCTGCACCATGTTGATAAAATTTAAAAATCTTTTGTGCAGATTTATTTTCGACAGTAGCAGCATCTGTAATATGTTCATGCGGTCCAATGTTTAGTTGGATAACAGGTGGTTTTTCTGGTTTACTAACTTCTTTTTTTGCTGCTCTTGATATCGGAGTTGTTGCATCAGCTGTTTTTGAATTAGAACTTGTTGCTGCAGCTGTTTCGTGGGTTTTAGGGCCCTCTGGTTTAAGTCTGCCTGCGAATTTATCTCTTAGTGCTTGAATTACCATATCGTGTCAATATATAATACTAAATCAAAGTAAGATTTTCAGGGAAATATGTAAATCTGGCATGTAAGATTGATAAAATTTGTTTAATCGTGTAAAAAATATTATTATCTTGGTTAAGGCTTTTGGGGTCAGACCCCAAGGTTTACCCTATGGTGAAATTTAAGTATTACTATATTTTTAGGGCTTATTTTGCTTGGTCTGGCAGTGATATCATAGTGCTCTTGCGAGATCAATATGGTTACTAAAAACGACAAAGAAAAAATACTAATCGACCTGAAAGATAAATTCAGTCGTGCAAAATCAGTTTTTACTACTACACAGCTTGGCCTTACGGTTGCTCAAATCACTGAATTACGTAATGGAATCCGTGATTTAAATGCTGAATTTAAAATCGCAAAAAACACTTTATTTAAAAAAGCAGCTGAAGGAACAGAATTTGCTCCAGCTACAGAAAGTCTTAAAGGGACAACAGCGTTCTTGTTTTGTTACGCAGACCCAATTGCACCAGCTGGGAAAGTAAAAGCATTTGCAAAAGCAAATGCTGAGAAAGTTACTTTCGAAAATGGTGTTCTTGAAGGTGAATTTTTAGATACACAAAAAGCAATCAAAGTTGCTTCACTACCATCAAAAGATACTTTACTGAGCCAAATCGCTGGAATGCTTGTGCAAAACACTCAATCAATTGCATACATTTTGGGGCAACTTGGTGAGAAAGAAGAGAAAACAAAAGCTCTTAGAGAATTTATCGTCGCTGAAACTAGTAATGTGGAAACTGCTTCTTCAGTTGGCGAAGTGGATGCTGCTCCAGCAGCTGAAGCTAAGGTAGAGGAAAAGGCTCCAGAGGCCGAAAGTTAATCGTAGAAAGGAAAATTATTATGGCAACAAAAGTACAAGACGTATTAGAATCAATCGCAAGTTTAACTGTGTTAGAAGCAGCTGAATTGAAAGATGCAATGGAAGAAAAATTTGGTATTACTGCAGCATCAGGTGTGGTAATGGCAGCAGCCGGTGGCGGAGAAGCTGCAGCTGAGAAAACAGACTTTACTGTTGAGCTTACTTCTGCGGGTGGATCTAAAATCGGTGTTATTAAGATCGTTCGTGAACTTACTGGTCTTGGTTTGAAAGAAGCAAAAGATCTAGTAGAAGCTGCACCTAAGGCTGTTAAAGAAGGCGTAGCTAAAGCTGATGCAGATGCTATGAAAGCTAAGCTTGAAGAAGCTGGTGCTACTGTTACTCTTAAGTAGTATTACAATTTAAATTTACAAAAAGAGCCCGAGAAATCGGGCTCTTTTTTTGTATCAAAGTCTGTAATATTCAGAATTAGCAGTGGTCTCTTCTAGTATAAAATCGCTGATATACTAAAGCTATGGCTTCAAGAGGAATGGAATTAGGTGGAGATTTGGATAATTTAGCTTCTGCTAGTAAAGACGAATTTGATGCTGCATTAAAAAAATTCTGTGCGACTAAAAATGTGCGTCCAGATACTGCAATAAGGTGGGCTATGCAAAGAGCTCTAAATGATGAGCATAGAAATTTTATAAAATCTAAGTTTGATGAGTACTACAATAGTGCGGCGGGCTTACTTTAACTTGTAATTACTAATGTTTGACCTAAAAGAAATTAAAACTTCAATTAGCCTTGATGAATTAAAAAGTTTCGCTACGAATCAATATGGTGATTTTACTAAAGCAGTGGTAGATATTGTTACAAATAAGTTGGTTATTGGTGTTGAGATGCATGTTGATGCAGAAGCTTATCTTCTTGAAAATGGATCTAAGCAGGAAAATTTATGGGGAATTAATATTTATCCTGAACTTGAAAAGGAAGACCAGATTGAGTTTGACTCAATGATAAATATTAGACCTACTCAAGGAAATAGATCAAGAGATGTAGAAGACTTGGGAATTCAAAAAAAAATTATTGAGATTGTAAGGGCGAAAATCGTTGAGTAATAATAGTAAATATATTCATAGCTCAATGGCAGCTGGTAGATGGTTTGAATTTACACTTGCCGAACAAATGTCAAACATTGGCTCAGAAGTTAATAGATATGTGAAATGGAAAAATAGAAATCAAGAAGATCTTGCTCAAAAAGCTTTTGAAAGAGCTTTGGAGTTAATGAATCTATCTATGCAGGATAAAAAATTTTATAATACCCCGAGATTAAAAGAAATTGGTCGTATAAAGGAAACTTTTATAGACACTGTTTTATCAGGGGAAAACTATAGTGTCCCACTTGATTTTTTTCAAAAATATTTTCTTGATTTTGGAATTATTGCAAGTAAGCAAAGGGATAGAAGATGACTTATTACATAACAACACCATTATTTTATGTAAATGATTTGCCTCATATTGGAAGCGCCTATCCAACCATAATCTGTGATTTTATTGCGGGTCATATGAAGCAGCGTGGCGAGGATGTCTGTTTTTTAACAGGCACAGATGAGCACGGACAGAAGATCGAGAAGTCTGCAGCTGAAAAATCTAAAACTCCTCAAGAGCATTGTGATGCTTATGCTGCTGAATTTAAAAAACTTTGGCAGATTTTAGATATTGATTATGATCGCTTCGTCAGAACAACTGATCAAAGCCATAAAGATTTTGTTACTGAGTTTTTCAAAAAAGTACAAAGCTCGGGTGATATATATAAAGGTGAATACACGGGGCTTTACTGTGTTCACTGTGAAGATTTTTGGCTAGAAAAAGACTTGGAGCTTGATTCTTCGGAGAATTTTATTTGTGCTACTCATAAGAAACCCGTTGAAGAGTATTCACAGGTAAATTATTTTTTCAAACTCACCAAATATCAAGATCAACTAAAAAAATATATAGAAGATAATCCGGATTTTATTTCTCCAGATTATCGTCGTAATGAAGTTTTGGGTTGGATTAATGAAGGTTTACGTGACTTCCCGATCTCAAGAGCAAATCTAGATTGGGGTATTGATATACCTGGTGATGATGATCAAGTTATTTATGTTTGGTTCGATGCACTTCTTGGCTATATTTCTGGATTGGGTGATAAAAAGAATCATTATTGGCAAAAGGATTCTGTCGTCCATATTATTGGAAAAGATATTTTGCGTTTTCATGC
>CAIYXB010000060.1 GCA_903930015.1 uncultured bacterium | reverse complement strand
TCTGCTTGCTTGATGATATTATCCGTGGCTAATAATTGTAGATCGGGAGGATAGCCATAGCGATTCAAGGTTCGCTTGATAATTGCTCTTAGATTAGATTGGACACTTTCTTTGATAGTCCAATCAATTCTCGTATTCTCTCTTACTTTTTGGAATAAGACTTTAGCTAATTCACAGAGTATTTCATTACTCATCACACTTTTAGCACTATCATTACTAGCAAGAGCATCATAAAAAGCTACTTCATAATCTGTCAACCCAAGTGCTTTTGCTCTATCATCATCGGCTCTATATTCTTTAGCCATGTTGATTGCTTCATCAATGACCTGAGACGCTGTCAAAAGATTATTTTGATATTTATGAATAGCTCTTTCGAGCATCTCTGAGAATTTTTTACTTTGAATAAAATTCTTTTTCCCTCTACTTTTAATTTCATCGTTGAGGATTTTTTTAAGTAATTCAAGAGCTAGGTTTTTACGACTCATCCCTCGAATTTCTTCAAGAAACTCATCTGAGAGAATAGAGATATCAGGCTTCTTGATACCAGCTGCATCAAAAATATCTATAACGCCGTCTGATGCAATAGCACCATCTACTATTTGTTTAATAGCTGTTTCTATTTCATAACCACTTCGACCACTTCCATTTGATTCAAACTTAACGAGTCTTGCTTTTATAGCCTGAAAAAAACCAACTTCATCATTAATCTCAAGAGCCTTTAGATTAGGCATTGATAGAGCAAAAGCCTGAGCAAGCAAACTCACTTCTCTTGTAAAGCGATTTTTGCCATCATCAAGACCAAGAATATGTTCTTGAGCTTCAAGAATAATAGTGAGTTTTTCTTTTGTATCAGCACTAAGATATTTTTTATAATCAAAACCATCAAACATTTGAGAAACAACTTCATATTTTTCAAGCATTGAGGCTACTGCTTCTGCTTGATCAAAAGTAGGACGTCCCTTACCTCCACTCTCTGTATAAACAGAAAGTGCATTTTTAAGATCAGAAGCAATACCAAGGTAATCTACAATCAAACCACCTGGCTTATCTTTGTAAACACGATTAACACGAGCGATCGCCTGCATTAAGTTATGCCCCTTCATAGGCTTATCTACATAGAGTGTATGCAAACAAGGAGCATCAAAGCCGGTCAACCACATATCCCTAACTATAACTATCTTTAGTGGATCATTTGGATCTTTTAGTCTCTCGCCTAAATTTTTACGATCTTGTTTACTAGTATGATGTCTTTGCCAGTTTTCTGGATCACTCGATGAGCTTGTCATAACAACTTTTATGACGCCTTGATGTTTATCATCGCTATGCCATTCTGGTTTAAGTGCAACAATCTGATCATAGAAATCAACCGCAATTCGTCTACTCATCGCAACAAACATTGCCTTACCTTCAAATATTGCTTGCCTTGCTTCAAAATGTTTGATGAAATCTTCAGCAACTGCTTTCAATCTCTCTTTATGTCCTACAATAGCTTCTATTGTTGCCCATTTGGCTTTGACTTTTTCGGTAGCAGTAAACTCTTCCCCTTCTGTAATAGCATCAACCTCAGCATCTATGGTATTCACTTCTTCTTTCTTGAGGTGTACTTTAGCCAAACGAGACTCATAAAAAATTCTCACTGTAGCTCCGTCTATGACAGCTTGCTCTATATCATAGACATCAACATAGTTACCAAAAACAGCTGGCGTTGAAGCATCTTCTTTTTCGATAGGAGTTCCTGTAAAACCAATAAAAGATGCACTAGGCAGTGCATCACGAAGATATTTAGCAAAACCATAACGAGTAAAGGCTTCGTCACCTTTAATAATGGTCTTGGCTTCAAAGCCATACTGACTACGGTGCGCTTCATCAGCAATGACAATGATATTCTTACGATCAGAAAGCATCTCATAAATTTCTTGACCTTCTTCAGGTGAGAACTTCTGGATAGTAGAAAAAATTATCCCTCCGCCCTTAGTGTTAAGTAGTTCTTTGATGTGTTTACGATCTTTAGTTTGAACAGGTGTTTGCCTAAGTAACTGTTTACAGTTAGCAAAGGTATCAAATAACTGCTCATCGAGATCATTCCTATCTGTGATTACAAGAATAGTCGGGTTATCCAGAGCAAGAACAGCCTTACCGGCATAAAAAACCATAGAGAGTGACTTACCAGAACCCTGAGTATGCCAAACAACTCCTGCTTTACGGTTCCCGCACTCCGAAATCGCTTGTTTAGTGGATTCTATTGCTTTATTGACTGCATGATATTGATGATATGAGGCTATTTTTTTAACTGTCTCGATGGTGATTAATCCTGTTTTAGGATCTTCTTTCTTAGTCTTCTCAAAAACCGTAAACTGTTTAATTAGATCAAGCACGATATCAGGTCTAAGCATGCCTTTGATTAGAGTTTCACTCTGAGGAACCGTCTTACTATCTTCTTTTACTCCGTCTACCGTTTTCCAGGCGGCATAGCGACTCCAACCTGCTGTAAGTGACCCTGCTTTAGCATCCAAACCATCAGAAGCTACAAGGATACTATTATAGATAAACAGATTAGGGATAGCATTTTTATAATTTTGTAATTGAGTGTATGCCTTATGACTAGTTGCTTTCTCGTCAGTAGGATTTTTTAGTTCAATAACAACTAAAGGCATGCCATTGATAAGCAGAATTACATCTGGTCTTTTGTTGGTGTTGTTATGAGTTACGGTAAATTGATTAGCAACAATGAAGTTATTGTTTGATGGAGTTTCGTAGTCAATCAGTAGAATCTCTTCTCCTCTCACCTCACCATCAGCATAAGTCTCTACTCTAATTCCCTCAGTCAGCATGACATGAAATACTTCATTACTCTCTACTAAGTTTGAGCTAGTTAGATTCAAGACTTGTTTAACAGCCTGATCCTTAGCATCCTGAGAAGCTTTGGGGTTGATCCTGTCTACTGCTTCTCTGAACCTAGCTTCTAGAACTACTTCTGATAAATTAGACCTACGTTCTATCTCTTGTTCTTCTGGTGACAGGTAGTCGTAAGCTTGAGACTCAAGTAACTCTATACAAAAATTTTCTATATCGGATTCGTAGATTTTGGTCATTTTATTTTGTTTCTTATTTCGTTATAACGATCAATCTCTTCTTTTAAGTTTTCTTTTGTTGGCTTAAGGGCAGACTTTTTATCACTATGAGTATGTCCTTCCATGTATTTGCAACATTCAGTAAAACCATTGACAATCTCATCTCGTAATGCTTTTTCAAAATTCACTTTTGAAAAAGCTTCCATACTCACTCTTTCGTTCCATCTTTGAATAGTATTTTTAAATAAACGATCTATAACTAACACCTCATAGCATGTCCTTAGAGCTGAAAATCCTTGTTTGATGACATTCTCTCTTTCTGCAGGCTGGACAGACAAGGATGCTGAATAATGCTCCATTGGCTTAGAATCATTTCTGTATTCCTTTTCGTAACATGGTGCGTTATTTAATGCAATATGACCCGGGCTTCCATTCTCACCTTGCTCAATCCAATGACATAGATATTGGTATGCATTATCTTTACAGGACTCAATGAGAGCATAAACAAAAGTTAGATCATGAGTGAAAACAATTACTTGTTTATTTTGAGATTCACTTACTAATTTTTGAGCAATTTTAATTTTTCTTTTTTCATCAAGAGATGTGACTGGATCATCAAAAAGAATACCCATATTCTTAGAAGATAAACGACTTTCAGTTATAAAATCAGCCAAAGCTATGACTTTTTGCTCACTTTCACTTAATATCTCAGATGGTTTATGACCCTCAATATTATATTTCCTGAAAGAGATACCTGAAGAACCAGTTTGATCAATACCGAGATTAAAATCCCCATCAAGCTCTTTGCAGATTTCTTTGAAATTTAAGAGAAAGTCTGCACTAAAATATTTTTTACTTAGATCCTTTTCTTTATTAGTGATTCTTATTGTTTTAAATTCATTCTGTTTAGCCCTCTGGGCAAGATTTAACCATTTTTGATTTTCCACATAAGTTTTTATGCCGACCAAATGTTGAGTGAGCTTTTCTTTATGCTCCAGTTCTGTTATTTGAGAAGTAATTCTTTGAATTTCCTGCTGCAGTTGCTGGTTTTCAAGTTCTGTAATATTTTTATCGACATTTTCAACTATTGTCTGAATACTAGCTACATCAAACTGACTGATTTTATAATCTACAGTTTTTTCCTTATCAACATTATCAACAATACTTAACGCTAATATTTTTTGACCAGAGAGATATTTAGTAATTTTCTCTACTTCTTCATTATAGTTTTCATTAAGCCATTTATAGAGAATATTCTCTTCTAAAATAATATTAAAGTCTAAATCTTGATATTGTTTTTTAATTTGATCAATAGTTGACTTTATATCATTGAGTTCCTGTTCGCTGGCACTCTTTAAAAATTTATCGTATGAGCTAATTAATTTCTGATTCTCAACTGGTAATCCTTGATGGCAATATATGCAAACGTCATCTTCACAGGGATATTGATCATGCTGCATCTCTTTAAATCTATCCGCAGCAATAATAAATTCTTTCCATTCGTCAGAGCCTATAGATTTCAATTTATTATTTGTTAGATCATTCAATGTAGAACTTTTTGATTGCTCCTTTTTAGTTTTATGATCACTTATTTTTTTGTTTATCTCTTGCAAATTCTCCTTAGATAACTGATTATTAATAGTGTCAATCTTACTTATCAAAGAGAGTAAATGATTTTTTATTTCTGTTAAATCCTTTATTTCCTTATCTTTTTTCAGAGCCATCAGTTCTGCTTTTTTCTGTTCTAGTTGTGCCTTAAGTAATTTTTCTGTTTCATTATATTTGGCAAGTCCTTCTAAATCAGTTATCTTTGTTTCAGAAGATATGCTATCTATAAATGATTTAATAAATGATTTAATACTTGATTCACCATTGAATATTGATGAATAATTAGTGTTAATTGACTTTTGTTTTATAGCATCATCTAACTTACCTTCTACTTGTTTGTAAAGCTCTACTAATCTTGAAAAGAAGCTTAATCCCTCTGGCTTAAACTCAAATTCATTCTTTTCATTCAAATGAACTGGAGCACACTTGTTATCAAAGACAGAAAATTGTCGGAACTCGCCACTTGAAGAATCTTTAGGATAATTCAACTTATGATCTGCTTCTTCCTTTTTAAAAACAAACTCACCCTGTATCGGCTTCCTTTCTTCTTGTGAATAGACATTAGGCAAGACTTCTTCTTCCTTACGAGAAAAGAAAGCCTTTTTCAGGAAGCGGACATAGCCTGTCTTTCCTGAGCCATTTGCACCATATATTAGAGTGACTTGAGGACTAAATTCCAGAATTTGGTTTTCAACTAAAGCATTCACACCTTCAATATTCTGTAGTTTTAATAGAGTCAATTTAGTTTGAGCTAAATCCTCTGCTAAATTAATCTTAGAAATATCAATTTTTGTTTCAATATTAGTTGTTTCTTTTAGTTCATATTCTTCAAGCAAATAATCATACGCTAAATTTATATCTTCATCACTAACTAAATCTCTGTTCAGTATTTTAGATGCAAGAAATTTAGACCAAAGCGGTAGATTCCCAGCAAAGTTAATTATTTCACTTTCTAAGTTAGATATATCTACAGCTCGTTCTTCTAATAGTGGCATAACTAAGTTTTTTGTACTCTAATTTCTCCTTTCATTAACTTTGATAATAAATTATCTCTAAGCTTAGTTAAGACCTTGATTTGAAAATCATTATTTTTAATTTTATTGAATATTGGTTGGTTTATTAAATCAAATTCAATCATGACTTCCTTGTTAAAACCTACTTTGTAATCCTTCAATAAATCTAGCTGTACTCTTTGCCTACCTGAAGTCCCAGTCATTGACTTGATTGCAAAATCTCTAAAATCGTTGTAGCGACTTAAATTATAAACAAAGAACGGACTACATTGTTTCTCTGCTCTCATTACTATAAATTCAGTCGAACCCCTTGCGACATCATGGCCTTTTAAATCTAATACAAAACCCGTTTTGCCATTTTCAAGACAAGGAGTTATCTTCGCCATTAGCGTATCATTCTTCCTAAAACTAGAAGCTGATTTAACATTGCGATATATACCATCATCAATCAACATTGAATTTCCAGACAAACACTTCATGTCATAAAATAAATATTCTTGACTATAGTTGATTTTTTCACTTGGATTAAAAGCGATTAATTCATCTAATCTTAGAAATCTCCACTCCTCCGGAATCTCACCAAGCTCACTATCTGTCATTTTGCCGCCAGATTTTTTATAAAGATTGCCGTTATCATCAGGGAAATTAAAATCTATGAACCATTCTTTGAAAAGTGCTTGAGCAATGGCTTCTAGGGTTTTGTTTTGTTCTCTTAGTAACTCGATCTTGTCATCTAAGCTTGACAGTACTGCTGCAATGGCTTTTTGTTCTGGGAGTGGTGGGATATAAAAGCTATAGTCTCGTAATTGTTTTAAAGATACATTTTTAATTGTGCTACCATTCGCATTCCTAGATATTTCATGTTGAAAATTTCTATCTAGTAGCAAATAGTAAACATAGTCTCTATCTGCATTAGAACCGACATTCAAATATGCTGCACTTTTTCCCAAAATGCATTTTTCATTATTATATTTTGCCAAATTGCCAATAGTGCCATTTATTGAAAGAAATAAAGTGCTCATATTTAAATCTTTTTTGTGTTTTTTAAATTCTTGTTCAGAGACTTTTTTAGTATCCAGCTTTATAATGATTCTTCCATTTTCAATATTGTTTCCATTAATAAAATAGTATTCTCCGTTCTCTGAATATTGTGGTGTTCCGTGAAGTCCATCTCCTATCTTTTTGCAGACATTTCCCAATGAAGTCTCTTCCCACTCCTCAGGAATCAAGCCAATCTCCGTCTCTTTAAATTTAGTTTTCTCTTTCAACACAGTTATAATGCTCTCCTCTTTTGAGACCTAATATTCCAGTAGTGGTTTCTAAACTCTCCAAAACTTTCCGACTGATATTTATTTCCAAGGTAATCTTCAAAACTTACTATTAAAGAGAGCTCTCCTTTCGCTTGAATATCATTAGGTATTGGGATGGCATACCATTGACCAGAGTTATTTGGCAATGCAGTACTTCCAATAGAATGTTTAACACCATTAAGAGTATAGTCATTAATATAAATTGGATAAGAACTTGCATTCTGAATTAAAACATTCCATGAAATTTGTTCATTACCCTCTTTATCTTTAATAATCTGTTGTTGAGGATGTACAAAAATTTCCACAAAGTTTGCAATATCAAGAGCTTGTTTATTGATTTCATTTTGTTTGCTTCCTATTTTATAGGCGAAGAAAGCTGCTATTGATGCACTAACAAAAGCCAGTCCTGTAAAAATTGTATTCCATAGATTAATAGTTGTATCCATATTCATTTAGAGACCTTCCTCATCTCCTCTCAAATACTTCTCTGTAGCTCGATCAAAATCGGAAATATATTTCTCGTCTTGAACTATGCGATATTTCTCGTACTCATCTTCAGCTAATTTCTTGGCGATATCTGCAGAGATTCGACCAAGGTCTTTTAAAACCGCCATCTCGTTAAATTGCAAAAAGCCATCAAGCTTTATAGACCAATCCTGCATTTTCATTGGGATCTGTTTGCGTGCTTGTAATTCTGCAAAATCTAAAAACATCGTAACTATAAGATTTAGATCACCAAGTTCTTTTTCACTTAAATAGTTTTTGGCTATACTGACATCAGATTTTAAGATCTTGCCATCTGGAGAATTCTTCCAGGTGCTTAGTCCTATATTAGGTTTACTAGCATCCACTCGTTCAGAGATTAACTCTGCTGCAGTATGACCAGTAATAGCCCAGTGTAATTTATTCTGCACATTTGCGTAAAAATTCTTTGTTGTTTCTGAATTTGGATCATAATCAATACTGCACTGTGCATAAATATCTGTAATCTTTTGATAAAAGCGTCTCTCTGAGGATCGAATCTCACGAATACGCTCAAGTAATTCATCGTAATAATCCTTACCAAACTTAGAACCTTGTTTCAACCTTTCATCATCTAATACAAAACCTTTGATAATATATTCTTTTAGTGTTTTAGTTGCCCAAATTCTAAACTGAGTGCCTCTAGGTGATTTCACCCTATAGCCTACAGATATAATTACATCAAGGTTATAGTAATGAGTTGGTTTGTTTATGCCAAATTCGGGATTTCCGAATTTCCTTAAAGTACTGGCTTTGTCTAATTCACCTTCGTCATAGACATTGTTAATATGTTCATTAATCGTTGATACACTTCTTTCAAATAAGGCAGCTATTTGAGTTTGAGTTAGCCATACAGTCTCATCATCAACCTTAACATCTATACGTATCTGTCCATCTTCTGTTTGGTAGAGAATTAAGTCAGAGTTTGAATTATTATCTAACTTGCTCGTCATTCTATACTGAACCCTATATTAGCTAATTGTTTCTTTATTTCTTCATCAAGTCGTTTCTCTTCTTTCATTTGCTCAGAGAGCTTTTGAGTTAATTCTGCCATCTTATCTTCGAAAACAATTCCATCATCTACTTCATCAGGGATACCAACATATCTTCCTGGAGTAAGCACGTAATTATGCTTTATTACTTCTTCTATCTTTGCTGATTTACTATAGCCCTTAACATCTTCATACTTACTATCTGCACTACGCCAATCATGATAGGTACTTGCTATCTTAGATATATCCTCATCAGTGAAAGCTTTATGAGTACGGTCTTCCATATAACCCATTTCACCAGCGTCTATAAATAAAATCTCACCTGTACGCTTGCGATCTTCATTGCCAGTACGTTTGCGAGATATAAACCAAAGGCAAGCAGGAATACCAGTATTATAAAAAAGCTGCTTCGGTAAAGCTACTATACAATCAACTAGATTAGCTTCCACTAAATTCTTACGAATCTCTCCTTCTCCTGAGGTGTTAGAAGAAAGTGAACCGTTTGCAAGGACTATTCCCATAATACCTTTTGGAGATAAATGATAGATCATGTGTTGCATCCAGGCATAGTTTGCACTGTTAGCTGGAGGGAGCCCATACTGCCAACGCGGATCATTCTGCAATAATTCTTGTCCCCAATCACTCTGATTAAAGGGTGGATTGGCGATAATATAATCAGCCTTGAGATCAGGATGAGAGTCTTTCAAAAAAGAACCTTCATTGTTCCACTTCACCTGAGAACCATCAATCCCTCTAATAGCCAGGTTCATACGGCTTAGGCGATATGTAGTCTGGTTACTTTCTTGTCCGTAAATAGAGATGTCACTGATATTACCCTGATGTTCTTTTATAAAACGTTCACTCATGACAAACATACCACCTGAACCACAACAAGGATCGTAGACACGACCTTTGTAAGGCTCGATCATATTAATCAAAAGCGAGACTATTGATTTAGGTGTATAGAATTGTCCACCTTTTTTACCTTCGGCATTGGCAAATTCACCCAGGAAGTATTCATAAACTCTGCCTAGTATATCTTTTGACTTGGCAGCTTCAGTACCAATCGCTATATTACCCACTAGATCAATTAAACCTCCTAGAGCGGCTTTGTCGAGGTTTGGTCTTGCATAAACTTTTGGCAAAATGCCTTTCAATGAACTATTTTCTTTCTCTATAGCTTCCATTGCTTCATCCAAGTCCTTGCCTATACTTGGTAATTTGGAACGTGCATGAATAGATGACCATCTAGCGTTTAGTGGCACCCAGAAAATATTTTTTGCTTTATATTCGTCTGTGTCTTCAGGGTTGGCACCTTCGTATTCTCCCTTGCCCTCTGTTAAGACTTGGTGATGTTCTTCAAAGGAATCAGAAATATATTTAAGGAAGATCAAGCCTGAGACTATGTGCTTATACTCAGCAGCATCAATGTTCTTGCGGAGTTTATCTGCTGCCTTAAAAAGCTGTGCTTCAAAATTTTCTGTTTTCTCTTGTTTGGGTTTTGTTGTTGCCATTGTTATTCCTTCATTAAGCTATCAATATTCATCTCAAGTGCTTCTGCAATTTTTTTGACGGTGTCAATTGTTGGGTTTGGAGTATCTCCTGCTTCGATCTTCGTTATTGTATTGAAGGAGACATTCGCAAGCTTAGATAATTTGTCTTGAGAGATACCTTTTTCTGTTCGATGTTTACGAATATTAGTTGCTATTATTGGTAGTTTTTTAGTTGAACTCATAAAACTTTATTAGTAAAGTAATAATAGCTATGATTTACATATTGTGTCAAATATGTAGATAAATACAGGAAGCGTATAATTACAAATAATGCCCATCTCCAAATCCCAATACCTAAAAGGACTCCAATGCCATAAAGCCTTATGGCTACTTAAAAACAAACCGGAGCTCAAGTCAAAAGTAACAGAAGCAACACAAGCTATTTTTAGCCAGGGTACAGAAGTCGGCAAATTAGCCCAGCAGCTTTTCCCTGATGGTGTTGAGATAAAATTTGATCCTAAAAATTTTAAAGGCATGATTACTAAAACTAAGAAGCTTATGGATGAAGATTCAAGTATAACTATTTATGAAGCTACTTTTGATTATGACGGCTGTTTTGCAATGGTTGATATTTTTAAGCAGGCACCTGGCGGAGTAGAAATATATGAAGTCAAAAGTTCTACTGGTGCTAAAGATGTTTACTTAGATGATCTAGCTTTTCAGGTTTATATCCTACAGGGCTTAGGCTACACAGTAACTAAGGCTTGCCTTGTTACAATTAACAATGAATATATTTATGATGGCATCAAACTAAATCTAAAAGAGCTTTTCAAGATAGAAGAGTTTACCAAAGAAATGCTAGTCAAAACGAAGCATGTCCCGAATCTAGTAAAAGCGATGAATAAAGCTTTAGCAGGAGATGAGCCCATAATAGACATAGGCGAGCATTGTAAAAAACCCTATGAGTGTGACTTCAAAGCTCATTGTTGGGCTCATATACCAGATCCATCTGTATTTAGTTTAAGTAACGCACGAGGAAAGGACTGGGATTTATATAATGAAGGATACGTGAAGCTAGAAGATATCCCTTTAACCAAATCAGTCCTCTCTCAGCTTAGTAATAAACACATCCAACAAATAGAGAGTTATGTACAGGGTAAAACTCACATTAACAGGGAAGCTATAGCCAAAGAACTCTCTAAGCTAGAATTTCCACTCGCTTTTCTTGATTTTGAGACTTACCAAGATGCGGTGCCTCAAGATGCTGGTACTAGACCCTTTGAGCAAATTCCTTTCCAGTATTCACAGCATATTTTAGAATCCAAGGATGCAGAACTAATACATAAAGAGTTTTTGGCTGACCCGAACCAAGATCCTAGAGAACCTTTCATAAGGTCGCTACTTAATGATTTACCTGTAACAGGAAGCATCGTGGTTTATAACCAAAGCTTCGAAGCTGGCATAATGAGAAAATTCCCTGTTATTTTCCCTGATACAGCTGAGCAGGTTTCAAATATTCTCGATCGTTTTTATGACTTAATGTTTCCTTTTCAGAGAAGAGATTATTATCATCCAGAAATGCAAGGTAGCTATTCTATAAAGAAAGTCTTGCCAGCCCTAGTACCCTCTCTACGGTACAGTGACTTGGATATATCAGAGGGCGCTAGTGCTTCAAGAGCATTCGTTGGTCTTAGAACATTAGAGAACCAAGAAGAAATAAATAAAATCAAGAAGGATTTACTAGCTTACTGCAAGCTTGATTCTTTAGCGATGGTGGAGATTTGGAAAATTTTACGAGAACTAAGCTCATAGAATTCGATTAAGGTAGCTTGAGAGAATTAAAGTTTTCGTTCTTGTACACTAAGCCTCAAAAATCCAATTTTCAAAATAAGTGAAGCCCGATTTTCCTCATCAAACCCTAAAGTTTGACTTTAGGGTTTTCTTTAACACTATACTTCTAATACGTAACGCAATTTCATTGCTCTTAAAAATCAATCCCAAAACTCCCCAGCCCTGATCAAAAGCGCAAGAAAGTTCCACCGGAGCTTTTTTGCTAACCCTCGACCTAAAATCCTAGATTTTAGGCTAAAGGTAAAACCTGTCGGTGCTCCCTAGAAACAAAAAGAAGGACATACACGAAAACGAACCGTGTCTACAGATACCGGTTTTTAAATAAATACAATAAAAAAATTAGCTTAAAATTATTAACTGTAGCTTTTGCAATATTTCAACGAAGGTAGCTGCCAGTT
>CAIYXB010000059.1 GCA_903930015.1 uncultured bacterium | reverse complement strand
TTTTTAACAAGGCGTTCTTTTTTCATGCCTTTATTTACTCATTAAACTTCAGTTTTGGCCATACCGCTTAACATATCTTTAGAGGAATACTATAATACTGGCTTTAGACCTTCACAAGTAAATGCACTTTTAATAGATAAGATGTTTGACCTTGATTTAGATAATCCAGTTTTAAATGAAGTTATTGCAGAAGGAGCTAGGTCAGCAGAAAGCTTACAAGAAATTAGAGACAAAGCAATTGCAGCAAAGCAAGAAGAAGCAGAAGCAAGAAGACCTCATAATGAAAAAATTTATGCTTCTTTAGCTCAGACAGGTGAAAGGTTAAGAACAGCTCAAAGACAAATGTCTGCTGCGGTAAGTCCAAGTACTACTAATAACTCTGCAAACAAAGTATTACTTGATTTAGACAATGGAGCAGCTCCTACTAGGCAACAGGTTAAAGACTATAATAGCGCTTTGGAAAATGCACATACAGTAGAAATTAAAGTGGATAATAACTCTCCAAGACAGTTACCCGCGAGCGAGGCAGGAGGATCCTATGGTAGTAGTTATTCTACTATAGCTGGGCATGATACTGATTTGGTATATAGATTAACAGTTCGTGTTGTTAAATAACTAACAAATGAATATTGTTCCCGACAAGATTTCGCAATTAGGGAAAGGCTTTGCTTCTGCTGCGTTTCTTTCCTCAGCATTATTGATGAATGCGGGTTGCGAGTCACCAGCGCCCAAAAAAGATTTACGTCAGGTAGCTGAATCTCTAGCAAAAAAAGCAGAAGCAAGAGAGCAGATTAGAGCATCTCAAAATGAAAAAGAGCAATATTTTATTGCTAAGCTTCAAGATCTTAATAGTATAGAAGATAAAAATACTCTCTATACTCAGTTGAATGATTTATGTAAGGAAGCCTGAATATATAATGGCAAGCAAATGCTTAATGGTGGCGGACGCAGTTTAAAAAATTTTTCTGAGCAATTAGAAGCCTTTGTCAAAGATCATTTGCCGAGTTTTACAATGCAATATGATCTACCATCAAAAAAAGGTGAAGATCTTAGCCCCTACCAAATGGCAGTCAGAGACAATCAGTTGTTTATGTCTATTGAAATAACTTGTCGTTCTTTACGTAAAGAAACTCAGCGTAACGGTATCTAACAATAACTATTATTCATAACTTCCCCAAGCCCGCCTGCTCCAGGAACTATGTATTGAGTTTCGTTTAAGCCAGATTCTTCTTCTGGGATAGTACCAGGTATTTCTTTTAATGCAGCTTCAGAACTCATACCGCGATCAAGTCTAATCGCATACACGATTAGCTCAGGGTGGTCTTTTTGCATTCTTTGAATATATTCTGGTGTTGTAATTAAATGCATAGAAACAAATTTAATTTCTGTGCCAGCTACGTTTGCTTTGTAGTGATCAATACATGAAGATATTGACCCACCTGTTGCGCCCATTGGGTCTGGAATAATTACAATCGCTTTCTCTATCCCGCCACCAATCTTAGATCCAGCCCAGTCTGTACCGATTACTTCACCCTTGTCATTTGTTTTGCGAGCCATATAAACATGGTCTTGGCGAACTAGATCAGGATTTAGTGTTTGATTTAAAATTTTAAAACAAGTTTCTGAAGGTAAAGTACCTGCACGTGCGATATCAACAACAACACAATTAGTTTCTGGATCGATAATGGTTCCGTGCCAAAAACCTTTTGGGGTGAGGGCTGCCATGCGTGTTCTTACTGTCTCTTGTTTTGTTGGAAATTCATTATTAATTACTTCTTTAATAAGATAGTTATAAAGATCGCTGACTATGTAATTTACTATTGGCTGTTTAGTTTTTTCTTTAGACAAATTTGCTAAGTGAGAATGCAAAAAAATATCATTGAGGATTTTATAATTCTCTCCGTATTTGTGTTCTAAATATCTTTCGTTTTTTGCTTTCATTTTTTGCATTAAATATAATTTTACAACATCGCAAAATCTGGCATAATTCCAAGCCCAATCCGGCAATAATCCCTATATTCTTCAGCAAAGCTAGTGCCAAAGGCAAGAAAAATAGATTTATCCTCTATAAGTTTTTGGGTATTTAGCTCAAGGTATCCCTCTTTTAATTTAGGGAAAATGCAAAGACCAGATATCTGCTCTTTTTTGATATTGAGTTTAAAAAATAAATCATCTTTGTTTGTAGAAAATAATTTATTGATGTTTTGGCGAAGAATGTTTTTATTTTTTTCTAGGATTTTGTCGCAAGAATCTAATACGTAAGAGGTAATGATCTCAGAGAGAGTATTTGTTCGAAGTGAAAGATAATTTTTTAGAGCTGAGAATTTATCAAGTAGATTTTTGTCCGTGCATGCAATCCACCCAAGCCTTAAACCTGGCAATGAAAAACTTTTACTAAGATCGCAAATGCTCACAGCATTTTTGTATAAAGAACAGACACTAGGACAAGCATTTAAGCTTAAGGGTTGAAAAACCTCATCACTAATTAGTAATCGATTTTCAAGACTATTGATTATATTTTCAAGCTGAGTTTTTTCAAAAGCAGTTCCGATCGGATTACTCGGATTGTTTATTACAAGAGCTTTTACGCTTGGATTTAATTTTAATAAGTTTTTGAGTTCATTAATATCCCATGAATTGCTTTTTAGATCTACTTGCCATTCGATTATTGTGCAGCCAGCATCCTGTGCAATCTGAAACAGAGATTGATAAATAGGTTTTTGTACTATGATTTGATCACCTTTACTAAAAAGGCTTTTCGTAACTAGATATATCGCTTCAGCAGCACCAGTTGTTGCAAGAAAATTATTTTCATCAAGCTTAGGATATAAATTTTTTACAAGAGCTTGCCTAAGAGCTAAAGAGCCAAACTCACTACTGTAATCAAGTTTTGATTTTAATAACTCTGTGCTGAGTTTATTTAACTCTGCCTCAGCTAAAATATCTTCAAGTGAAAGTATAGGCATACAAGCAGAACTAAAATTATGCTTGTATTTATTTTCAAATTTATTGTAAAGGTCTTCGAGAATGAATGGTGTGTATGTCACTCTCTATGCTCTTGTGGTATTTCTATTACTTAATTTCTTTATGAACAGTATGCTTTTGCATAAACTTGTTGTATTTTTTCATTTCCATCTTGTCAGGATGTTTCTTTTTATTTTTAAAAGTTGTGTAGCGAGATGGCGGCACACCAGCTTGTCTTGCTTCTGTGCATTCTAAAGTTACTACTACCGTGTCTTTTTTCTTGGCCATTTCTATTAATACCTATTTCTTTTAATTTGCTTGATTTAGCTTTACTAGCCTTCAAGCAGAACTAAGATTTTAGCAAAATCAAGGCTTTAAGCTATGGCTCCAAGCCTTGATTTTTATTATTATTTCAGGCTTTTTCTTTGATAAAGTCCCTAATTTAAGCCAATTCTCCCCAAAAACCTCATTTCTTGGGTTATTTAGTCTATTTAGCTTGGCATAGGTCTTGACGACTTATAAGGATATGATCGAACAGGAGCTTAAGTCAAAAAGTAAGTATATAGATAGTTTCCTTAGGAAAGAACCTAAGGTTCTAAAAAAACTTGATGAAATGATTGAGAAAACAGACGAATTTGCTCTAAAACAATACCTTTATTACAGCTTGATGAGACTCACTTGTGATGTAAAAACATTTAAGTCAGATCTAGTAGCTTACTTGGCGAAAGATAGAAATTTAGCTCAAGCAATAGTAAAAAAAGCTACTCTTGCAACTAAAAGAACAATGAGTAATTTCCTTACTCCAAAAATTACTAAATTGGATATCCAAAAATCTATTCAGCAAATTGGTTATACTGCGGTGCATAACGAACTTCAATTAAATTATGCAAAACAGTACGTAGATTTATATTTTAAGCGAACTGAACAAGAATTAAAACTTCATCTAAAGCGATCAGTGAGATTGGCTTTTCTTGCAATAGAACTTGCCAAGCTAGTTGAATTCAAAGATACAAGCTCAGCTTTTTTTGCTGGAATGAATTATTATATCGGCGAAATGGTTCTTTTTATGAGAGATCAAAAAAGATACCAGGAGTATAAAAAACTTTTAGAAAAAGGTTTGGATGAAAAAACTGCGGAACTCGCTTCCTTTGGTTTTGATCTTGGTGAACTTTCATCAAAGATGCTTCAGCGCTGGCAGATGCCAGATCACATTATTGATGTGATCGCAAATAAAGAAAATCCTGAAGAGATTAGATTCAATAATCAAAAATTAGATACTCTGATGAGATTTGCAAACTACATAGTAAAAGCTATGGATAAAGATGATGCAAGTCCGCAATCGGTTTGGAATCTTGCAAGTGATTATTTAATCAAGCTTAACCTTGAGATTGATCCTGAAAAATGGCAAGAAGAGATAAAAACTATTTTTATAAAGGTTCTTGAGACCCAGTACACGCTTTTTAATTCAAAGTAGCCACTGATTAGGTCATTTTACAGTATTGACAATTTCCTGATCGTTCGCTATTATCTTCAATTGTGACTAATGGCTCGCAAATAGTTATTAATCTTCAAGATTCACAGATTCGCGTGAATGAGCTCAGGCGTGTTTTAGATCAAGTAAATTTAGTTACTGATAGTAAAAAAATGCTGGAAGTTTTTGACGGGGTTAAAGCATCTCTTTTAAAAGTAGTTAGTTCCATAGATAAGATTATAAATTTTGATCCAGCGCAAGTTGAAAAAAAAATTATGCACAAGCTCAAAGCGTTCAGTCTCTTGCAAATCAGATTCAAAAAAATCTTTTTGAAGGCAGAATGAAAATTAATGAGCTTCCGGATGATGTTGATAATCTTATAACAGAAAAATCTGCAGCGAATATTTCAGAATTAATTACATCTTTTTTAGAGTTAAATGATCTCTACGAGACTCAAATTCAAGAAGATCATTTAAGTTTTGAGAGACTCGCTCTGCCTGAAGTTGAATCATTGTTTAGCCCTGCAGCTTTTGCAGGACTTGAAAAACTAAATA
>CAIYXB010000058.1 GCA_903930015.1 uncultured bacterium | reverse complement strand
GTAAGCCCAAGTTAAATCATTTCCCATTCAGTAATTAGATTAAAGTATTTACTTAATCCACTAAAAATGCAGAAGAGCCAATTTTTAGTTAGGTTTTAAAGATGGTGGTAAATGAATCGCTAAATCTCTTCCTCTAGTAAGTTGAGGAGCTGCTGATGCTACTAAACGATCAGCTTTATCAGTAGAGAAAATATTCGAAAATATACTAAGTATTGAGATCAATTTATTTCCTTAAACCGCGAATATTGTCTTTAGATTTAACAATTTGTTCGCTTATAAGTTTATATTAACATTTAGGTTATGGCTTGGCAATAGATATTCTTCTTTTTTGTAAATATTTTGTTATTTTGTTGAATTGGAAGTGAGGATTTAAGCCACTATCAAGCTTTGACTCAAGGCAAATTTATTTGGAGCAAAGCCAATATTGCAAACCAAAAAAATTTAGAGAATTTTTTTGGTTTACACCACTCTGAATCTTGCTTCAAGGTATGAGCAACACGACAAAAGCCACCAATCACTGCAAGCTTAGAGAAATTTTAGGTGAGGTGGCTTTTTAATGAAACAAGTTGAGGCTAAATTACGTCTTATATGTACTGGGGATAATTCTGCATAAAAACATGGCCACCAATATAGAGCTTCTAAATTTCAATAAAGATCATAAAAATAACGACAAAGTTAAGTTACAGCTTGATCGTTGGAAAAAAAGTCTTATTGATTTTTCTAAAAGAAATCAGCTTTTGTTTTTTAAGCCTAGACCAACGCTTACTGTAAGTTTTGAAAATCCTTCAGATGAGATTTTCAAAAAACTAATTTTGGAATCAAAAAACCTTTCTTTAATTGAAAAAGTTCAAGCCTATAGTATGGATGATTTTGGATCTATCCCTGTTGATCCAGATGAGCTTGAGCCAGGAATGAGCTTTGATGATGTACTTGCTGATGAGCCAGTGATTGATACATTGCAGAATCATGATTTTGAGAATGCACTGCAAACAGACAAAGATAGAAAAAATCTAGATCAAAGTCTTGCCAAATTAAAACTTAGATCAGCAGCAAGTTTGCAAGAGCAAGGTGTTAACATACTTTATTTTGCGCTTTATTTTTTGAATTGGAATGATAGTAACTCAACTGAGGATGCTGAGAGTTTTTATAAATCACCTTTACTGTTAGTTCCTGCTCATATTAGTCGTAAAGGACTTAATGGAGACTTTACGCTGAGTGCAATTGAGGATGAAATTCGTATTAACCCAACACTTGCATATAAGCTTTCGCGTGACTATGATTTGGATTTATACCAATTCGAAGATGAACTTAATAACTGTGACGATCTTGAAGAATTTCAAATACTCATAGAAAAAATTAGAGCTTTTGTTTCTAAGGATCACAAAAAATGGCAGATTATAGATGAGTCTGCAATCAGTCTTTTTTCTTTTGCAAAACTTTCTTTGTACAAAGACCTTGAAGTAAATGAAGAGAAAATCATTAATCATCATGTGATTAGACAAATTTCAGGTGAAATTCTAAATGAGAGAGAACTAGCTAGAAATATTGATCTTAAATACTTAGTCAAGGCAAATGAGATTGATATAAAACTTGATCCGCATCAATCAAATCAAATCCTTGACGCTGATAGCAGTCAAGAAGAAGCTATCTATGCTGCAAAAGCTGGTGCTAGTTTTGTTATACAGGGGCCACCAGGAACTGGTAAATCACAAACTATCGCAAATATTATTGCTGAGTCTTTAGCTCAAAATAAAAAAGTTCTTTTTGTGAGTGAGAAAAAAGCAGCGCTTGAGGTTGTTATAAATAGGCTCAAAGCAAGTAACTTAGATAAATATTGCCTGGAATTGCATAATTCACAAAAGAAAAAATCTGATGTCATTGATTCGCTCAGAACTTCTTTGGAAGAGATTAAAAATCTTACGATGGAAAATTCACGTGAAGAATTTATTGATGATATTAATAAGGTAAAAGCTGAGATTCTAAGAACTATAGATGAGCTTCATAGAATTAGAAAGCCGATTAATATGAGTCTGTATGAGCTTTATGGAGAGCTTGCAAGACTCAATTTAGAGTATGCTAATTCAAAAATTGACTTTACGATAGGTAATATAGAAAAAATAAATTTAGAAAAACTTTCTGAGTTTGATTATTTCTTTAAGCTATTAGCAGCGCAAGAAAAAATTATAACTGGCTATGATTCTTTCCTGTGGAGAAATGCTAATGTCGCTAATCTTAGCTTTGAGTTAGAGAATTCAATTAAATCAAATCTAATTGAATTTAAATCGATCCTGACTAAGCTTGCTGGATACGCGAACCCTTTATCTCAAAAGTATTTTTCAAGAACCACAAATAATCTATCTGAGTTTAAGTGGCTTGCTGAGGCTTCAAAGCTTGCAATTAACTCACCTTTCCCTAAGAAAGATTGGTTTAATGGTAATGTTTTACAGAATGTACAGTCTTTGACTATTCATGCAAAAATCGAACATGAAGAATATAGTGTTGATAAACAACATTTGCTTTCTAGGTATAGTGAGAACTTTTTAGAGCTTGATCATAATGAACTTCTAACAAAATTTACTCAAAAATTTACTGGTATATTTAGGTTTTTGAATATAGATTACTGGCAAAGTGTTTCTCAGATTAAGAAGCATGCGCTTCTAAATGAATCTAGAGATTTAACTACTATTATTAATGATTTGCAGATGGCTGCTGAGCTTGATCGTAAGAATTTAGAACTTAATAGAGATGGAGCAAAGCTTTCGCTCGTTCTAGGAGATTTTTATAAAGATTTTGATACTGATTGGGATGAAACCATTACTGCAATTAAATGGGTGCAAAAGGTAATGGGTAAATTTAATTCACAGACTTTGCCTGAACCTTTGCTTAATTTAGTTTCAGATGAAGCTGCTGATGAGGATTTTGTTTCTTTTGAAAAGCAAACTAAAGAGCTTTTAAAAGCTTATGAGCTTGTGAAATTCCACCTTGATTTCTATACAAGTATTTTTCCTAAACCAAATTGTGATATTGAAACAATGAGTTTTAATGATTTAAGTAATCATTTAGAAGATTTGATTGTAAATATTACTGATATTGAGGATTGGATTGAGTTTAAAACTCTACAAGCGCAAGCAAGAGAGCTTGGCTTGGGTCAGTTTTTAAGCTCATTAATTGAAGCAAAATTCAAAAAAATTGATGCTGCGCAGATCAAGTCAATTTTCCATAAAAAACTTTATCAATCTTGGGTTGATAAAATTGAAATTGAAAATCCTGTAATGCGAAAATTCTCAGGCAAAAGCCAAGAGGTTTTAATTGAAAAATTTAACAACATAGATATTGTTCTTGTTGAAAAAAACAAACATAAAATAGCTAAAAAACTTGGGCTTAATTGGATTGAATATGCAGCAAACCCAATTGCAAAAGCTGATATGCAAGTTCTAAATCATGAGATTAATAAAAAGAAAAAACATAAACCAATGCGTGTTTTGATAAAAGAAATCCCAGATCTTCTGCAAACGGCGAAGCCTTGTTGGATGATGAGCCCACTTTCTGTCAGTCAACTTATTGAGTCTGATAATGCAAGAGTTGAATTTGATTTAGTAATTTTTGATGAAGCTTCTCAGATTCGTACTGAAGATGCGATTTGTTCTATCTATAGAGCAAATCAGCTAATTTTAGCTGGAGACTCTAATCAATTACCGCCAACTAATTTCTTTAATTATATTAATGAAGATGATGATTATGAAAATTCAAGTTTTGAGAGTGTTCTTGATGAATGTGCCGTGTTCTTGGATTCTAAAACCCTAAACTGGCACTATCGTAGTCGTCATGAGGATTTGATAAAGTTTTCAAATTACTATATCTATGACAATCAATTAATTACCTTCCCTTCGCCTATTGCAAAATCAGATGATTTTGGCGTTGATTTTGAGTTAATAGAACAAGGTTATTATGAGAAGGGTTCTAGGTTTAATCGAAAAGAAGCTCAAAGAGTGGCTGAAGCTATTTTAGAGCACTACTCAAAAAACCAAGATGTATCACTTGGTGTAATTGCTTTTTCTGAAGCTCAGCAATTCGCGATAGAAAGAGAGCTTGGAAAAGTAATGAGAGCAGATATGACTTTGCAAGAAAAAATGCAAAATCATATGGACGAAGAAAAAACAGATTCCTTGTTTATAAAAAACCTAGAAAATGTACAGGGTGATGAGAGAGATGTGATCTTCTTTAGTATTGGCTATGCAAGAGATAAGAAAGGTTCTTTGTCACATAATTTTGGTCCCCTAAATCGTGAAGGTGGACATAGAAGGCTTAATGTAGCAGTTACTCGTGCTCGAAATAAATTAAAAGTTTTTAGTTCGATTAGTTCTGTTGATATTGATTTAAGTAGAACAAGCGCCCAAGGAGCTACTTTACTTAAGAAATATCTAGCTTTTGCTGAGACTTGTAGTGGTGTGCTTGCCAAAGATGATAAGACAAACGAAGTAACTGACCTGGTTACAGAGTCACAATTGCTACTACTAGGGCAATCAAATATAAATCCATATATTAATAAAGATTATTTTGGTATTGAAGAGTCTATTGCAAGAAGTCTTGAAGCTCAGGGTTATGTTGTAGAAAGATTCTTGGGAGCTTCTGATTATAAGATAGATATTGCGGTACGTTCACGTAAAAATCCAGATAATTATATTTTAGCGATCGAGACTGATGGAAAAATTTATCGTAATGCTAAAACCTGTCGTGATCGTGAGAGGCTCAGAAAGCAAGTTTTGACTTCTCTTGGCTGGAATACACATAAAATATGGGCTCGTGATTGGATACGTAACTTTGAAGAAGAATTTATTAAGCTTACAAATTTACTTGGAAATAACTAATTCTTAGAGGAGCTGAGCATATACAGCTTCATGTAAAACAAATTTATTAATGCAATAGGCAGTTACTACAATAAATAGTAAAAAACTAAACGCTATAATTTGTCTTTGGTCAGGGTTCAATTAAAATAGGCTCCTATTATTTCTTTCCACATTAAGATTAGTGAAGTAATTAACTATTTTTAAGGGATTATTTTGATTCTAATGCTTGCTTACTAATGACCCAATATTCGTCCACTCTGTATCTCCACTACTTGCTGCTTGCCAAGAAGTATTGCTATTAGCATCTGAACTAAGGATATAACCGTTTTGTGCACTCCTCTTATACTGAATACTTCCATTGAAAATTGAGTTTTCAAAAAGTCCTATGCTTGCTGAGATCCTGATTTAAATCATTCTTGTTAATAAAAAAATCAAGATTACTTCCTTGAGTAACTTCGAGTTGAATAAATTCAGCTCGAAATTTTGGTGAATCAGTAACACCAAAAGTAATATTATTCGCGGAGCAGAGTATCAGCAAAATCATTAAACCATTCAAGATGGTTTTTTTATCAAACAATAGACCTTTTGTGAAAGTCGGAATTATCCTTAGCGCAACTTCCGCCGAGTGGCGTCGTTGCGACCTTTTTTCGGGCGACATCTACTGCGAAACGATGTTTCGCAAGATGTCTAATGTCTATGAAAAACTTTTACCTATAAAAAGTTTTTAGTTTTTCATATCGGTTTGATAATTTAAACCTGGATAAAATTGTGATAATGGCCCCTAGGCTAAATGATGTTTTCTAGACCGTAGATTAGTCTATCTAGATTCATTACTTTCTCTGAAGCAAGCAAAATACCTGGCATAAAGCTTGATCTATCGATTGTGTCATGTTTTAAGGTTAAGGTTTGACCAAGACCACCAAACACAACTTCTTGGCTTGCAACATAACCCTGTAGTCTTAAGCTATGAATAGGAATATCGTAGTATAGTTCTCCGCGTGCTTTTTGGTCTTTAAAGGTACTTTGATTAGCTTTCACTTTTGCATCACTCATTAATTTGGCAGTTTTGATCGCTGTTCCAGATGGTGAGTCTAGTTTAGCTTCATGGTGTCTTTCAATAATTTCGTAACGATCCATGTATTTGACAGCCTCAGCTGCAAACTTCATCATGAGTATTGCTCCAATTGCAAAATTAGGGGCAATTATAGCTCCAGTATTTGCTTTAAGACTTTTTTTGCTAAGTTCAAGTATGTCTTCGTCGCTGAGTCCAGTTGCACCAATTACAGGTCTTATACCATTATCAAGTGCTAATTTGGAATTCTTAAAAACACTATCTGGAGTGGTAAGTTCTACTAAAACATCAATATCACCTTTGTGAAATTCAGTCTCAATATTGTCTGTAAGCGTTACACCACGATCTTCGTAGTATTTAAGGCTCTTGTTATCAATCTCTTTGAGATTTCGAACTACACCAGCTTTTAATTCGAACTTATCTTTGTTATTAAGAAAAGTTTCAATTGCCATTGCGCCCATTTTGCCAAGTGCCCCAGCCACGATTACCTTAATTTTTTTGCTCATCTCTTTTTCCTATAATTGCTTCTTCTGTATCTAAAGATAAATCTACATACTCAATTTCATCATGGTGTTCCTTTATGATTGCAAGAAGATGATCTAATTTCTGTATTTTACTTTTTATTTTCTTCTTGTAATTTCCGAAAATAAGAGTCAAGTGCTCATTTTTTAAAGCAAGGTCATCATCAATTAATTCAACAGAATAGATTTCTTTATCCTGTATTATTCTAAGTCTTTCATTAGTCGCATCTGTGATTCTCTTGAGTATCTTAAAATCTTTTGAATTAAGCTCTTTATTAGCTTTGATTTGAATTACTTTACTTTCGTTTTTTAAAATAGAGTTATGTAATTCAAGAACGGAGTCAAAATCCTTACCTTGTTTACTAAATTCGTAGTCTTTAATCATTCGAAAATCTTGTGTATAGATTTTATTTCTAAATAAAGCCCAAGGCTTTTCTTCGTTAATAATGATATTAAAACTTTTGTTTGGAAAAATTCTTGTTCTAACTTGAGCATCTAAAACAAGAGGATGAGCTTCTAGAAGTCTACTCATTTTTAGTGAATTATACTTTATAAATGCTTGTTTATCTTCAAAATTCTCTAGTATGATTTTTTTGATTTCTTCACTTGAGATTATGTGATTATTATAAACAACAAGTTTATCTTCAAGTTTGCCTATTGGTTCAAGAAGATACATTACTCCCGTTGCAGAGAATGAGATAAGTATTAGAAAAAAAAGTAGTTTTTTGAGTATTGCCACTAATTATTATAGTAACCGATAAAGGTCATTTCAGCTTTACCCGTCATAAAAATACTGCCGGTAATGCTATCCCATCTAATAATTAAAGTACCCCCAGGAAGATTTACTTTAATGTCAGTATCTTTTTTTGAAAAGCCCTTTTCAATTGCAGCAACAGCAGTTGCGCATGCTCCTGTACCACAAGCTTCTGTGAAACCACAGCCTCTTTCCCAGACAATAAGATCAATCTCTGTCTCTGATATGATTTTTGCAAATTCAACATTGGTTTTATTTGGAAATGCGCTGTGCTTTTCAATTGCAGGACCATGATGTTTAACTCTTTCGATATTATCAAAAAATCCTATTGCATGTGGATTGCCCATAGAGACATATTCATAGCTAAATGGAAAATTATTCATACTTAGATTTAAGTTGTTTTTAATTTCTTTTGGTGCTCCCATGTCTACTTTAACCATCTCGTCATCTTGCATCTCAATGCCAATATCACCAGCTAAAGTCTCAATTTTAAAACTTGTTTCTTCTCCACTTAAACCATGTTCATAGATGTATTTTGCAGCGCATCTTATCCCGTTACCGCACATCTCAGCAATCGAGCCATCAGAGTTGTAATATCTCCATGAACGAATTGCATCTGTTGAATTTTTAACTTGGTCGATAATTATAATTCCGTCAGCGCCAATTCCCTTATTGCGATTACAGATTTTTTTACATAATTCCTGCTCATATCCTTGATTAGAATCTTCTGGCAGATGCATGTTATTGATGACAACGAAATCATTACCAAGACCATGCATTTTTTCAAATGGCATAAGGTAACTTGTGCCCTGCTTAAATTTTTCTTCTGAGTATGTCATCGCTTGATCCATTAGTTTATATTTTATCATTTCTAGTACTTAAGTTGAGATCTGAGCTGCCAATCGCGAGCCATCTTTGATGGCGTGGCGATCCAGAATACCCCCTGTTTTATAGAAACCTGGATTGTTACGTCAGGCTTAGTAAATTATTCCGCTAAAAATGCTATGCATTTTCCTAACGCTGTATACCAGTAACTCTGTACTTCGTACCTCACAGGGGGGCAAGGGATAAATTTTATTAACTATAGATTCTCACGACCTCTGGAATCCTTACAATGACGGAGATTGCTTTTAGTGACTTCCAATGAGATTGTCACGGCTGCGATGCAGCCTCGCAATTGACAGTTAATGACTACCATCAAATTTTTCGAGCAAGTACACCGCCAGTTTTACGACCACATTTGGGTCCTTCAAGAATTTCACATCCAGCTTTTAAGAAGCCATCTTTTGCCACTCTTGAAGAACTATAAGTTGAAATATAAGCACCTTGTTTTGCTTTAGAGACTACATCTTTTATGAAATCCTCGTGCCATAATTCAGGGCAAACTTTAGGACTAAAAGGGTCAAAGAAAATCGCATCAAAAGAATTATTTTTGAGCTCTAGGATTTTTACTCTGGCGTCACCAATATGAAATATGCAAATATTTTCGAGAAGTTTTATGCTGTTAAGATCATGGCATTCTTTCATCATAGAAAAAACCTCAGGGTCATTTTCAAGTGCATCTATTTTAATCTCTACATTTGGATTAACTTTTCTAGCTTCTTTTATACAAACAAGACTGTTATAGCCAAGCCCAAAACAAAGATCTAAAATTTCTAGTTTTTGGGTGTTTTTACTTAAGCTTGGTATTTCACATGCTTGAACATGTTTCTCTAAAGCTTCAGTGTAAGCGCCATGGTAAGAATGATAGGCTTCTTGATATTGTTTATTAAAAAAGCTAATTGAACCATCTTTGGTTTTAATTTGTTCATTTATCATTTCCCTTTTATTGTAAAACAGAACATTGGTGAATTTCACCTAATTATTCACTCCCTTGAGCACAACACTCTTCGAAGACAAGCTTCTCATCGTGTCTTAGCAAAAGGGTACCCTGTAGTGAATAATTAGCTTGAAATTCACTTTATTAGGATTTTAGCTTTAATGAAAATATTGGTTGAATAAGGATGGATTTAGTTAACGTTTAAAAGCATAACTCTACCATTTACTAGAGTTGATTTAATTTCGTGGTTTGAAAAATCGTTGATTGAGGTTCTCATTCCGTTTAGGTTTGCAGATGACTTAAGAACTTGAGCTGGCATAGTTCTGAAATAGTTGATTCTTGCAGCCATTCTCATTTTTTCTTCTGTGCTTAGTTTGTATTGTTGAGCAGTTGACATCTTTTTTCCTTTTTAGGCAATAGGATCCTGTGAGTTGTCTATAACAACTTTGAAAAATCTATTAGACTGTGAGAGCCTTTGTTTTTCCCTTTTTACTGGGTTCCTTGCTTGTGAATATATAAGGTTTGCAAGATCAATTTGTTGATATTTTTGGTTAGATTTTAGATTAAACTTTTTTTAGAAATTTGATATCAATATCAAATTTAACCGGATCTTAACGTTAGTGTTTGTAAATTCTTTTAAGAGGAGGTTAAGAGTCTGATTTTAAACAGCAATTAGCCCTAAAGCCTGATTCTGTAATGCACACAAATCTTTAACACCTTTTTGAGCAAGCTTGAACATCGTCTCAAAATCAGCTTGTGTAATCACTCCATCTTCAGCTGTCGTTTGTATCTCAACAATATCTCCAGAGCAAGTTAAAATAAAATTCCCATCAGCCTGAGCAGTACTATCTTCAGGGTAATCTAAGTCTAAAAGAGCCTGACCATCTTTAATACCAACTGAAATTGCAGCAATTTGATTTGTGATTGGTAATTCATTTCTAAATAATTTTAATTCTACTTCACGACCGTTATTGGAAATTATTTCTGTGTTTTTATCGTTTTCTAGAGCCTTCATATTACGAGGAGTTCTAATTTTAATAATATTTGTTTGCAGATATCTAAGAGCATCGAAGACTGCTACGTATGCTCCCGTAATACTTGCAGTGCGAGTTCCGCCATCTGCTTGAATTACATCAGCATCAATATGAATTGTTATTCCAGGCAATTTTTTCAAGTCAATCATCGCTCTAAGTGATCTACCAATAAGCCTTTGGATTTCAAGTGAGCGTGCATTGTATTTGTTGCGCTCTCTTTGAATGCGATCTTTGCTAGAGCCAGGTAGCATTGAATATTCAGCTGTAATCCATCCTTGGAGCTCATCAGACTCTCTGAGGAATGGCGGTAAATTTGTTTCGATTTTAGCTGTCACAATAACTTTTGTGTCACCGCAACTCACAAGAACAGATCCTTCAGAGGTCTTTATAAAATTTCTTTCAAAACTATAGTTTCTTAATTGGTCTTCTTTTCTGTTTTGGGATCTTTGCATGGCTTAATATTAACATTCTTAAGCGGCAACTTTATAAAAATTGTATTCACTGTCTGCTCCACCAATCTCATGGATGCTAACTGATTGTTTAGGGTTGCTTGGGTCAAATCTTGCACTAAAGATCACACCGCCTTTTGGCATGATAGTTCTTTTAAAATCAACAACACCTTTTTTAGAAACTGTCCCAAGCTTGACCGGAATATAAGTCCCTGAATTAACAGAGACTACTCTTTGTTTGCCGTTTACGAGCTTGTCATCTTGACCAGATTCATGAGTATGCCCCATGCTCATGCAAACGGTAGAGGGGTCATTTTGATAATTTCTAACAACCTCATCTAATTGAATCGAGTTTTTATGAGTTTGTTCTTTATAAATATTATTTACAATTGACATAAAAAATTTCCTGAAGACTTTATTCTTTAGAACTGTATTTGGAATAAGTGCCTCAGCATCAGTAAGAAACGGAGTTTGTCTTAAGTAACTTACCATATCTTCACTTGACTTCATGATTGAGTCATGTATATCTTTACCTAATTCACCTTGCTTTTCTTTGGCTTTTTGAGCAATTTTTTCAAGGTAGATTGGGAAGAGTTTCGCATCTCTAATGTATTCAACTTTCATAACTCTATTAATATATTTATTTAGTAAAGAATTCTTTTTAGTGTTATCCGTTTTTAATTTACCAAGCCTATCTACGATATTCTTTATGATATTAACTTTAACTAGTGATAAATAATCACCCCAATTAACCTCACCATTTTTCGAATAGTCAAATCTATCCAAGCGGTGTCCATGCTCTAGTTTTAAAGCAAGGCTAGGGACTTTTAGTTCATCAGAAAATCTAACCCTACTTCTTACAGATTCATCTTGAGAGATGAGACTTAAAAACATTTCCCGTATTTCAGGGCAGATTTTTAGTAAATGGTCATGATTACCTGGGAGTAAGACAATTTCAGAGTTTTGTGAATTTTTTAAGAAATTTCTTAGTTCTTTGAAAAATGGTTTTTGATTTTTAGTCATTTTATCAAAAAGTTCAATTACTAAATTTGAGTTTTTGATTTTACCTTTTTTAGTTGTAGGCAATTTACCGTACTCCCAAACGTATGATTCTGAAAGGTCAAAAATATCCCCATTCAAAGCCAAAACATCGTGACGATTTTTAGAATCAGAATTTTTTACAGTTTGATTGATTTTTTTAAGTTGGCTAATAAACTTATTTGAGTGATCTGGGAAAGGTAGATCATGAGAGAAAGTCGAGATGTGAATATCACTAAAAGTAATTAAGCGTGTTTTTAGACAATCATCAGGGTGTTTAATTTCAATATAAGAATGAACCTCTGGAGAATTCTTTATTCTAGCTTCCATGTCAATTTTGAGGTCTACTAAATTATCTTTAAGAATCTGAGTTGCTTTTTCCCAAGTGTAATTTTCCTCAACAAAAGCTCTACAGTCTTCTGGCTTCAACTCACCTTTCTTAAGCGCGTTAAGTGCTTCAAGGCAAGCTGCCTGTAGGTGATTATTTAAAAAACCAACCTGAGTTTTTTGTTTAATAGCAAAAATATCTTTTGGTCCCTTTACCGGAAATGCCGCTACTGGTAATCCAGAGGCTAGTGCTTCGATGTTTACTAAGCCAAAAGTATCAAAGTCACTAGGGAAAACAAATATGTCTGAGGCGGCATACCATTTTTTTAAATCATCATCCTTTTTCATTCCAGCAAAGATTATCTCGCCGCTATTTATTTCTTTCTTATATTTTTTTTCAAGCTGAGCTTTGTCTGGACCATCACCTACAATAATTTTTGTTCCAGGTAATTTAAGATCAAGGAATTTTTCAAGTTTTTTTTCTAAGGATACTCTGCCAACATTGAGCCAAAAAGGACCTTTGTCGATTTTGAGACCTAAGTCTTCTCTTAAAAGTTCCTTGGCGTTCTTGTCAGCTATTTGAAAATCATTTAAGTTAACTCCTCTATTCCAAAGGACTACATTATCAATTCCTTTTTCTTTTAACTCATCTACAACATTTTGTTGGAGCTAAAACTGCCTGAGAGCCTTTGTGGATAATCCGTTCAAAAGTTTCTGATGCTCTTTTTAATAATGATAGCCAAGGTCTTTGTTCCAAGAACATAGGAATATCTGTATGGTACGAGGTCGTGTATTCTATTCCTTTTTTTGTAAAAAATGCTTTTGATATTAATCCTAGTGGACCTTCAGGAGTTGCAATATGAACAGAATTTGGTTCAAAGTTTTTAAATGTGTGATCAAGTGCTCTAAAGATTTCCCTTGATGGTCTTACTAAATCAATGTCATGATAGAAAGAGAAAGGTAATTTTTTAAATAATCCAGGGTGAATTACTTCAACCTCATCTCCAGATTCCCGAAGAGTTCTAATGGTTTCTTTCCAAGTACGATGTACCCCGTTTACTTGATTACCCCAGGCATCCGTAACAAGCAAAAGCTTTCTAGGATTTGTATTTAAAGTTCCACCCATTCCAGCTTAAAATACTACAACATAGTTTAAGAGAATACTCTAAAATTTAATATTTGAAATAAGTAAGACTGAATTAAATTATCTTAAGTTCTCGTAGCTCTAAGCACGTCAGTCATGTTCTTTATAGAAGTTTGAATGTCTTTGAGTTCATCGCTTCCGGTCACTTGCATAATCATTTTAAGTATCGCAACATTGTCTACTGGTCTGGATTTAACTTTAAAATCTATGACATTAATACCAGCATCTGCTGTTTTTGTAAGGATATCTTTGACCACACCAACTCTGTCCACAACCTCGATTGTGAGTGTAGCAGGGTAGGTTTTATTGTTTTTACTTTGCCAATTAAGAACCATTCTCCTATCTTCCTCAACTTGATCTAAGTTATTACATGAGCTTCGATGTATAGTAATACCTTTACCTTTAGAGACTACTCCGATCACAGCTTCTCCTGGAACTGGCATGCAACATTTTGCGATGTTATAAAGTAACCCATCTAGCTCAGGAATCTCTGCTTCATTGCCTTTGACAGGAGCTTTTTTGGTTTTGAATTGATCTAATTTTGGAATCTGTTCTTTTTGTTCTTTACCATATTTAGTTCCAGATAATTTACCAATAACTTGCGCTACATTTGTGTCTCCAGATCCGATACTTGCGATCAAATCTTCAGTAGTTTTGTAATTTAGTTTTTGTGAAACAGCTTCTAGCTCTGGTGATTTGATAAATTGATCGAAGCCATCTTTACCAATTTCATCTTCAAGTACTTCTTTACCTAAAACTAAATGCCTATCCTTGTTTTGTTTTTTATACCAAGATTTTATTTTATGCTTTGCCTGATTGGTTTTTACGAAATTTAACCAGCTTAAATTTGGGTGAGCATTTTTACTTGTGATAATTTCTATTAAATCACCGTTGCGAAGTTTGTAATTAATCGGGACTATCTTGTCATTTACTTTTGCCCCTGTACAAGTATCACCAATCTTGGAATGGACTCTATAAGCGAAGTCTATTGGAGTGGAGCCTATTGGAAGAGTGTAAACATCACCTTTTGGAGTAAGTATGTAAACTTCTTGACTTAAAATATCTTTTTTTACTGTGTCTACATATTCTTCGGCATCTTGAACGTCTGTTTGCCATGAGATTAATTGTTTAACCCATGTTAATTCCTCTACCTCTTTGCTATCAGCTTTAGAGGAAGTACCAGATTCTTTGTATTGCCAGTGTGCTGCAATACCATTCTCGGCAATTTCATGCATTGCGTGCGTGCGGATTTGAACTTCAAGCGGTTTTCCGTAGGGAGTTACAACTGTGGTATGTAATGATTGATAAAAATTACTTTTAGGTACTGCTATATAATCTTTAAATCTACCGGGCATGGGTCTGAAGTTTTCATGAACTACACCAAGTGCTGCGTAGCAATCTTTAACATCTTTAACTAAAATTCTAATGCCGAGAAGATCGTAAATCTCATGTTCTTGACCCATGTCAATAACTGCGTTAGCACCTCTTTTTAATTTCATGAAAATGCTGTAAAAATGTTTTGCTCTACCCTGAATTTCTGCTTCGATATCATTTTGGATTAAAATTTCTCGGATTCTTTCTTTTACTATTTTTACTTGTGCTTCTCTTTCACTTTTTTTCGATTTAATGATCTCATTTACTTTTCTGTAACCTATTGGGTGTAAATATTTTAAGCAAAGGTCTTCAAGCTCAATTTTGATTGTGTTTAAACCAAATCTATTAGCAAGTGGAGCAAATATATCAAGAGTCTCTTGTGCAATTCGTTTTTGTTTTTCTTCTGGAAGATGATCCAGAGTTTGCATATTGTTGAGCCTGTCGGCAAGCTTTACTAAAACAACCCTCATGTCTTTGGCAATTGCAAGAAGCATCTTCCTGAAATTGTTTGCCTGTTCCTGTTCTGAAGATTTAAAATTTAATTTACCAAGCTTTGTAACTCCGTCTACAAGTGATGTGATTTCTTTGCCAAAAACCTTGGCTAAATCATCAAGACTAACATCAGTATCTTCAAGCACATCATGAAGAATCCCAGCACAAATTGTTTCATCATCACAGTTTAGTTCAATTAAACTTTGGGCTACAGCTACTGGATGAACAATATAAGGATCACCACTCTTTCTTTTTTGTTCGCCATGGTGATCAAAAGCAAATTCAAAAGCTTTAAGGATAATAGCTCTTGAATTTTCACTACGGTTAAATTTATTAAGGCAAGTCTCTAATTCTTGTCTTAAACCCTCTTTTGTAATTGTTGTTAATTCCTGATTCAACTTAATTTTTATTCCACATGTTTTAGGTAGCTTAGACAAATTAATGCTTAAATATAAACTTTATCAAACTCCTAACCCCATTTTAATAGTCTTAGATGAAAATTGGAACTTTTAAGGCAGCTAAAGCAATGCTATATTATATAGATGGCAATATTGCTTAGAAACTTACTCTTACAGGCTGTTGAAATTTATAGCTATATTATGCTTATTTGGGTAATAGGCTCTTGGTTCCCGCAGTTTACTATTACAAAATTTTATAGAACAATAGATAAAATAGTTTTTCCTTACACTAGAATTTTTAGGGGTTTAATACCTCCAGTGGGTGGTTTTGATTTTTCGGTAATCTTAGCTTTTGTTGTTCTTCAGTACGTTGTACCAAGAGTAATCGTAATTATCAGCTCTTTTTTCGTAGTCCCTGGAGTCTAATTTCAATTTATGATGATTTATATTTTACCGTGCTTAAGTTTCATTTTAGGTCTTGTTATTGCAAAACCAATAATTAACTTACTTAGAAGTTTAAAGGGTTACCAGGCTTTTCGCGAGCAAGGTCCTCAAAGCCATATACAAGAGAAAGCCGGAACACCAACAATGGGTGCATGGATTTTTTTAATACCAATTTATATTTTTGGCATATATAAAGGTTGGCAAGTAGACAGTCAAAGTGTTTTTCTTGTGTTACTAGCTTTTTTAGTTGGAAGTATTATTGGTGGAGTTGATGATTCACTAAAAATTTTAAAATCAAACTATAAAGGTTTAGATTCAAAACAAAAACTAATTTTCCAGTTCATATTAAGCTCAGTAATTGTCTTTGCTTCACAGAGATACCTTTTTGTTGAAAGTAGTTTTATTCCAGAGCAATTTAATTTTATACTTGTTATTTTTGAATTCATTTGGGCGTTTTGTGTGATTGCAGGTACTTCTAATGCAATTAATATTAGCGATGGTTTAGATGGGCTTGCTACAACCCTTTCAATACTTGCCTTTATTGGATTTGCTGGAGTATTTTACTTAGAAAACTATTTTTATTTATTCGATTTAACCTTGATTATAATTGCAGCATTAATAGCATTTTTAATTTTCAATAAAAAGCCAGCTCAGGTTTTTATGGGAGATACAGGGAGTCTTGCTCTTGGGATGGGTCTTGGTACTATTGCTTATATAAGTAAACAAGAGCTTTATTTGTTGGTTTTTGCGATTGTGCCAGTCATAGAGACTCTATCTGTAATACTTCAGGTATTAAGTGCCAAATTATCTAGAAAATACCTTGGTAAAGACATTAGGCTCTTTAAAATGGCGCCATTGCATCATCATTTTGAGTTATCGGGTTTCCCTGAGACGACAGTTGTGCTAATGTTTGCGATCTTTCAGTTTATCTTTTTGGTAGCGGGTCTATTATTTTTTCTAGGTTTTTTAAATTAGTACTTAATGAGTTAAAGTTAATTTGAGTTTAACCTATAAATTAACGAGAGATAAAAGGCATGAGAAAAATCATTGTCATTTTATTCCTTTTATTTTTCTCTAAGGCTGGGGCTGCTGTTGATGCTGGCTTAACTGGTTCCCTACAGCTAAAGGGAAATTCTAAATCATCGGAAAGCTTTCTTGATCTTTTGAAGTGTGGACTTGCTGAAATTCCAAAAATGTTTTTAAGAAAAGAAAAAATCAAAGCTACCTATTCTGGTGCAAGTAAAGTTACTTTAGTGCAGGATACTGATACTGAAGAGAAATTTTTACTTACTTTTAAAGTGCCAAGTATACTTCGTGTTGCGACAACAGCTTCTGAAAAACCTAAGACTGAGAAAATTAAGTCAGGTACGGCTGGAGTTGAATGTGCTAAAGCTGATGAGGTTATTGATAATACGGGTTCTCTTAATGATAATTTTTCAAACTCTACTTCAAGAGTAATTTCAAAGCATCGTCTTCATGCTAAAAAAACTAAAAGAACTAAGTTAGAGCGTAAGCAAAACAAAGTTGAAAAATTCCTGCGTAGTGGCTCTGATGGCCTTACTTTTTCTGTTAAAAATATGGTCGCTGTTAGAAAAGGGAACAAGGGTAAAGTCAAAGCTACAATTCTAAGGAAAAAAGACAAAGCTTTAGGACGTTTTGTTGTTAAATTTGACTATAAATAGGTTTTTGAGGATCAATTTCAAAGAAAAGCTTAAAAAGGCTTATTTTATGGCTATACCTGTTACTATTGATCAGCGTTCAGGTAAATAAGGATAGGTGAATTAAACTTGGCAGAAGTAAGAATAAATGACGGAGAATCAATCGAGGCCGCTTTAAGACGTTTCAAAAGAGAAGTCTTAAAAGCTGGAATTATTCTTGAAGTCAAACAACGTAAACATTTTGAAAGCCCGCGTACTCGCAGAAAAAAGAAAAAAATTGAAGCGAAACGTAAGGCAATCTACAATTCTAAAAGAAGCAGTAAGTAAGGTTTAAGCCATGTCAAATACTTTGCTAGTAGCTGAAGACTTAGAAAAAAGCTACAGCGCAAGAAAAGTTGTAGACAAAGTAAGTTTTCACATTCAATCAGGTGAAATAGTAGCTCTTCTTGGTCCAAACGGGGCAGGCAAGACAACTTGCTTTGATATTGTTGTTGGACTGGTGAAACCTGATTCTGGTAATGTACTTTTAGGTACAGAGAGAATTACTAATCTAAAAATCCACCAAAGAGCTTTTAAGGGACTTGGTTATCTAACTCAGGAAGCCAGCGCTTTTAGGCAACTTAGTGTCAGAGATAACCTTGCACTGGTCTTAGAAGTGCAAGGTTATAGTGCTGCTGAAAGAAAGTCTAGAACTAAAGAGATTTTGGAAGAATTCAACATCTTTCATTTAAAAGACGCAATGGCAATAAGTCTTTCTGGCGGTGAAAGAAGGAGATTAGAGATAGCAAGAGTGCTTGTGACTGATCCTAAATTTATTCTTTTAGATGAACCTTTCACAGGTATTGATCCTGTGGCAATTATTGATATCCAAGAAATTATTCGTAATCTTTGTAAAAAAAGAAATATCGGGCTGTTAATAACAGACCATAACCCGCTGGCAACACTGTCAATTACAGACAGAGCTTACATCATACAAGATGGAAAGATAGTGAAAGAGGGAAGCTCGCAAGAGATTGCTGCGGATGCTAATGTGCGTAGATTTTATCTTGGTGAGAATTTTAGACTGACAGTCTAATTTGCCCCTCCACGACCGGGTCTTTTTGCGACATTTTCAATTTCACATTGAATTAACTCAATAAGTATATTTCAATGGACAAATATGTCGCAAAAAGACCCGGTCGTGGAGGGGCGTTAGGCGTTTTGATTTAAAAACTCGGCGTTATAAGTTTCAATATATTTACTTGAGACGCTTTGTGCAAGGTCAACAAGTTTTTGATTGTCTTTGTCGTTTGCGCGAAGTGTATTACCTGAGTACATTTGTGACCAGTTTTCCATGTAACCTATAAATGGTTCAAGTGGTTCCTGAGCTTGGTCTAGTGGTCTTACTATAGTTATATTTGTATGTTCACTATCAATCATTCGAGATTCATAGAATTTTTGGTCTTTAGGATCAAGCATCTCAGAATCAAATTCTTTTTTGTTTGCTTGAACACGCCATTGATTGTCAGCACTTTGTTGAACTCGATGCCATGGCATCTCAACATAATTAAGCTCGCTGGTATTTGCATTTAAAGTCTTGTGTACTTGTCCTGGTATGGTGATAAAACTGAATCCCTGAGCTTGATATAGACCTTCTGCGATCTCGTTGTAAATTTTTCTGAAGTCTTTTGCTTTCTCCATATCAATAGGTATGGTTTTATCAAGCGCGTAAGCATTATCAAAGAGAGCTTTTTTTGCTTTCACTGCATCTGGCATTTCATTGCCTTTTTCGTGTTCTTCAAAAATAAATTTATATGAATCTATGATCGAAACTGCACTTGGTGTTTTATTGAATTTGCCTGTTTTTTCGTCTTTATGGAAAATGCTCACACCATGATAATGGTTCGTCGATAGACCTTTGAATAAATGTGAGATTGGTTCCATGACCATGCCCACGTCTTTATTGTCTGGTTTATAGTTATTGAAAAATTCTTTGTATTTTGGTGCTGCAATAGATCTATCTACGCCACTAAATAATTTAAAAATTTTACTTGCGAATCTTCCTAGGCTACTTGTGCCACCAAAATTTTCTTTTAGAGTAGTTTTTCCGTCATGAGATATAACAAGCGATTTACCATCAGTGCTAAGAGCAGCTCCATGGTATTTATCTGAGTCAACTTTATAGCGTTTTAAAATAGCCTGAACTTCTTTTTCTAAGCCCTTGTCACTTGCGTTGATTTTTTTAAATTTAGGAGCTGGGGTTTCTTTGGCGTGGAGTTTCGTGGTATCGGCTTCTTTAGTAGCGTTAATTGATCTAGACGCTCGTGATTTTGGAGCCTCTGAGCCAGTGCTTTGATCTACACTTGCTGTTTGAGCAGGTTTTAAAATCGAGTTGATCATTGCTTATGCAGCTAAAGCTTTGCTGTCTTCTACTTTCGTCGAGGTTTCTGAACCATTAGCTAAGTTAACTTTCTTTAGAGAAGCAGCATTCGCCTCAAAAGCTTTACCTAACATTGGTAGAACTTCTTTATGACTACCAATTTTTTCAGGACTTGTTAGCTGAGACATGAAATGCCATTGCAACACACGATTCAACTGTTCTACTGGTAATTCTTCAGTTTTCCTTGTTTCATTGCGAACAAGAGTCATAGGATGTTCAACAATAGAAACGGCTCCCTGTTTGCTGATGACTGGATATTGAAAATCAAAAGCACTATATTCTTTGCCTCTTGCTTGAGCTTCTTCACCTTTACCAATTAAATCGCTTGAGACTAAAACTTCAGCATCAAGGCTCAGCACATCAGTAACACAGCAAAGTGCTTTTCTTAGCTCTGTTTCAGAGCTATATTTGTC
>CAIYXB010000057.1 GCA_903930015.1 uncultured bacterium | reverse complement strand
TTTTATTTTATTACAAATAATTCTATTGAATCCTATTCCTTCTTTAGCTGCTAACGAATTTAAGCTAAAAGTTAAGCAATCATATTCTTTGCCTTGTGATTTACATACAACAATAACAAAGTGGGATGGTAAAAATATTAATCTTGAAATTTATGAAGTTGAAGATGAAAAAAGCCCATATCCAATTGGTACTGAATTTATTGGAAAAGTATTAAGCACTAAAGAAGCTAAAAGACTTAGTCGTGATGAATCTAAAATGATCCAAATATCAAGTGTAAAACTTCCTAATGGCTCTTTTGAGACTGAAGATATAAAAATTAAATTGCAATCAAGACAATTACTTACTGAAGATAAAGCTGGAGCAATTACTATTGGTGTAACAGCTTTAACATTAGCTTTAGTTCTTGATGGATTACTTGTTGGCTTACCTGTTTCTAGAGGTGGTCTTGCTATCTGGTTTTCAACGATGGCTGTTAGAGATGCAGCTCCTGGTACCTCAAAGCTTAAAGCTGGAACTATTGGTTTTGCTAAAGGTGCCATTTACCCGCTTCCTTTAATTGTCGCAAAAGGTAAAACTCTTGACGGTCTTGCTGTTGGTTCAAAAGTTTCTATTGATGAAGAGTCTAAGGGTAAATCTCTTGATGCTTTTTTGAAAAGATAAGTTCTGATTTGTGACTTTTACGACAAAGACGCACCATTTTTATTTTATTATATTAATGACAATTAGTTAAACAATTTTTAAGAGCATTATCTAGGATTAGTTCTACAAGATCTTCGTAGCTTATGTTTGCTGATAGTGCTTGAGCAGGTGAATCACTTAAATCAGTCATACCAGGCAAGGTGTTGACCTCAAGGATATATGGATTTTTACTAGAATTTTCTACTATAAAATCAACTCTAGCTAAACCATTTAATGATAAAGCTTTGTAGGCTTTTAGAGCATTTTCGTGAATTTTTTTCTGTAAGCTTAAGCCAAGGCTTGTTGGCAAAATAAACTCTGTCATACCTTTGGTATATTTAGCTTCATAATCATAAAATTCATTTTTAGGTCTTAGTTCAAGTATTGGTAAAGAAATGAGATTATTGTCAAAATCAAAATAGCTAAATTCAGTCTCAACTAATTTTAGTGGATTGTTTTTAAGATCATATTCTAATACTGAAGTTGTTACCTCCGTACCTCGAACAAACCTTTCTAGAACAAAGTTTTGTAAATCTATATTGCTACTTTTTATGTATTTTAGTAATTCATCTTTGTTATTGAATTTTTTGATCCCGACACTTGAGCCTTCAGTATTGGGCTTGATGATGTATTCGTTATCTACTAATTCAGATATTTTTAAGTTTGTCTCTAGTACAGGCAGGGCATTTGCTGCAAGTATTTTTTTTGTTTGAGCTTTATTCATACAAATAGCACTTTGCATTACTTTGGCACCAGTGTATGGTAATCGTATTAATTCAAGTAAACCTTGCAGGCAACCATCTTCACCGTATTTCCCGTGAGTTGTTAAAAATGCAAGATCGTAATTGTTCTTTTGGTGTTTGCTTATTAGTTCTTGAAGTGAAGCTCGATCTTTAATATCGAATAGTTCAATATTTTTGTATTGTTTTTTTGTTAGAGCTTTAAAGACTCCTTGTCCTGATCTCAAAGATACTTCTCTTTCGTGCGAGAAGCCACCGGTTAAGACTATGATTTTTTTGTCTTTATTCATTTAATTCATTATACTCATACCAAGCTTATCAATCATTTTGCGATCTTTATCTTTGCCTTGTAAAGGTGTGGTTAAGAGTTTTTCACCAGTATGAATACTGTTTGCTCCAGCAATAAAACAAAAAGCCTGAAGTGTTTCTGACATAGCATGACGACCAGCAGAAAGTCTAATTCTTGCTTTTGGAATCATAATGCGAGTTGTTGCAATCAGTCTAATTAATTCTATATCTTCAATAGGATCGGCTGCTTCAAGTGGAGTACCTGCAATAGGTACAAGTACGTTTATTGGTACTGAAGCTGGTTGAGGGTTCATTTTTGCAAGTGTCTCAAGCATTGAAAGCCTGTCATCAAGCTTCTCTCCAAGTCCAAGTATTCCTCCCGAGCATACTTCAACTCCTGCATCTTGAACATTTTTGATGGTATCTAATCTATCTTGAAAAGTTCTTGTTGTTATAACTTCTGAATAAAAATTCTCTGATGTATCTATATTATGGTTATAACTATGTAAGCCAGCTTCTTTAAGTTGAAGTGCTTGATCTTTTGTTAGCATGCCAAGTGTAACGCATGGCTCCATGTCCATAGCTTTTACTTCACGAACCATATTTAGAACTTGCTGGAATTGCTCGTTGTTAGGAGCTTCTCTCCAAGCGGCTCCCATGCAAAACCTAGTAGAACCGTTTTCTTTAGCTGCTTTTGCTTCATTGATGACTTTAGCTTCATCACTTAATGGCTCGTATTTAAGCCCTGTATTATAGCGTGCAGACTGAGAACAATATTTACAATCTTCTACGCAAGCTCCTGTTTTAATATTACTTAAAGTACAAAACTGCACTTCGTTTGCATTATTGTTTGCTCTATGAACTTCTTGCGCTTGGAAAATTAACTCAGGCAGCGCTAGATGATAAGTCTTTTTTATTTTTTCTGTTAGATTTGTCTGTGCTGTTAGAGTTGTCATTTTTTTCTTTAAATCCTCTGCTTAAGAGTGGAACAGTTGCTGAGATAAAAGCTCTTCTGTTTCCTTGAGATTTTATCATACACTCAGCTGACTCTGTATCGATATCAAAATACTTAGCTGCTACTTTAAGAAGCTCAGATTTCATTTCCTCTACGATAGCTGGTGGCATCTGGTATCTGTCGTGAACAACCATTAACTTCATGCGGTTAACGGCTATATCACCACTTCCAGAAGATTTTTTTTCACCTAGTAACCAATCTATAATGTTCTTAATCATTTTTAAATTCCTTATGCAAACAATGCTTTAATTTTCTTAAAGATGCCGACTTTTTTGTTTAAATCCATAAACGGAACATCTTCTCCAAGTAATCTTCTTGCTATGTTTCTGTATGCTTGACCAGCAGATTTATTAGTATCTAAAAGTGAAAGCGGCTCACCTTTGTTTGTTGAAATTACAACATCTTCATCGTCAGGTACAATGCCAATCGGCTCTATTGCAAGAATCTCAGTAATATCTTCTATGCTCATCATTTGGTGAGTTTCAATTAGTCCAGGTTTTACTCTGTTCACAATCAATCTAACTGCTCCAATTTGATCTTTGCGTGCTTCAAGTAAACCTACAATCCTGTCAGCATCTCTTACTGAAGACATTTCAGGTGTAACCACTACAAGAGCTTCATCAGCGCCAACTATACTGTTTTGAAAACCAGATTCTATTCCAGCAGGACAATCTACAAGCACAATATCAAACTCTGTTCTAAGTTCATTTATTAACTCTAAAACTTGCTCGCCGTTAACAGCAGTTTTGTCTCTTGTTTGAGCTGCTGCAAGCATGCATAGATTAGGTACTTTTTTGTCTTTAACTAAAGCTTGTTTTAATTTGCAACTTCCTTCAATTACATCAACTAAGTTGTAAACTACTCTATTTTCAAGACCCATTAATATATCGAGATTACGCAGACCGATATCCATATCTACTACACATACTTTTTTACCAAGGCTTGCGAGCGCAGCTCCAATATTTGCAGTTGTCGTAGTTTTACCTACTCCACCTTTCCCTGACGTTACTACGATTACTTTTGAGTTTGACATAAAATTCCTGACTTGTTACTTTGAATATTAAATTTTCTAAATTGAGGTTTTAGAAGTACCTTTTGACTATTATGTCATTGTTTTCGATTTTGACAAGTTCGGGAACTTTATTTCCATCCTTCTTCTTATCTTTAGCTCGAACTTCTTTGAAAGCTGCTACTTTATCCGCAATTCTAACTTGACCTGCCGATAAGTCCATGGCGATTACTTTTGCTTCTTTATCACCATCTGCTCCAGCATGTACTATGCCTCTTAAAGTACCCCAGATAATAACATCCCCGGCTGCAATGATCTCTGCCGATGGATTTACATCTCCGACTACAAAAACATTACCTGGATATCTAATTAACTGGCCAGACCTTAAGTTAGCCTCAACGTAGAGTGTTTCTGGAAGCACACTAGTATCAAGTACTTCTTTTTCACTTCGTGAAGCAGCTTCTTCTGAGCTCATTGGAATATTTTTTGTATTATTGCTTATTAATGACTCAGTCGCTTCAAATGAGTCTAGGACAGCTTTTAAAGAAATGTTTTCTTGGTTCAGTTCGGTTCTAATTTCTCTAATAATTAAATCAAAATTTTCATCATTTTTAATGGATGGATCGATAATTATGGATACAGATGCACCTGATAAAAATTTAGCTAGATCTTTTGCTTGATCTGCAAAATCTCTAATAAAATCTGGTGAGTTTAATTGCTCGGATCTTAAGTCTAAAAAAGTTCCCTTTTTGTTCTTTTTTATTGGGATTTGTGTAACCATGTTTTAGATTTTATCTTTATTCGAGATTTGAGGCAAGTTACTAGACATATAAGCTTGAAGATCTTAGAATTAAGAAACCTTGTTCGATAAAAAACATTCAGATTTCAACCCAAAACATACTGTTACTTTAGTGAACATTATTCTTTGGATAATATTACTTGCGATTTCGATTAAATTAGCTTCATATGTAAAAGAAATACTCTATGCTTTTGCTTTTGCAATTCTAATAAATTATTTTTTTTCAAAGCCGGTTGCTTTTATGACTAGGTACGTTAAGTATCGATTGATTTCTGTTTTTGTGATTTTATTGAGTTTTGTTTCTATAATTTCGTTGTTTATTGCTTATTTAGTACCAGTTATTGTTACTCAATCAAGTGCGTTTAAAAATAACCTACCGCATATTGTTGCTAATTTTGATATTTCGTTAGTCCAGTTAACAAAATTCTTTGAACATTATCAAATTAACTTCCCTTTAAGTGAGATTAATAGAGCTGAGCTACTTAATTCATTATTCAAATATGTTCCACAATTAGATTTTACTGAAATTGGAGTTTTTGCAAGCGAATTTATTTTTAGCTCTGTCTATGTAATGGCTTATGTATTTCTATCGGTAATTATAAGTTTTTATTTATTAGTTGATGGTGAGAGAGCTTGGCAGATGTTTTTGATACCTTTCTCCAAAAAAATCACTCGACATTTGGTTTTGATAAAAGATAAAGTTGATTATAGGCTTAATGCATTTTTGTTTGGACAACTTCAAGTAGCGACGATGACAGCTCTGTCAATGACAATTACTTATTTAGTTTTAAATGTGCCTTTTGCGATTATATTGGGACTTGCACAATTTTTAGAAATTATTCCTGTTGTTGGAACTTGGATTGCGATCATTCCTTGTATCGTGATTATTGCACTTACAGCAGGTTTTACAAAAGCATTGATTGCTTTTGCAGTTTATATGTTTTATTCTCAAATTATTAGAGATAATTTTATTACTCCAAGAGTAATGGGTTCTAGTTTAGGATTTCATCCACTTGCGATTTTACTTGCTCTGCTTATTGGCGCACAGCTAGGAAGCGTTGCTGGAGTGATTATTGCTATTCCCTTACTTGCTGTGATTACTTCTGTGATTGACTATAATTTAGAATTATCAGAATTGAAAGTTGTTACTTTGGAGTGATTTTCTTCAAGATTCAATGAAAAATAGAAATTGATAAACTTATTTTTTCAGGTCATACTTAACTTGCTTCTAGACTAAAAGACTTTATTTGTAGTTGGGCTTTAGTACATTGGTACATCTGAATCAATTTCTTCAGACCAACTGTGTATTCCACCAGCAAGATTATATAAATTTTCATATTGAAAATTGTCTTGGAGCCATGCTATTACTTTTTTGCTCCTTCCACCGTGATGGCAATGAATGACAACTTCTTTATCTTTAGGGATCTCTTGATATCTTTCGGGAATTTCTCCCATCGGAATTAAAATTGCATTTAAATTACTGTAGTCAAATTCATCAGGATTACGTACGTCTATTAGTAAAAAATCTTCTTTATCTTCAAACTTTTTTTTAAGAGTTTTTACAGTAATTTCCTTTATTTCCATTTTAATACCTCATTGAAATAGTGAAAGTTGAACCTTTGTCGTACTGGCTTTCACAAGTGATAATGCCATTAAGAGCTTCTACTACATCTTTACAAATGCTTAATCCAAGTCCAAGTCCTGAAATATTTTCTGTATCCTTGTTTTTTGCTCGATAAAATCTATCAAAAACTTTAGCTTGTTCATTGCTTGTCATGCCAATTCCCTCGTCCTTGACTGAGAATTTTAATCTTTGATCTTTTTTATCAACCATTATTGCTAAATTAATTTCACCACCTTTTGGTGAGTATTTAAGAGCATTTAAAAGTAAATTTTCAACAACTTGTCTTAGTAATTTTCTGTCACCTTCGATCATTGGATAATTTTCAGGGTAATTAAAGCTAAATTTATGTTTTTTATTTAGTGGTGACAGGGACTCAACTACAATTCTGCCAATTTCGCCCAAATCTAACCTCTCTACGTTTAGTTGCCATCCTTGAGTGCTAGCTCTGTTTAACTGTATCAAATCATCAATCATTCTCGATAAGCGGCTTCCAGCTGATTGAATCTGTTCTGAAGCTTCTAGTACTAAGCTTTGTTCAATTTCTCTTCTTTGCAGTAGTTTGCTAAAACCCATGATACTTACAAGTGGAGTTCTTAGCTCATGAGAAACGTTGTTAATTAATTCAGTTCGAGTCTCATTGATTTTTATTAATTGTTGATTCTGTTCTTCAAGAGATTTAAGTCTTTCCAATGATGCTTCCAAGAAACCTTTCATATTATTGAAAATGGAAAAAGATGCATTCTTAACTTCAAGTTTAGAATTTGGTCCAAGTGTTAGAATCTCATGAACTCTTTGTGCAAGCGCGTCGGAAAAACTCCAAATTAGATTTAAATAATTATTGTCTATGTTTGTATTGTGTTCAATTTTAAATAACCCTAAAAGTCTATTTGCTGATTCTATCGGAAAAATATATTTTTCTCTTGAAAGTTTACACGGGATTCTTTTTATAATTAGATCTTGTATATTTTGATGAGTTAGTTCATGTTCTTGTACGAACTTATTAATTTGATCTTCAAACTGATCATCGTCTAATCGAGATTCTGTGATAATTAATTCAATTCTTTTTGTGTCTTGGTATTTACTAAAACCATCTTTGACGGTTTTTTTTATTGAGGTGATATTTTGTGCTTCTTCAATAAGCTTTATCAGGTTGCGAAACCATTGCCAATCAAGATTTTTATTCGTATCTTCTATAGTTCTATTCTGCAAAACAAATACCCAAATACTTAGGTATAATATAGATATCACATCTATGATAAAAAAAATTATTTTAATATTGTTGCTATCTATAAATACTAATTTCGTAAGTGCCAGTTTAAATGCGACTTTTGCCGAAAATAAGCTTCAATATGGTGAACCTGTTATGTTAGAAACTTTACCATCTTCACAGGGCTTTACAGGTTTTGCAACGTATTGGTTGGATCTAGATTGGAAATTAATTGCATTTTTTAAAAACGATAAAGTACGTTTAGAGCACTTGTTACCAAGAGAAACTCGAGATCCTAAGTTAACAAGAGATGAAGTACGTACAAGGGCTTTCAAGATGTTTTTACAAGCTCATAGAGGTGCTTATCATAAGGAGCTTAAATTCCCTAGAGCTGAAGGACATTTTTTTGATAAGGGTTTAATTTCTTATGAATACAAAATGTCTGGTAACAAGGTACTTGGTTTTCAAGGTATAAAAGTACTATTCTATGAAGATAATCAAAGCTTCATTAAAATTAATCCTAAAGCCTATCTATGATATCTAAGCTTATTCTTTGCTATGAACTTTGCTTAGAAGATCTTAGACTCAGTATCGCTTTTCTAAATCAAACACTAAAACCTAGTGAGATTGTCTGTTTAAAACCTGATGAGCTCTTAGACTTAGAAGACTATAATTCAAAAGATTCATATATATATACTTTTCACTTGAATTTAGATGATGAAATTAATACACATGCAAAGATATCGAGGTTATTCAATCAATTAAAGCAAATTCAGCTTAATCCTTTTTATGTAGATAAAAACATATTTGATGATAAGTTTTTATTTTCAAAATTTGCTCTAGCTAATTCAATACCTCATCCTAAGACATACCTCTTGCAAGAACTAAGTTCTGACTTTGATGATTCTTTCATAATCAAACCTTGTCATGGTACCGAAAAAATCGATTTTGCAAATTTCTCTCAAGCTGCAACCAAAAAAATACTTGCTTATGACGATGCTATTGTTCAGCCCAAAATCTATATAAAACAAGAATTTAAAGTTCTTTATTTACAAGGAAATTTTTATTCAAATTTTGCCTTGACTTCAAATCTAATTTCAGAAATAAAAATATTTGATTCTAAAATTGAAAGTTACTTTGAGTTAAATAACCTAAAAAAGCCAAGTATCTATTCAATTGACATCATTGAAGATTTTGATTCTAATATTTTCTTTCTTGAAATAAACCTAAGACCTGGTGCTCTATATAGATTTAGTTACCTTCTGAGCGTACCCGTTTCGTAGGCAGTAATGTATTTTTCAAAAATATCTTGTTCATGGTATTTCTTGACAATGTTTTTTGCTAATTCATATGCTTCATCGTATCTCTTTTCCATATAAGCACTATGAAAAGCATATACAGAAAATACTTGAGTATTAGGGAAGAGCTTTCTGAGTTCATCCGCATATTTGAATATTTGTGGATATTTAACAAAAAACATTGCGTCCATTAGACCCTTTGCAAGGAAAGAATTTTTCACCGCATCTGCATAGAGGAGTTTTAGTAGTTTTTCAGTAAGGTCATTATTACCACCATAGGTGTGAATAAAAAATTGTAGGTTAGTCTGGAAATGCTGTGGAAAATATATATGAGCTGCCTCAAAGTATTTCATTGCTTCCCTTCTATCACCTTGTTTTAATTTTTCTGTTGCAATGAAAAATAAACCAGAGGAAATAGTTTTATTACCTATATATGAATATTTATTTTTAATGTATGACTTTGGATCTATAGATTTTCTGATGTAACTTTCCATTACATTTCTTTGGAATAAACTTTCATTTTGTGCAAAATTAAAGAAATCACTAAATGTTTTATTTTTCAGTGTTTCGTTTGCTTTAAATGTATCAGTACCGGGATCTAAGTAATATTGCATTAATCTATAACGCCAGTTTTGTTTTGCACCAACATCATCAATTGAATCAATTGTTGAGTTCCAGAATTTTTCTCCATTACTCCAGTCTAAGCTTCTAATTGTCGATCTTATACCAAGCGCAACTATAATAACTCCAATAATAATTGAAGCTTTTTTTATTGATTTAATTTTCAATGTTTCATCACTGATTCGAGTAAAAAGATATTTATCTAATAGTAAGAATATAGTACAAACTAATCCCAATGTGAAAAAGTAAGTATATCTGTCACGTGCAAGAACATAAAGAGGGATTATGTTTAGAGAAATAGCAATGCTAAATCCGGTGAAAAATAATGACCCAGATATAAGTTTATTGTGTAACCGGTAGTTATCTTCTTTTATGTATAAGAAGTAAAATACACCAATTACAAAAGCTGCTGCAACTGCAAAACATAAAATATGATACAAGCTATAAGCATTTTCAAGTATCACGTTGTGATGTTCATCAACTGTTAAATTTGCTGGATAGAAAAATAACTTTATATAGTGAAAAAAGATTTGTGGTGCAAGTACAAAAAGTCTTTCGTAAAATTCACCGATACCGTTTGCTAGCCATTCTTTTTTCTCAGATACAATCTCTGACCTGTGAGCAATATAAACGTAAAATGTTGTGAAGCTAAGAAATATTTTTATTAATTCATGTTTGTATGATCTAAAGTCAATCCCTCTAAGAGATCTAGAAAAAATTAATAAAAGCATAAATGGTGCGATTACCGTCATCTCAGAGCCGTGGTAACCAATAAAAGCAGTACCCCAAGCAAGAGCAATTAATAAAATTCCCGAGATACTTTTAAGATCTTTTACATAAAGATTAATTGTAATTGCAATTAAACACAGTATAGTTGCAAATAAAAATCCAACTCCAGATGTCAACATGTTGATCGCTTCATTGTGCAATGGGTGCACTGTCCATACTGCAATGATTGCAAGTGGTATCCACCAAGAAACGGGATTTATTTTTTTAGTATCGTTTATTTTTTTTGAAGTAAATTTTTGTTTTAAGTTTGATTTTAAGTTTTTTGATTTAATTTTTTGATTTGCTAATTTTTCTTTGTCTATTTCTGTTTGAGCTTCCTCAATATTTAGTTCAGTAGAGCCTTTAAGAGGTGTAAAAAATATTTTACTTAGAATGAAGAATAAAAGTATTGAACATAAAATATGAAAATTATAATTAACAAATAAATGAAAGGCCCATGATCTAATACCCCAAATATGGTATCCAAGTGATGAACCAACCCATTCAAGTGGTCTGTAAATCACAGTCGGGTAGTTTGTCCAAGCTACATTATGGCTGTCAGATACGACATTTGTGTAAAAGGTTATTGCATAGCCAATATCTTTATGGATACGTTCGTTTCTAACGATTAATTTTATGTCGTCGTATCCTACATATTCGTTAGTGATACTTGTAGCCCAAGCAAGTCCAGCAAGCACCGCTATGAGTACTATTTTGCTAGTTAAGGAATTAAATTTAGGTATTTTCATTTTTTTGTACTTTCAAACTACAACATACCCGAAATCTCTTTTATTTATAGGTTTTTATTAAGATAAGTTCATGTAATCTGAAAATCTTATTAATGGAATTATCTTTAGAATCTTGTGATTCAAAGCTTGTGTCTGTGATACTATTGAAAGGTTGTGAACTTAAAAACCATTGATAAACTAGAACAAAATAATTCAATTATTTTGAATGACTCCCAAGGATTAAATTTTCAAGAGGGATTAACCTTTGATGATGTACTTTTAGTACCACAGTATTCTGATATTGAACACAGGTCTGAGGTAAATGTTAGGACCAAAATATTACCTGGTTTAGAACTTGAACATCCATATGTTGCTGCAAATATGGATACCGTGACTGAATATAATATGGCATTTACTATGGCTAGATTTGGAGCAACGGCTGTTTTACATAGATATATGACTATTGAGGAAATGCTTGAGCAAATCAATGAATATAAAGAATGTTTCAAAAAAGAAAATTTACAAGAAAAACCAATAATTATTTCTATTGGTGTACATGACAATGAAAGAATCGATGCTGCTTTTGCTGCCGGTGTAAGAAATTTTTGTATTGATGTAGCACACGGACACCACGCTTTAGTTAAAAAGACAATTCAAGCCTTGCGTTCAAAATTTAATAATACGGTTGGTATTATTGCTGGTAACTTGGCTACTTATCAAGCAGCCTATGATTTACTTGACTGGGGTGCTGATTGTATCAAAGTCGGTATTGGTCCAGGTTCT
>CAIYXB010000056.1 GCA_903930015.1 uncultured bacterium | reverse complement strand
TTTTGACATTTTTTCTTTTATGCTATTTACAATCCTTTTTCTATCATTTAAGTCCATATCATGTCTTAATCCCAGACCTAAATTCACACCTGTATGAATAGCTAAGTCTTTTTTATCAACCAAGTCTTTTATTTCTCTATCGCTTAAAATTGCTTTTGTAATTATTTGTGCTTCATTGAATATGTGTTCACAATGTGGCACTAAATTTAGATGAATTTTATCGTCACCAATTGGATCATGCCGAATTTCGCCATTTGATGCATATTTTCTTATTATATTTTCAAAATTTATTTGATTTAATGAATGATGATTACGAGCAGTAAGAATTGCAACTTCAAATCTTGGGTTACTTGCTAATTTTGATAGTGTTTCTGAAATATTCTCGGGTATTTGTGTAGATAAAGTCGCATCTGGATTTGTGGTATTTGTAAGTGTGCCATCTAAATCAAAAACAAAAAGTACCTTACTTTGGGGTTCTTTGAGATGATGTGCTATTCTATCGACAACCGAATTTATTCTTCTATCAGCTTTTGAAAAAGATCTTGGATTGTATTTATATGGCTGAACTTTTGCTCGATATGGATGGCTATTATTTGCAACAATAAATTCACCTCTATTGAAATTGGCTATTTTTTGTAATAGAAACTGGTAAATCAAAGGACAAATTGCACTAGATAATAGCACCCATTGGCTTACTTATTCAATATCTATCTGAGCTCTTTGTAACTTACCTGAATAATCGATAGCAATAGTCTTATATTGTGTGTAAGTTTCAAGTGCTGCAACACCAGACTCGCGAGAGCCATTTCCTGTGTTTTTCCAGCCGCCAAATTGGCTTGCTCCACCACATTCAGCACCTATAGTAGGAGCGTTTAAATACACTAAACCAGATTCAAATTCGTGAACTGCTTGCATGCCAAGATTTATATCTTTTGTAAAAATAGAATTTGATAAACCATAATCAACTTCATTTGCGATTATCATTGCTTTTGCTAAAAAACTTTCTTTGTCTTTTTCATCAAGTTCAATTACAGAAAGTACAGGACCAAAAACTTCATTGAGAGTTATTTTCATGCCATGTTTTGCTTTAAGAATTGTTGGAGCATAGTAGTAACCAGACTTAGATCCATCATCAAGTATTTTGCCACCACAAACAAGCTCAGCTCCTTCTTTAATAGCTTCTTCTACCATGCCATGGATTTTTTCAAGTTGTTTTTTGTTTATAATTGGTGCATAGTTATCAGCACATTTGTTTGAAGCCGTGTCATATAATGCTTTTGATCTTTTTTCAAGTCTAGATATAACTTCATTTGAGATTGATTTTTCTATAATAAGTCTACTTGTTGAAGTGCATCTTTGTCCGCCAGTACCGTAAGCTCCCCACAGTACTCCGTCTTCTACTAAATCTAAATCAGCGTCTCTGAGCACTATTGTGGAGTTTTTACCACCAAGTTCAAGTGCGCATTTCTTAAAACCTCTTGCTGCAATTTCAGCTACATGACGTCCAACTTCAACTGAGCCAGTCACACTCACTATCTTTGTTATTTCATGTTTTGCTAAATATTCACCAACATCGCCAGCACCAAAAGCATATTGAGCAACACCTTCGGGTAAGCCAGCTTCGTTGAGTATATCTACAAATAATTTTCCTGAAAGTGGAGCCAGTTCAGAAGGCTTAAGTATGAAAGTGTTTCCACAAATAAGTGCTGGGGCTGCTTTCCAAGCAGGTACGGCAGCAGGGAAATTCCAAGCTGTAATAAACACACCAGGACCAATTGGTTGCTTGATTGTCATGATTGTTTTGTTTGGCATTTCTGATTGACCAGTCATACCGTATAGTCTTCTGCCTTCACCTGCAAAAAATTCAAATACATCTATTATCTCTTGGATTTCTCCTCTTGCTTCCTCTAGTGGTTTACCATTTTCTCTATGTAAAGTTTGAGCTAGTTCTTCTTTGCGTTTTGTGAAAATTACATTTGCTTTGGTTAAGTACTGTGCTCTTGTTGGAGCCGGTAATTTACGCCATTCTAAAAAAGCTTCTTGAGATTTTTTTAGTTTTGCGTCAAGCTCAGCGATTGTATCAATTTTGTGCTCAGATACTATCTCAGAGATCTTTGCTGGGTTTTTATTGATGATTTTGCCTTCTTTTATTAGTCCCATTTCTTGATTTTTATTTAAAGTATTTATTATCATAGATTATCCTTTAATTGCTTCAGCTATAGCATCTAAGCCAATTTGCAAATTAGCTTCTGTGATGGTTAAATCTGGTGCAAGTCTAATGATGTTTCCATTAGTACCGCATCCTAGAGTTAGAATTTTATTTTTAAAACAATGTTCTTTTACTTTAAGTGCTGAAGCATTGTCAGGAAGTACAATCGCTATCATTAACCCAAGTCCTCGTAATTGTACTTTAGGATTATGGTAAGCAGAGAAAGTGTGTCCACGTTTAGGTTCGTTTGTTTTTTGAGCATTTTCATCAACAGTATTTCTAGTGTCTGAAGCAGGGAAATGTTTTTCGAAGAATTTAAATACTTGCTCAGAGCGTGCATTTACATTTGCAAGTACATTATCTCTTTCCATGATTTCAAGAAGTTTAAGTGATGCTCTACAAGCGATAGGATTACCTCCCCAAGTGCTTCCGTGTGAAGCTGGTGGCATTTTATTCATTAATTCAAAACTTGCTGAAAACGCTCCCAGCGGAACACCTCCAGAAAGTCCTTTTGCCATTACTTGAATATCTGGAACAACTCCATAATACTCTGATGCAAACATTTTTCCGGTTCTACCAAATCCAGATTGAACTTCATCAAATACAAGTAAGATTCCATGTTCATCGCAGTATTCTCTTAGATACTGTAAGTAATTTTCACCGCCATGTATTCCTGGTGCAGGAATATACCCACCTTCGCCTAAAACGGGCTCAATTAGAATTGCTGAGATAGTTTCAGGGTGTGCGATTGTATCTGTATAATTATTGAAAATATCTTTTAAGTGTTTTAATAAAAAATCTCTAGATTTCTTTGTGCCTTGAGTATAAATATTTGGAAAATCCATTGCATGAACACCTGGTATAAGTGGCTCATAGAATCTTCTATAACCGCTTTTGGAAGTGGTGAGTGCAGTTGCTCCAAGCGTTCTTCCGTGAAATGAACCTTTGTGTACAAATACATTATTGCGTCCAGGCTGGGTTAATTTGATTAACTTCATAGCTCCATCAATAGCTTCAGCGCCGCTATTTGAAAAGAATGTTGAACTTATGTTGCCAGGCATAATTGAAGCAAGTTTTTCTGCAAGATCGATGTTTGCGGGATAATGAACAACACAGCTAGTATGAATGCATTTTGCTGCTTGCTCAGCGATAGCTTGCACCACTTCAGGATGTGCATGTCCCAATTGATTCACGGCAATACCACTCGTTAAATCTAAATATTTATCACCTACTTCATCAAAAAGATATGACCCTTCACCTTTAACAACAACAATATTATGTGCTCGCGCAAGAGCTGGTGATAAGTACTTTGCATCTCTTTCTAGTGAATTTGTCATACTATTATTATATACCCTAAATTGCCCCTCCACGACCGGGTCTGTTTGCGACATTTTGCTCGCAGGTTTTTATATTTGTCGCAAAAAGACCCGGTCGTGGAGGGGCAAAATTTATTAC
>CAIYXB010000055.1 GCA_903930015.1 uncultured bacterium | reverse complement strand
TTTTTTAAATTAAACAATAACTATAGTCAAGATTTAAAAAGACATGAAGACCTATTAACTAAATTTTCAGATTATCAAGACAAATACAATTCACTAAAAATAAACATAGAAAATTTCGAAAAGAATTTTCGTGAAGATAGTGTGCTTGTTAAAGACTCAATCTCCAAGACTGCTTTAGAATCTAGAGTTGAACTAAAAGATTCGATTAAAGATTTTAAAGAAGAGTTATCTATCATATTGAAAGATTTGAAGGAAACAAGTACCAATAGCTTAAAACTTACAGCAGAATCACTAACCAGTCATGTTCGTGATCTTTCAAAATCTCAGCAAGAGCAGTTAAATAATTTTTCTTTATCTTTAAAAGGCTTTGGAGATAATAACTACAAGCAGCTAAAAGACTTAGATGAAGCAAGTAAGCAGAGTTTAAAAGAAGTAAGAAGTTCTGTGGAGTCAAGCGTTAAAAACCTTCAAGAAAATAATGAGAAAAAACTTGAGGAGATGAGATTGACTGTAGATGAAAAATTACAAAAAACTCTTGAAAGTCGCTTAGATTCTTCATTTAAACTTGTTTCTGAGAGACTAGAGAAAGTGCATGCCGGACTTGGTGAAATGCAAAATCTGGCAACCGGAGTTGGCGATTTGAAGAAAGTTTTAACTAACGTTAAGACCAGAGGTACTTGGGGTGAGATGCAATTGGGCAACATGCTTGAAGATATTATGGCTCCTGATCAATATGAGGCAAATGTTGCTATTAAAAAGAAAACTCAAGAGCGAGTTGATTTTGCTGTGAGACTGCCTGGTGACAAAAATACAGATGAGCCTGTGTGGTTACCTATCGATGCAAAATTTCCACAAGAAGATTATCAGAAGCTTATTGAAGCAAGAGATCTTTCTGACCCGGTTATGGCTGACCTTGCTATTAAACAATTAGAAGCAAGAATCAAACTAGAGGCAAAATCTATTTCAGAGAAATATATTGATCCTCCTCAAACTACAGATTTTGGTTTGATGTTTTTGCCAACAGAAGGTCTTTATGCTGAGGTTATAAATATTCCTGGTCTAGTAGACGGTCTGCAACGTAAATTTAGAATTAATGTTGTTGGTCCAACTACTCTCTCTGCTTTTCTTAACAGTCTGCAATTAGGTTTTAGAACTTTGACTCTACAAAAACGTACTAGCGATGTTTGGTTGTTACTTTCAGATATTAAAAAACATTTTGGTGCTTTTAGTGACTTACTTGTCAAAGCTCATGAGAAAGTAGAGCAAGCTGGTAAGGTAATTGAAGATGCTGGTAAACGATCGCGTACTATTGAAACCAAGCTGAGAAGAGTACAGGAATTGCCTACTGGTGATGTTGAAGCAAAGATTGTAAGTAGTTTAAATTAATTTGCTAGAATTAGATCATTGAAAAAATCTACACATAATTGGATTAAATTAGCAAATCGTGACCTAAAAGTTGCTTTAGATAATCTTAGTTTGGGTAACTATACAACTACAGTAGAAAAATGTCACTCTGTTCTAGAAAAACTTTTAAAGGCGATTATTACAGAACAAGACCAAGAGCCTAGTAAAATTCACAATCTATTAAAGTTAATGTCTGATGCTTTAATTACTAATCATCAAGAAAGCACAACTCAACTTTTAATAGAATTAAATACCTTTATTTATGTCTTCAAGGTATCCAGATGATATCGATGAGTTGGGTAAGACTTTAACTATTGATAGGGTTAGTAGAATATTAAACGAAACAAAAAGGATCTTTACATGGCTAGAAGAAAAACTCAAACAGAGCTAGATATTTTACTAGAAGAAATAAAAGAAAAAGTTACAAGAAATTTTTCTACTGATGCAATTGTTTTATTTGGTTCATATGCAAAGGGAACTGCAACAGAATATAGTGATATTGATGTTGCTGTTGTTTCGCCAGACTTTAATTATGATAGTCCCATGTGTGACAATTCTTTTTTAGTAACTAAAACTACAAAGCTCTATGATCCGGATTTGCAAATATTAGCTTTTAATTCTGATAAATATTTTAATGAAACATATATTGACCCAAATTTTATCAAAGAGATAAAAAGAACAGGAAAAATTATTTGGAGTAAAGCGAATACCCCAAAGCTTGCTTTGAGGGATGAGCGCCACGACAAAAGCCACTGAATCGGTTGTTGCGTAGCAACAAAAAATTTCTCGGAAATACCTTGTCAGCTTGCTGCGAGGTTAGCGAAATTTTAGGTGAGGTGGCATTTATTCAAAAATCTAAACTAGAAGCAAATCCCTTCTAATCGCTCTCTCTAATTGATCCCGTCCAGTTTTAACTTTTCTTTCTATCTCTAAAACCTTATTTAGGCAGTTATTTAAATGGCTAATGCTCACTTGGGCTAAATCTTTTTGTTGGTAATAAAGCCTTCCTGGAGTCATTCCTATAAACTCTGCAAGTTCATTTTTATTAGGATATTTTTTCTCGGCTAGTTTTAATTTTAGAGAACTACTTAGTGTTGTTTCTAGTATTGCTAGTAATCCAATATTGAGTTCGCGAGATTTAACTAGTTTCTCAAATTCTTGTAATGCTTTTACTCTTTGGTTTTGAGTGATGTGTTTAATCAATTTAAAAACATCATGTTTACTATCAAGGTCTTTTTCTAAGTTCTTGATAGTAAGTTCTTTGCCACTAGTAATAAGCCTTTCGATCTCACTATAAAGTTTTGCGCTATCTTCTACGCCTACTTGATCTGCAATAAATTCAGCAATCTCCATATTTAATTTTTCGCCATCTTTCATTTTTGAGTAGGTCTTGCAAACCCAATCACTAGCTTCTTTTAGATCCCAGCTTCTAAATAATTCAAACTTTTCTTCTTTGACGCTATCTTTAAAATCTTTTTTGATTTTTTTGATTAATTTTAAAGTTCCATTTATTTTTTCTGAATCAAAAATAATAATATTCTCTGAAGGCTTGCTTGCAAGCGAATTACAGAGTCTTTCTATGTCTTTATCTTCTGCTTTGCTATCAAGCGGCGTAAATTCTTTAACTAAAATAATCTTCTTACCAGAACCGAAAGCGGGTGTTTGAATAACTGCGCAAAGTTCACTTAAATCAGGGTTTTCTAACTCTTGATAGTTAAAACCGTTTATTTCCTCTTTTGCAAGGATTTTTTCTTTTATATTATTGACTTCATTTTGGCGTCTGAATTTATCTTTGCCTGAAATCAAGTAGATCATAATTGAGATTTTAGCTTATGGGATTGATTTCAAACCCCTTTTTGACAGACAAAATACCAAATTATTCATTAGACCTTTTGTGAAAGTCGGAATTATCCTTAGCGCAACTTCCGCCGAGTGGCGTCGTTGCGACCTTTTTTCGGGCGACATCTACTGCGAAACGATGTTTCGCAAGATGTCTATTAAAAGGGTTTGAAATAAATCCCACAAAGACAATCTGATTTAGAGACTCTAGTTACTGCAAATGATTACAGCGATTGTCTTTGATTGTTTTTATGGGCGCAGATTCTTCCAAAGCCATATTTCAGAAATATAAAGAAATTTCAATACATATTTGGCTTTGGAATCGCGCCCCTTGCTTACTTCATAAGCTTTTCAATCGTTCTAGGTATTTTAGAAAAAGTATTATTTCGAGTCCCTTCTATAAGCTCTTGTGAGCTTGTAATTCCAGTAGCAGCGAGTTCTTTCATTTCCATAGCCTTAATCTGGGCTTGTGACATAATTGTGTGTGCTTTGGCTACATCTAGAGTTGCCTCAGGGTTTTTACTTAACTTTTTCAATAAAGTCGGTGTTGCAAAGTGTTTACTTGGATTTATAAAGGAATTACTATCTTGGATCTTTTGGCGAAGAGAAACTGGTGTATTTTTTAGCCTATCTTCTAGATTTTGTCCCAAAAACTCTGCTGCGCCGCTTCTATGTTGATTGAGTACTTTCGTCATGTAAGCTGGTGCTACTACAGTGCTTGCGCTTGATTTTGTTTGCTCTATCTGTGAATAGACTAAATCTCTTATCGTTTCTATTTTTGCCAATGGATTTTCCTCTCTTTTCTTCTTCTATTAATGAATTTGTTTGTTATGGAAGGGTTAAGGCTAGTTAAAATGTATTTAACCTAGACCCAATGTAAAATCCCTTTAGATTTGTATTGCAAATTTAAGGTTTTTTTCCAAAAAGACTGATATTTCTTCATAACTTGCTTGTTAAGATTATGCTTCGCGTCTTGATAGGGACTTATCCTATTGGAAAGCGATTTAAGCGCATGCGCTGAAGACCCAAAAGAAGGAACAAATGGCCCTAAAAAATTTAAAACCACGTACACCTGGTACCAGAGGAACGATACTTCTTGATAGAACTGATTTGACTAGTTCTGTCTCAGAGAAAAGACTTACAAAAAAACTTAATAAGAATACTGGACGTAATAACTCCGGTAAGATTACTACTCGTCATAAAGGCGGCGGTAACAAAAAGAAATATAGACTAATTGATTGGAAACGTAACAAGTTTGGTATTAAAGCTACTGTTAAATCTATCGAATACGATCCAAATAGAAACGTTCACATAGCTTTGCTTGTTTATCAAGATGGTGAGAAAAGATATATTCTAAGACCAAAAGATTTGAACATCGGAACTGTAATAGAATCTGGTCCTGATGCTGAAGTTAAAATTGGTAATACAATGGCACTTCGCGATATGCCTCTAGGTTCTAATATTCATTGTATAGAGCTTACTCCAGGTAAAGGTGCTCAAATGGTGCGTGCTGCTGGTAATTCAGCTCAGTTACTAGCAAGAGAAGGTGATTATGCAACTATTAGAATGCCTTCTGGTGAGATGAGAAAAGTACCTGCTGAGTGTTTAGCTACTTTTGGTGAACTTTGTAACGCAGATTGGAAGAACATTGTTTGGGGTAAAGCTGGACGCAAGCGTCATCAAGGTATTAAACCAACTGTTCGTGGTTCAGTGATGAACCCTGTTGATCACCCTCATGGTGGTGGTGAAGGTAAGTGCCCTATTGGTGGTCCACCTAAATCATATACAGGTAAGCGTTTAGGTAAGAAAACTCGTAATCCACGTCGTCAATCAACTAAGTTGATTATTACAAACCGTCGCGGTAAAAAGGTTTCAGCAGCATAAGGACTGAAGGATATAAATCATGGCAAGATCACAGAAAAAAGGACCATACGTACACGAATCTCTTTGGAAAAAAGTAAAAGAGGCTCAAGCGTCTGGTGGTAAAAAAATAGTTATCAAAACTTACAAAAGAGCATCAATGATTCTTCCAGATATGGTTGGACTCACTATTGCTGTACATAACGGTCGTAAGTTTATTCCTGTTTATTGTACTGAGTCTATGGTTGGTCATAGATTGGGAGAATTTTCTTTAACTAGAACTTTCAAAGGTCACGCTGGTTCTAAGAAGGCTGGAAAATAAGGATTCTAATTTTAAGTAGGTAAAAAATGGCAACTAAAGAAAAAAATACTGACGTAAAAATTGTAAGAGCTAAACTAGCTTTTACAAGACAGACACCTAGAAAAGTAAGAAGAACAGCAAATTTGCTAAGAAAACTTACAGCTGGTGAAGCTATGACTCAATTAGAGTTTATGCCTTACGAAGCAGCTGGCTGTCTTAAAAAACTAATAGGTAGTGCAATGGCAAATGCTAGTCACAATATGGAAATTGAAAATCCTCAAGATTTGAAAATCTCTGAACTACTTGTTGATGACAGTATGACTTACAAAAGATGGAGAGCGATGAGCAAAGGTAGAGCTTATAGCATCATGAAAAGATCTGCTAAATTAAGCGTAGCTTTAAGTGAAATGAATCCAGCTGAGTATGCAAAATTTGTTTGGGAAACATCTCCAAGAA
>CAIYXB010000054.1 GCA_903930015.1 uncultured bacterium | reverse complement strand
ACTTCAGTTACAATACTTTCATTTGTCTTTTTAACTTGATCAATCATTCTAACCAAGTCGTGCCTTGAAAGAATTTCATTTGAGAAAGTTCTTACAGCTTCTGTTAAATGTGTTGCAAGAACCGAGCTTGGCGTTGCAAGTGTATAACCCATGATCTCAGCTCTATCTTTTTCCTCTTCATCAACCCAAATGGCTGGAAGTCCGTAACTTGGTTCTATTGTTTGTTTACCATTTAAAGGTTGTGAATCCTCATCAACCATTCCTGTGTTTACAGCAAGAAAACAATCCGGTTCAATACTTCCTTTGGCAATAACAGCACCACGTAATTTAATTTGGTATTCATTAGAAGCAACCTGTAAATTATCATGTACTCTAATTGCTGGTATTGGAAGACCTAAAGCAAGCATTGTTTGCTTTCTGATTTGACCGATTCTCTCCATCAAATCTCCACCCTTAGCTTTATCAATTAAATTAACGAGCTTATAGCCAAGTTCAACTTCAATCTGGTCAACTTTTAGAAGTTTCATGACACCTTCAGGTGTATTGTCTTCAGTAAGCACTCTTAATTGATTATCATCATCAAGCTGCTTAGCTTCATCTCTTGAGATCATCTCACCATTAGGACCAAGCACAAGATCATCTTTAGGTAATGCTTCTTTTTTAACGATAGTATAAACCCAATAGCCAAGACCAACAGCAACAATTGCAAATGGTAAAAAAGCACCTTTGATTCCAAGTGCAAGTAAGAGCATTGCTCCAGCTGAACCAGCAATAACTTCTTTGCGACCAAATAACTGCTTACCAATATCACGCGCCAAATCTAATTCCGGATCAGCGCGAGTAACTATAATACCTGTTGCAACAGAAATTATAAGAGCTGGAATTTGCGAAGCGAGTCCTTCACCAATAGTAAGCAGGGTATAAGTAGCAGCAGCTTCACCAGCTGACAACTTAAGCTGTAACATTCCAATAATAAAACCAGCAACTATATTAATAAGTGCAATGATAATCGATGCGATCGCATCACCTTTCACGAACTTAGAACCACCATCCATCGTAGAGTAAAAATCAGCTTCTCTTGCTATAGCTCTTCTTCGAGCTTTTGCTTGTGACTCATCAATAAGACCGGCATTTAAATCTGCATCAACAGCAAGCTGTTTACCTGGCATACTATCCAAAGCAAATCTAGCAGCGACTTCAGATACTCTACCTGCACCTTGTGTTACAACAATAAAGTTCACCACAAAAAGTATTATAAAAATCAAAATACCGACAACAAAATTACCACCAACAACAAACTCACCAACAGAGTGAATTACGTCACCAGCATACGCATTAAGTAAAATAGATCTTGTTGCACTAATTTCTAAAGCAAGCCTCATTAATGTAATAAACAAAAGAACTGTAGGGAAGGTACTAAACTCTAAGGGTTCTTGAATATACATTGTGACCAGAATAATTCCAATCGACATTGAAAAATTAATTACAAACGCCATGTCCAAAATAAATGGAGGCAAAGGCACTAAAAGCATCGCCAAAATTACAACTAGAAATACCGCAAGGATGTTTGATTGGTTTTTAACCAAACTAAGGAATAGTTTTCCGTACTTATTGTTGAAGATTGGGCTGAGTATTTGTTCCATTGTTTAGCGGGGTTAGGAAAATTATCATTGCGAGGAGTGCCTTAGCACGACGTAGCGATCTCAATGACGGAAGAAATTAAAAATCATCATCAAAAATAATGTCATCCTCTTCATAAAGACCTTCTATATGTGCTCTATTTTCGATAGACTCGCTCATGAGAACATCTTTATTGTTAAAAGGGTCATTTACTGATTCGATTCTGAGTGTTCTATGTCCCTCAATTAATTCAACAACTCCAGGAAGACTTTGAACCATTCTTAGATATTCAAAATTTTCTACATTTATATGTATTCTTCTGTTAAAAATTATTGTACTTTCAGTATCATTACAAAAAACTTCTACAACAAATGCTTCATCTTCGCTTTGAACTTTTTCATCAATGACATCAGTATATTTAACGTGATCAAAACCACGAAGAACTCGCATCATATCTTTTTTTGAAGTGACAACGCCACTTCCTACAATGCAGGGTATTTGATTTTCTTTATCAGACATGGTGGGGATATCCTTTTACTTAATTTTAAGTCAAAGTCACAAATAATGATTCTGACCTATTAAGTTTTATGGCTTAAAGCTATTTGACCCATAAGCGCTGCAAAATTAACTAGAAATTGTTGTGGATCCACAACAAAAAAACAGCATTATCTTAAAAATCAAGCTTTTAGACTAGATTAAAAGAGCTAGAATTCCAAAGCATAAAATCAATACGAGATAATACTTTCTACCTGACTGCATACAGTAATAATTCCTTAAATTTATTTAATCAACAGGAATTAGTGGTTTGAAGGATTCTTAACAATAAAGTTCAAGGATTGTGTAAAGAATGCGTGCAAAATCAACAAGGGCATTGCCTTGTGAAGAGATCAGCCGATTACTT
>CAIYXB010000053.1 GCA_903930015.1 uncultured bacterium | reverse complement strand
TTTTTTAACAAGGCGTTCTTTTTTCATGCCTTTATTTACTCATTAAACTTCAGTTTTGGCCATACCGCTTAACATATCTTTAGAGGAATACTATATGAGATAATTAACAAGGAAAATAACTGTGCAAAACTTCGTTGATTTTTTAAAACATGACATACAATCACAGGCATTACTGTTCATGACTGCATTTATCATTATAGTTTCTGGAATAATTTATTATAAATTTGGAATTAAAATTCCTAAAGAAATTGAGAAGCTTGAAAAACTATCAGTTTAAAAAATAAATCCTCAAAAGACTTTTGACCCCTTATAAATTAAAGTGAAATTGATATAAGTATTTCATGGCTTATAAATACGAGAGGTCAGAAAACTTTAGGGCAAATATTTACCTATTAGCTGGCATTGCTTGCTTTAGCCCTCTAGGTATTTTCCTTTCAAAACTAATCAATCATGAGCTAGATTTTGACATATTAAGTTCAACAATAGTCTTCATTTCAAGCATTATAGGTGTTTCTTTTATTTCTAAATCATATATTATAATGTTAAAGAAGAATGAGTTTAGCAACTATGAATGAAAGCATTTTTGTAATTGGATTAATAATTTTCTTGGCATTTCTATTAGATTTCTTTCTTGGTAAAAGACCAGAAGAAAGAAATAAAAAAAGCTAATCACCTAAAAAGACTCCCAGAGGACTTTTGCCCCACTACATTATTTTTTAAACAAATGATAAATAACATACTCTTTGTTTTACTGTAAATCTACTAAAAATTTATAGTATGAAGGTATCCGAGAAGCAATATCTTCAGCAAGCTCTTTGTTATAGGTATGTGAGGTTTCATTTCTATCATCTACCATTTTTAAAGCGAATTCAGTCTGTTTATCATCTAGAAGACCAGCTTGAAGCATTTGCCTAAAAACAGCTTTAGGGCTTGCCAGAATAACACCTTCATCCTCAAAAATAGCTTTTTGTAGTTTCCAAAAAGTTTCTAGACTAAACTCAAATCTCTGTATTACAGCATCTCTCAGCTCTTCATCATTTTGCCAATCACGTTCTAGAGCTTTTTTTAAAGAGCTTATTGCTTTTAAAGCATTTTCTTTTTTCTTACTAAGATCTTTTTTCAAACAACAAAACTCCTTCAGATTTAGCTTTCAGGGAAAATTCCGCTGAAACTTTTTCTAAATCTACTAAATCAATATTATATGGAATATTCAAATCATCTATCTTTTCATCAAGATTTTTTATATTAAATCCATTGGTGCCTTCAAAAGCTAAATCAATATCCGCTATTTTAGAGTTATCCTTTCGAGCTCTAGAGCCAAAAAGATAGACTTTCATTCCCAAAGGTAAATTCTCTGAAGCAAAGAGTGATTTGAGTTTATCTTGCCAAGTTTCCGACACAATAACTATATTATAACTTTATTTGGAATAAAGCGAATACCCCGAAGCTTGCTTCGAGGGATGAGCGCCATGACAAAAGACACGAAGTCGGTCGTCCGTAGGGCGAAAAAATTGCGTAGATACCTCGTCAGCTTTGCTGCGAGGAGTAG
>CAIYXB010000052.1 GCA_903930015.1 uncultured bacterium | reverse complement strand
GTCATAATTTTATAAACGCTGTTGGGGTAATAGCTTCAGCCGTAATGCTTGGCTTAGATGTTCATCAAGCAACAAAAGCACTTAAAAATTTTAAAGGGATAAAAAGACGCTTTGAATTAATCAACGAATCTTATAAAGTCTCTATCAAAGTTTATGATGACTACGCGCACCATCCCACTGAAGTAATGGCTTTAATACAAAGCATAGATGCGCTCAAAGCAAAAAAACTCGTTTTTGTTTATCAGCCACACCATCCTGAAAGAACAAAACAACTCTGGGACGAATTTGTAGATGTATTTAAAACCTTTCCTAGTGAGCATTTGTGTTTAATGCTTGATATCTACGTTGCTCGCTCTGAGCCAATTGAAGGGATCGACTCTGAAAAATTAGTCAAAGAGATAAACAAGCCAAATGTCATTTACATCAAACCCAATGAACAAGAAAGAAATTTTCAGGGTAATTTTACAGATATAGTAAAAGCACTTAAACCTAATATAGAAAAGGAACTACCAGCAGATACTGATTATCTTTTTTTAGTTGGTGCTGGTAATATTTCAAAAATTGCTGATGCTTTTAAGGCTTAATTAGGCTACTAGAGCAAGCTCTTCTCTTCTTATTGGACTAACCAAAAGTTCTTGTCTTAATCTGACTTTATCATTTAATCTAAGATTAGGTATATCAATATGTTCTAGTATAGCTTCACGCATCATTGTCTTAATATCGTGTAATTTCCTTCCGCTATTACTTGCATATTTAAATACTGGTTTAAGAAATTCATTTATTAAGCGCTTTTCAACAGCAGGATCAGTAGCAGCATTTAAATAATCGATAAAATGAGCTTTATCGAGCCTGTGAGTACTTTCAAGCTCATCAACAATTTTAGAAGCTGAAATAACTTTTGCTGGGGAGAATTCACTTGAATCTCTAGAAATATCTTCTATAGAAGCTCTTGAGGATTGAGGTTTTGCTTCGTCAACAGGAATACCAGGTTCGCCACCGTTTTTAGGCCTTGCAAATCTTATCTCTGCAAAACGATCCATTTTTCCGCCAACATTCATAAATAAATTAACCTCTATTTATAATTTTATTACATTTTCAAGCTAATTGAAATATGTAAAGCCATGTCATCGTTGTAAGGGTCACGTAATTCGTTGACATTTAGCCAATAATAAGTCTCTCGCTTTATTTCAATTATTTCAAGCTGGTCATTCCAATGGGTTCAAACTTCCCTCCGCAAAGGAAAATTTGATTATTTATATTTAGACCTGTTGCACTCAAGTTGCACTTTCGCAACAGGTCTAGTGTCTCACAAACGCATCCGCTCGGAAATTCATTTTAGGCACTGAAATGATTTCAGACTGGTTCGCCAATCATGAATTTTCTCTTTGCTACAGTCGTTTTCACCTCATTTCCATTTTAAGCTTGAAATAATTGAAATAAAGCTATTAGTGTTAATTGAGTCTAATTGCAGTCAAATGAAATCACCTTTTTTCGAAGCATTTGCGTAAGCTCATGCGCAGAAAAAAGAGTGATTTCATTTGAATATTGCAATAGAGTTAATGATTACTACTTAAACTGTCAACGAATTACGTGACCCTTACAGCAATGACGAATTGCTACTAAACTCAATTAGCACTAATTACTTTTCACAATTATTCTATCTCTAAATTTAATCTAAATCCAACTCAAGTTCTTCAAGTCGATCTGGTATTTCAATATCTTCGACAGCGTTATCTATTGCATCATCTACACTGTCTTCAGTTAGATCTTCTATATCTTCTTTTACTTCGTTTAGATCAAGGTCTTCTGTATCGCTTCTTTTTCCATCTATGACGTCCGTTATAGCATCAGTATCTTCTGTAGTAAACATTGCATCGATGTCGTTTAATGCTTCTCTCCTTTTAGTTTCTTGTGAAGATGCCTCAGGTCTTGAGCCGCCCTCAGTTTCAGGCTTTTTATCTGCTTGATACTCAGCTATAAATTTATTTACGAAAGGATCGTCTTTTATTATTGTTCTTACATCAGTCTCTTGTTCTTCAGTTCGATGCTTTTTCAAAGCAGCATCAAGATTATTTACGAAATCTTTTGATGCTTTTTGGTAATTTATCGAATTAGGTTGAGATGTATCTGTTCTTGCCAGAGCTTGACCCTCTGCAGATACTTTTCCTAGATCATAAATCTTATTAAATGAATTAGTTAGTTCAGGATTATTTCTAATCTCAGGAGGTATTTTTTCAAATGTTGATTTCATTGTCTCAAGGCTTTCATCTGCAGATTTTCTATTAAAGGCTTCTTTATTGTCTGGATTAATAGCTTTCGTACCTTCATCAAGTTTGCCTAGAAAATCTGAAATTGCTTGCTTATCTGTTTCTGTTGATTTTGGATCATCTGAAATTTTTTCTAATTCTACTTTTAATTTTCCAGCTTCATCACCAGAAATTTTAGCAGTAAGTTCTGCGGCTCTAAGTGGTCTTTCTGATTTGTTTTCGTGAAGCGCAATTTCTTCTCTAGCTGTTGCTGTCATTGATTGAACTTGATTATTGATTTTTGTTAGAGCTTCACCATATTTTTTTGCATCATCTGGATTCTTGTCTATCCATGTGTCTAGTTTTTCAGCTGCATCAAAAAAGCCCTGTGGGTTGTATTTGTTCGATCCTGCTTCATTACCTTTTTCGTCTATTTTTGATTTTGCAACAATATCATTTAAGATTCTATTTAAATCTTTATCTTTTTCGTTACCTTTATCACCTGTTAAGTACTCTTTGAAATTCTTTTGCAACAGTGCAATTGATTTTTCAAGTTCACCAGCATCTTTTTTAAATGCTTCAGTTAACTTATCTACTTTAGCTTTTGTTTCTTCATCAAGCTGGGCTTTCTCTCTGTCAACATCTGAGATCTTTTTATCAGGAGTTCTTTGAACAGCTTCTTCGCCTTTTTTTCTATCGTTTAAGACTTTTTGCAGTAAAGCATTTGTAAAAGCATCATTAGGGCTCTGTCCTGGTGGTGTAGTTTTACCATATGGATTTGCATTAGAAGTGCCTGCAGCTTTTTGTGGATCATTCTGTCCTGATTTGGCTACATTACCATCACCATTTTGTGGTGCTCCACTTCCTCCAAGACCTCCAGGTGCGCCTGTGTTTTGAAATCTTCCTGGCGGTAAAGATGCTACTCCTCCAAAACCTGGTTGTACACCTCTTGGTGAATGACTTTGTGAACCTAAGCCGCCTGTGATTGGATTTGCACTATCCGTAATTCGTTGTTTTATTGGACTAAATCCAGCTTGAGTTTGTGCTGTTAATCTACCTTTATAAGCACCAGGTCCTGCACTTCCGCCGACTCTTTGAATTGATTGTCCTATCGAATTACCTGACATATTTAGCTAACTCCCTTTGTGCCCACCAAGACTATTCCAGATATTTGTTAGATTTTTTGCTTCAATTTCTTTATTTGTTTCTTCAGTTTCTTTATTTGTTTCTTCAGTTTCTTTTTTTTGTTTTTCGTCAGTCCTGTTAATGCTTGTTGCTGGAAGACTTGTTTCAAGAACTTTTCCTGCTTTCTCGATTTCCTGATTAATTCCTGCTCTGCTTGAATCAACAGAAGTGCTTATGTTTGTTGTTTGTGGATTGTCGCTACTAGCCTCTCTTGCGATTTGAATACCCTTGATTTCATTTCGAGAATCATCGCTTTGTCTTTGTTTTTTTACGTCTATTGCATTTTGTATTGAAGACGTACTTATGTTTTTTACTGAATCTGACATTATATGTACCTCCTTATGTGAAAATATTGTTTGGATCTGTTGCATCCTTTATTTGAAAATCTTGGTTTTGCCAAGTATCTGTCTCACTTTGTGCTACTAAATTTTGTTGTTGAGATTGTATTTGACCTTCTTGATTAATCTCTTGTATTTTGTCTTTTTCTTTTGGATCGTTTTGAGCTAGTCTTTGTACATTGTTAGAATTTTTTTGATTTTGTATTTCTTCTTCTTTATTATCACCATTATTTTTAGCTGCAAAAGCGGCAATTCCTCCACCAATCCCAGCAGCAACTTGAGCTCCAGCTGCACTTTTCTGTGCAGACATGTTTTCAACCATGGTTCTATCTCCCATGCGTTTCCACCATCTTAAGTCATCATCTAGTTCTCTTTGTGCAAATTCTTGCGCATGTTCTATTCCAAAAGCAAACATTGACTCTAATATAGCTTCACTTCTTTCTTTGCCTTCTATAGCACTCTTAGAATTTTCTATACCGTTATTACTTTTGAGTCCGCCAGTAGTTGTATTTGCGCTAGTAGATAATATAGTAACTGAACTAATTCTTGTTTTTGTGATTCCTGCGTTTACTTGATTCATTATACATTTACCTCTATTTCTGGAATTTCTGGTTCTGGGATTTGAGCTTCATTATTTTGTGCTAGAGATAAATTAATATCCTCTTCTTGATTACCTCTCCTCTCTTGGTGTGAACCAATGCTGATACCATTTTCACTGTCGTAGTTTTGTGCTCTGGCGTCGATATTTTGCATCTCTGGATGTGAGATTGGTCTTTGCTGTGCATAATGTTCTTGTGTTAATCCATGAGTACCTGTCATTGAGGAGATTTTACTTGGATCGTCTATGATTGGATTTCCTTTAGAATCTACTCTTGTGATTTTGCTTTGATCTTCAAAACCTTTTTTATTTTGGGCTAAATCTTCTTCTGGTTTTGCTCCTGATCCACCACTTCCACCAGAGGATCCACCTTTAGATTGTCCTAATAAAGCTGATGCCATTTGTGATGCTGCTCCAACTAACGCCTGACCAATTGGGAAATTTTGCTGAGCTGCTTGTTGTTTTTGAAAATCTAATTGATCTTGTTGTAAACCTCTTTGATGATCTAATTGGGATTTCTTAAAATCCCAATATCCTGACCAGAGTGCTTTTGTAGTATCAGCTGCTGCTTTATCAGCATCTTTTGAGACGGGCTTGCCAGGCTCCCAGGTTGTGGATTCTTCTTTTGCTACATTTGCATCATCAGTAGTATTTGCTGCTTCGGTAGATTTTGCAATTTGTCCACCAGCTTTTGTCTCACCTTTTTTATAAGGTGATGTTTTTATACCATTATAATCTTTAATGGATTTTGTGATTAAGATTTTTGGTGGGCTTATGCTCATCTTTAATTCTCTAAAAGAGTTTTAAATCCTTTTACTCTTATAAAAAAACATATTTTTATTAAGACTAGGTTAAGTTATGAAAATATTTTAAGTATATTAAAAGGTAGTCTAGTACCTGGATCGCCACGTCGAGCTAAAGCTCGCCTCGCGATGACGAAATAATCTACTCTTCAATATCGACCCTGAAGTCTTCTAATAAAGCATCAAGTTCTGCTTGTTCTTGTTGGTCTGCTTGTTCTTGTTGTACTTCTTTAGTTTCTTCTTGACTTTCTTCTATTACTTCTTTTGTATCCTGCTCAACTTCATTTAGGGTTTGATCTGTATCTCTTTCTAGATCTTGGCTTATATCTTCACTTCTTGAATCGTTGATATTGGCGCTAAATGAATTATCGTCATATGTTTCTAGGTCTGAACGAGTATTTTGATCTTTTGCAGTACCCTCATCAACAGAGCTACTAGATTTGTTTTCAACGATCCCTTTTGCTTTTTCTTCAATTGGCTTAGTGCTGCTATCAGCTTCACTGTATCTATTTAGCGAAGCAAGCACTGCTTTTTGTTCTGCTGGATTGAGGTCTCTAACCTCACCAATTAATTTTGATAGAACGATTTTTTGCTCATCTGTAAAAGGTGTTTGTTGAGTTTTCTTGTCACCACTAGCTTCTAGAGCTTTATCAGCTGCTCCAGATCTTCTGGTATTATCAGTTTCAGCTTCTCTTGCTTTTCTTGCTTCAAGTGCTTTTTGAGCCTTTTCTAGTTTTGCTTCTGGACTATCTGACTCTTTGTTTTTAGCTTTTTCTTGCTTTAAAGCTTCTGCAAGTTTTTGCATTTGTTCTTGTTGTTTTGCATTAACTTCTTTTTGTTGTTCAGCAAGTTTTTTTACTGCTTCATTACTATTATTATTACTTGATGGCTTGCTTTGACTTGGAGCGGGAGCTTTAGGTGTTTCTGCTTTTGGTTGCTGCTGTGCTGCCAACATCTTAACCATATCTTCAGCAGCTTTGTTTTGTTGAGCTTGTTGACCAAAAGCTTGTGCTTCTGCTATTTTACCGTTATTTTCTTCTTGAAATTTTTGAAGAGTTTTATTCATTTCTTCAATATGACCCACTAAACGCTCTCTAGGAGTTTTAACAGCATCTTTTGCTGTCTTTTCAGCACTATCTTTTGTTGTTGTTGTTGTGATTCCAGTGTTTTGTTTATCATTCTTTGCGACTTCTGCAGTTGCATCTGGGTTTTGACCATTCTCTATAGCTTTTTTTTTGTCAGTGATATTAGAAATACTCAAAGCCGCGACTTTGTTTTTACTGCCGCTAGCATCCCCTGGTTTATTAGTACCAGTGATACCTGTTATTATTGCTGGTCCTATACCTGCCATTACTGGAGCATTAGCGCATATTTTAGTTAAGCTTTGGTTAAATATATTATTTGCAATAATCAAGCTTTAATTTAAAAGTTATATAAGTATCTTTGAAACATGGAATAATACTCAATAGGTAGGTTTATATGGCTGATTCGGGCAAGATTAATAAAAATCATGATTTTGCTAAACCTGGTTCTCCAAAACCAAGCCAGGCAAGTTCAGAATCCTCAACTCCAAAGTCTAATCCTAAGCCTAAAACTAGTTCGGATATTTATAAAGGGTCAACAAATTCTCAAAGTAGCTTGCTGATTAATATTGAAGCTAACAAGTCAAACAAAAATGACGTTCCTGTAAGTAAATTAGAATTACCTAGTCCAGAACTTGATTTGAAAGCTAAAAATCCAATACTCTTTGAACAACTAAAAAACTCTGAAGCAAGATTACCAGATTTAAATAAACCAAAACAAGCTCCACCAGACCCTTCTTTAAGAGTGAAGCTTTCTCCTAAAGGTTACCCAATTAATCCAAGAAAAGTTAAACCACATATGCCTGGAAGATTAAACCCTTTTTTTGATAATGGTATTTCAGCTCTTGAAAGACTCGCAATGTCTCTTGGTGAGAAGAATTTAGTCAATGTTAATAATCTTTATGCAGATAGTTTATTGAAAGATTATATGTCTTCTTACCAGTCATCAAGTATTGCTGATCTTTTAAATTTAGAATATACCATCTTCCATCAAGATACTAATTTTATTACCGATTTTCTTTCAGCTAGAGCCGAACTTCTTGCTGAAGACCAATTCTTGTATGATTCCTTGCGGAATATTATTAATATACTGCAGCAATCGCATAATCCGATACAACAAATTTTGCAGTTATATTTACCTTTCCCTTTAACCTTTATGGTGAAAGATCTTGATCAGGAATTTGAAAACGATGAAACTGAACTTAAAGAAGATTCTCGTGAAGGTAAAAATCAGGATTCTAAAGAAGAGGAGCAAGAAGATGAAGAGGATGTTGATGAGGTTTCAATTTCAGTAACTACTTTAAATTTTAATAAAATGCATTTCTTGATTAGATTTTTAAAATCTAGTAATGAGGTAAAAATCTTTATTAAGGGCGATTCTTCATCTTCTGAAATCTCGATACCGATTGAGATGGCTATTGATGATGCTCTTTATGGTGAAGTCGATCATCTTGATTTTCACAACTCATTATGGAGAAGACCTGTTCCATTAGACTCAAAAACAAGATTTTTAAAAATTAAACACAAAGGTAAAATTGATTCTAGAATGATTTCTGTGACAAGGACTATACTAGAGACTATTGCAAGTAACGATTATAATGAAGAAACGAGTTCAGATATGCTTTAATATCCTATAAATATGTCTAAGAGAAGAATTATTGGAAATATAGCTGGTTATCATGGTCTGCGTGGAGAGATGAAAATCTTCCCACTATTGGATGATCTTGCCTTATTCTATGATTTTAAAAAACTCTATATCTCTGGTAAATCGTTTGAAATTGATAGTACCCGTAATCATAAGAATGTATTGCTCGTTAAATTAAAAGAGATAAATTCCTTAACTGAAGCTGAGAGCTTGACTGGTTATGTAGAAGCGGATTTAGATGAAGAGCTTACTGATAATGAGATTTATATAGAGGATCTAATTTCATTACCTGTTCGTGATCAAGATGATAATTTAATTGGCAAAGTTAGTAATTATTATAGTGCTGGTCAAAAACTTGTTGGTATTGAAGCTTTAGATTCTTTGAATTGTAAAACAGAAATACTAATACCTTTTGTTGATGAATTTATTATTGAGATAAATAAAGCAAAAGGTTTTTTAAAAGTAAATTTAACAGATGATTTGCTGGAGCTTGCTCAATGACAGTGAAAATAAAGCTTTGTGGTTTTAAGAAGATTGAAGACATAAGTTTTGCTTTAAGTAATGGAATTGATTACATCGGTTTAAACAATATTGCAATTTCAAAAAGATTCTTGAATGCAGACGAAATACTTTCTTTGGTAGAAAATTTACCCTTAAGTAAACGCTCTAGTATTGTTGTTTTGATTAATCATTTGGATCTGATCTTTATTGAGAAGTTAAGGGCGCTTGGAGTTGAGTTTATACAAAGTTATTTAAATTCAAAAGATGATTTAGAGTTAAACGAGTTAGGTCTGAAGATTATAAAGGTATTCTCAGTAGCTTCAAAAGCTGATTTTCAAGAGATTTTTAATGCAAAACTTAATTTATACTCTTACTTACTTATAGATACAAAAGTCGATGGAAGCTTGGGTGGAACTGGTCTTAGTTTTGATTGGAATTTATTTCGTGATTTGCAAAGTCAAATTAATCTTGAGTTAATTTTAGCTGGAGGCCTTAAATCCGAGAATATATTAGAAGCTTTAGAGATATCAAATGCCTCTTTTATTGATCTTGCGGGTGGTATTGAAGAAAAGTCTGGGCAGAAGTCATATTCTTTAATTAAAGAGCTTATAAGGCTTGTTAGAGCTCGCTAATTTGATCTTTAAGCATATGATCTCTATCCGTAATGGTTTTTTTATCGTGACTATATAAGTACAGTTCTACATAGCCCCAGCCAAAGCTAATATCAGGATGATGATTTATTTTTTCTGCAAGCTTTGATACTTTAATTACAAAGGATAGTGCTTCAGAATAATTCTTGAAATTATATCTTCTGTAAAGCTTATTTTCTTTTATCTGCCATTCCATATCCTTTTAGTCTAGTACAGTTGGACTATTGGATTGCAAATTTTACTTTTTTTGGACGATAGTTATTTGTATTGATAAGTAAATAAAGATTATATGGACCATAATCAACAATTGATAAATATTATTAACGAACTTAATCAAAAAGATACTAACAGAAAAACTCAATCACAGAGCTTCGTTGCTAAAACTAATTCGGTGAGAAATATTGTTGAAGAGGTTGCAGATTCAGATGATTTGTTGAAGTCATACCTTAAGAAGTTTAAAAACTTTAAAAGTAAATTAAATGATGAAAGAGAATTGATTTCTCAGCAAAAATCTACACCTGCTTTAAACTCTTACTTAGAAAGTGTTTCAGGCGATGTGACTTCAGCAATTTCTCAAGATTTTGAAAGATATTCAAGAAACGATTCACGGGTTTTTACAAACAAAGCTAAAAAGAATGAGACTAAAGCTACAAACATGAGATGGACTCAATATTCAAATTCAAAGGCTAATTTGACTAATGAAAAAAAAATGGCTCCATTGAGGCTTGATAGATATTCTAGTTAATAGTATTAATTTAAAAACTTGCGCTTAGACCAATTCTTATATGTCTCCGATAACTAATTTAAAAGAACCTACTTTACTCCGATAAGCAATTTAAATAATCGAAATATAATGTTAGAGGTTTATGCTGCTAAGGCGTGAATATCTTGATTAAAATTAGTTTCTCGATGTTTATCTTGAACAGGGAGGTTTATTACTGGAGAATCATTTGATGCCTTATATAACTGCAAAGCCTGTCTACCACTAGCATGTGAAAGCATATTAACAAATAAACGAGTACTATTATCCTCAATAAACCTTGCAGTAAAGTCAAGAACACTCTCTGCAATAAAGCAAATTCCTGAAAATTTAGCTTTTGGATTTTTGTCTAGAAGCATCTCCCAGTCAAACAATGAGCCCGATATATCTCTCATAGTGCCGAAGATTTTTTCATTACGTGTTAGAAAGTATCCAATAGTTGAAGTTATGCTACCAAGGCTGCTAATCAAAGCAAAGTAACCTCTTGTGCCCTTCTCTTTGTCAATGGTTGTAAGAACTTTAGGGTTAGTAACTATATCTTTCAGCATCTCAAAACACGCTTTAGGAGTCTCAATTAAACCATCTGACCAGGTCTTAAACTTACCATCCTTGAATCTTTCTTTATCTTTATCCATTAATTTATGTTTGGTAGCAACCCATATCTGATCAGTTCCTGTTGCTGCACCTCTTACAAGGTATTTATTTTTCAGGTCAGACATCCAGACCATTGATAATTCCAATAAAAATCCCAAAAACATGTAAGGATTTTTATTCTCAAAAAATGCTT
>CAIYXB010000051.1 GCA_903930015.1 uncultured bacterium | reverse complement strand
TTGATGAAATTCTAGATCAAGCGGTGGAGATTTTAAATCCAGCTAATAATAAGTATTTACTTGCTAACCAGGCTTATAGCGCCGTAAAAAACTATCTAAAAAAAGATAAGCGCATAATTTTACCGATTGGTAGTACCGAACAACATGGCCCAGATGGAATTTTAGGAGTTGATCATATAACTGCAACTGGTATTTCTTATGCGATCGCAGAGCTTACTGGAATTTTATGTGCACCACCTTTGAATTATGGAATGGCAATGCACCATCTTGGTTTCCCTGGAACCATGGCACTCAGACCAACTACATACATAAATGTCATAGTTGATTTAATAACTTCACTTAAAGACCACGGTTTTAAAGAGATCATTATTATAAATGGGCATGGTGGTAACAAATGCCCATTTTTAAATGCACTTGCCGAAAAAGGAAATGAGTTTCAAGATTTAGAATTTAAATTTTTTAATTGGTGGGTAATGCCTCAGCTTGAAAAAGAAATCATACACAAAGAGTTTGGTGAAAAAGAAGGGTACCATGCAACTCCAACAGAAATCTCTTTAACTATGTTTTTAGTGCCAGGCTCAATGACAATGCCTAAGTCGTATTCGTGTCCACAAAAAGAAGTCAAGTCAGAAAATGTAGGCTGGGTAATTCCTGGAAAATTTAAAGATTATTACCCTGATGGCGTAATGCGTGCAGATTACTCAGGATCAACTGCTGAAATTGGTAAAAAAGTTTTAGAATTTGCTGTTAAAGAGATTATTGCTGCGATATAAGTTTAGTGCAACTTTGAAGTATCAATCAAAAGACTTTCTTCTAATTTTGCACTAAGAGTATGATCAGCATTTAGTATTGGATCTTTTTCTTTGTATTTTTTTTGCCACCAAGCAACAAAGGCTTCTACAACAACAGGTTCAAATTGTGTACCTGAGAATCTAATAATCTCTTCAAGCCCTTCTTCTGGCATGCGAGCAGGCATGTAGACTCTATTTGTTGTCATTGCGTCATAGGCATCAGCGATGGAAGTGATTTTTGCGATAAGTGGTATATCATCTCTTTCAGCACCATGTGGGTATCCTTTACCATCGATTCTTTCATGATGAAATAAAATAGGTTCAAGACATCTTTTTAAATTTGGAATTTGAGAAACAATATTTGCTCCAAGAATAACGTGAGTTTTCATCACAGTGTATTCTTCAAAAGTTAGTGATGAAGGTTTGAAAAGCACATCATCTTTGATTCCAATTTTTCCGATATCATGAAGTAAAGAACCACCTTCAAGATTAAATTGATCATCATCGTTTAAGTCAAACATTTGACCAAGTTCTTTTGCAATTTTAAAAACTCTGTAACTATGACCACTAGTATATGGATCCTTAATCTCTAAAGCATAAATTAGCGCTTTTGCAATATTATAAAATTCTGATTTCATCATTGAATTTTTCAAAGTCTAGTTATTTACCTTTTGTATTATCATCGCAATAGTTTAAGAAAAGATAAAGCTAGTATTGAAATTATACACTAGTGATACAGATTCCTAACTTTATTATTGACAGAAATGAGCAGATTTAGTTCCACTAAAGAGATGTAATTTTATACAAAGCATAAAAATTTACTAATTTGATACTAAGATGCACACTGAATTTGGTAATAACTAATTTTGAAATATAAGCTTTTCATGGCATTCTAAGCTAGGCGAAGATATTCTATATTTCAGTGTATTCTAATATTAGACCTGTTGCAAAAGTGCAACTTTCGCTAAAACAAGTCTTAACAAAAACAACAAAACCCTAGGTTTTGATAGAGTTGTTAAGAAAGGGCTTGTCCCTTTTGTAACAACTTTTTCTATATCTAAATTATGAATCAATTCAGACAATCTATCAAAATTTTAGTTTTATTAGTAGCTTTTATAAGCTCTTCTTTGGGTAGTTTCGCACTTGCTGAAACTACTCTTCAATCTGAAATTGCAAGATATATTAATGAAGGAATTAATTATCATAATAATAGAAATTACATTCTTGCGATTAGGTCTTTTATGCAAGCCTACGCTTTAGATCCAAAAAATATTCAAATTGCAGAGAATTTGAGTATTGCTCACAATAATTATGGTAAATACCTAGCTGAAAGAACAGATGGACAGGGGGCTGCAAGAGAGTTTAGAAATGCTCTTTACTATGATGATGCAAATTCAACTGCAAGAGCAAACCTAGAATACAAGCTCAAAGAAAGCGATATTCCTGTTGATGATTATGTAAAAAGAATTGTCGAAGCAAAGCAAGAGCGCATGAATGAAAACTTTATTGCAGCGATCGCTGAGTTGAAGGAAGCAAATAAAATCAAACCTACAGTAGAAGCCTACACTGAGATCGGTACTTGTTATCATTTGATGTCCATCAAAACAAGAGAAAGTAATACCTTCAATCAAAATGCTATAGATGCCTTTAATAAAGCATTCAATCTTGATCCCACAAGCCCTAAGCCACTAATCAGGCTTGGTGACGTTCATGTAGCAAGCGGTAAAATTAATGCCGGCATAGATTACTATGAACAGGCAATTAAGCTTGATCCAAGTAGTGAAGAAGCTCAGTCAGCATTGATTAATGGTTGGCTTGCAGCACTTAGAATTGCACCTCATCTTGCAAATAATCATGTTGGACTTGGAACTGCGTATCAATTAAAAGGTGATTTTGAGCAAGCAGAAAGAGCATTTAGAAGAGCGCAACAAATTGAACCAACAAACAAGCTTGCGATAAATGGTTTGGCTAATTTAAGACAAGACCAAGTTAAAACGCAAGTGAATTTATTTCTAGATAAAGCTCTTGAAGCACAAAGAAAAAAACAATATGACATTAGTTTGACCAATTATATTAGAGCTTTAAATTTAGAGCCATCAAACCCTGATATCCACTACAACATAGGAACGGCGTTTCAAGCAAAAGGTGATTTAGTGAGAGCAAAAAAAGCTTATACTAGAACACTTGAGTTAAAACCAGGTCACAAAGAAGCAACAGCGGCTATGGTTGTTTTAGAAGGTTCACAAAGAGAACAAAACATTGCTCAAGCTTTTGCTGAAGCAATTAAACTTCAACAAGCAGGTGAGTATGAGAAAGCAATCAAAATTTATAACAATATTTCAAAAGATAAGCCAAGTGATGACACCTTGTTCTATAACTTAGCGGTTGCATATCAAGCTACAAAGAACTATGAAAAATCAATTGAAAATTATGAAAGAGCTTATGCCATTAATCCTGATCCAAGTTACAGCGCTGCAATAGAATCCTTAAAGGTAAGTCGTGCAAATGAGATTTTGGCTTACGCTATTGAGCAGCAAGGGCGTGCTGATAATCTAAATGCGATTGATAATTACAAAAAGGTAATTGCTTTAGTACCTAGTAATGCGAATGCTTGGTTTAACTTAGGCACTGCATATCAGGCTGTTGGCAGGGATATAGATGCGCTTGATTCATATCGTAAGGCTTATCAAATAGATCCTAAAGGGCAAAGTGACGCGATGTTTTTTGCGGCATTGATTTTGGAAGAAGAAAGAAAATTAGTAGATGCAATTAATCTTTATGACAAATATATGCAAACAGCTCCAAGTGGTGACTATGTAGCTGAGGCAAAAGAACGAAAAGCATATATCAAAGGATTTTTGTAAGTTCTACTTGCGATATCCGTCAAGACATAACAAAAATATAGCTATTCTTAAAACTCTTTATCACCAATTCTCTTGTATTAGAGAGCATGCTAATATTTTCAAGTCTTGTTTAAACTATAACTTAGAAACACAAGACAATTAATATAAGGGCTCGTAGCTTAGTTGCCCAGATTGCGAAGCAATCGAAGAGAGTAGACGCGAAAGCGCGAAACCAACTAGGCCACTTACTGCCAAAGTAAGTTGTATGAAGGGCTCGTAGCTTAGTTGCCCAGATTGCGAAGCAATCGAAGAGAGTAGAAGCGAAAGCGCGAAATCAACTAAGCTCTTGCTGCCAAAGCAAGTGCTAGTAAGGGCCCGTAGCTTAGTTGCCCAGATTGCGAAGCAATCGAAGAGAGTAGACGCGAAAGCGCGAAACCAACTAAGCCACTTACTGCCAAAGTAAGTTGTATGAAGGGCCCGTAGCTTAG
>CAIYXB010000050.1 GCA_903930015.1 uncultured bacterium | reverse complement strand
GAATTCATGCATGTAGATGATTTAGCGGATGCTTGTTATTTCCTATTACAAAATTACAATGAAGCAGGCCTAGTAAATATTGGTTGGGGCGAAGATGTTACAATAAAAGAGCTTGCTACGTTAATTGCCTCGGAGGTTGGTTATACTGGTTCTCTTCAATTTGACACTTCAAAACCAGATGGAACTCCTAGAAAATTGATGGATACTACTAAGATTAACAATCTTGGCTGGAGGCCTTCTATAAGGTTGGAAGAGGGGATAAGGAGGACAATTAATGAAGTTTCTGAATTGTTCTAATTAATTCATTAATCATATGATTTTTTCTAGCCCGACAAATTTGTCGGGCTTTTGTTTTTTTGGAAGTAATGAAAAAATATATCTTAATTATTTTTAAGTGGTTTATAAATTTCCCACTTTTAAAACCTTCAATTCTTGTAGAATCTTATTCTTACAGATTGATCTATTTTTTAAAAATCTATCTTGAACTTTTGAAAAATTTGTGATATTTTAAAGATTTAACTCTAATGTATTAAGCAAATCAATTCGTATTGATTTGCTTAGATTTGGCTTCATCTATGTACTTACGTATTGATGCAATTGGTTTCGTATCGATATTTATATATGACGTTGTAACATCAGGAAAATGAATAAATCCGTTAATCGATTTATATCCTTTTAGTTTACTTTTCTTTTCTTTCGGCCTTGTAGTGTAGTATGCGACTACACCAATTGCAGCAACACCTGCGTACCAGCCCCAATTGTTTCCTAAATGTTTTACTAATTTTTCGAAGAATGTAGGATCAGCATGAAACTGAGCTGCATCTAAATCTAGTGTAGGTCCTGGAGTTACATCAATTATATTATCTGTGGTAATCCCTCCTGCTTCCAATTTTATCGATTTGCTAATCTCAATTGGTTTGTTAAATAACAATTCTTGTATTGTTAATTCTCTATCTAATACCATGTTCTGTATTTTTATTGTGAATAATTACTGATTCTTTTTCTGCATCAATTCCTTCAATTCCATAATTGATTGCCCATAATATATATCTATTAGTTGTTTTATTTACTGTCCTGGTTGAGTAAGTATTAAAATCAAACTCATTATATAGAAGGACATCCTTCCCTAGAGTTTTTTTACCTAGCTCCTTAAGTCGTTTTTCCCCTTGAGCTAGTATTTTATCATTGAGTTTAAGCTGTTTACTAAAATCATTGATTACCACACCTGTTACTGCTCTTTTATCGTTATTGTAATCGATTCGTGCTTGAGCATCAATAAATTTTTGACGTTTGTTTGTCGGGATGAATTTTTTGCCGGTTTGCAAACAAATTCTTTCCTCGTATTTGCGGTTTGAGGTTCGTTTGACTGGCTCCCTCACTTCAGGAGCTGCTTTTGGTATCTTTTTTAGTTTTTCCATAGCTATTTGTTTTGTTTTAGATAATGTATCTTAGTAAAATTACAAAGTAAGGCATTCACAACCAAATAAGGTTAAAAATTCATTAAAAATAAATTAGTGTGTATATTTCGTAAAATATCCCTATTTTTGTACTACAAAACCATAAAACCATGATTTTAGACGTAGTAAACAAGGACTGGCTCTTGGAGAAACTATCCAATGAACAAAGCATGATGGAGTTCGTAAGCTTCATTGACGGTCTATTGGAACCAAATTTCTCAATTTCTGCTCTAAATCTTACCAGACAAGAACTTAACCTTTGGAAGGCGGAGGGATTGATTAAGTCAAATGATTCCGAGTTAAGGGAGTGGGTAAGGGTAAATTTCTTTGACTTTATCTGGCTTAAAATGGTTGATATAATGCGTCAATCTAAAATCCCATTTACAGCTATTAATAAAATAAAAAAGGAGTTCTTTGAGATTAATGACGAGGACCTGAAGCAGCTTTTAAGCAATTCTTTTAATCAAGGTAGGGGCAAAATTCCCGATAGTGAAGTCATGACTTTGGTAAAGAAGGAGGTGGTTGCACAAGATTATCCACCAGCAGTGATTGCGCTATTTAAAAGATACTTCCCTCCATTTAACCTTTTTGTTTTTGGTTTAATGATTGATCGTATTCCAATAGATATATTGGTTAATACTGATGGGGAGACTGTCTACTTAAATCCTAACCAACTTGCACAAACTAATGTTACTGAAGCGTTAGTTGCTTTTTTAAGTAAACCATTTATTGGGGTGCCGATGCATACTTTGCTAGATGACTTTTACGACAATCCAAAAATTAAACTTGCAGAACAGCAGCAGGTTAGCAACCTTACTAAACTTGAAACCAAAGTATTAGGCTTGTTAAAAAAAGAAAATATTAAAGAGATAAGAATCAGATTTAATAAGCAACTAAAAGGTGAAATTATCATTGAGCATGTTAAATATGCAAATCCAGATGTGCTTTTAAAAAATGTCCATCAAATATTAGAGCGTGGAAAATACAGTACTATTAAAATAGTGCAAGAGAATGGACACATTAAAATATTTGAAGAAGTAATTAAAGAAAAGATATTAATCTAAAATTATATGGTACTGAATAACCCAGACCTTAATAATCATAATGCTAACATATGGGATACCCCCGGTGTAAGCAAGCCAATAAAATCTAATAAGATGGCAGACAATTACATCCTTTTAAATAAAAAGGAATTACAAGAGCTGATCGAAACAGCAGTAAAAAACGCGATGGAGGAATTTATTACAACTCCAGTAATGGGCGACATTCCCAAGGAGGAAATGTGGACTAGACAAAAAACAGCTGAAGTGTTGGGGATTTCTCCACAAACAGTTTCAGCGATGGTGCTTCGAGGTCAGCTTGATGCAGTCAAGCCGGGCCGTAAGTACAAATTTCTGAAAAGTAAAATCTATGCGTATTTAGCTAACAAAAAAAATTAAAACAATGGGAGTAAGATTTTCGCTCACAAGAGCAAATGCAGAAGTCACCACTGTTAGATGTAGCGTTTCCGTAGATGGCACCCGTACGTTTTTACATACGGGTGTTTCTATTGAGAGGAAGCAGTGGGATTTTAAAAGACAGTTTATTATACCACAGGTTGGTAGATTGTCAACATCAAGTAAAGCAAAGAAGTTAAGAGAGTTAGAGTTGTCTATACTGGAACTTATAGATGTATACAAGTATGGTAAGCCTAAAATTAACTTTATTGAGTTTGAGAAACGACTACATTTACTAATTGATAATCCAAGAGCTAGGTCTAACCGCCCCAAGCAGTTAGGCACGGCGCAGTCTTCGGATTCGATGTTGGTGTTCATGGATTTATTTATTAAACATTCCGAGGAAGGGCTTAGACTTTCTCCTGCGCGCAAGAAACTTAAAACGTCTACATTATATAGTTTTAGAGCTACCAAAAAAATGGTTGAAAAATATTTTAAGCTTAATAATTTAGATTTAAGACTGGGAGAATTTGATCAAACCCACCTTGACGGACTCAGCAATTACTTAATTGAGGAGGAAGGTTGGTCTTTGAATACGCACGCAAAACTCATGATGGATCTTTTGCAGGTATATAAATATGCAGTTAAATTAAAGCGACTACCAGTAACTATTTTATCGGAGTTGGTTTTTGATACACGTAGGGAGGAAACGGATAGTATCTATTTAACTGAGGCAGAAATTTTACAATTACTTGATGTGACAGATTTTGATGATCCTGAACATGAATTGGTTAGAGATGTATTTGTGATTGGTTGCTTCACAGGAATGCGCTTTTCGGATTACAGCGTTTTGGATCCTGCAGCTATCAGAGATAACCGTTTGTCTTTTATTCAAGCAAAGACGGGTGCGAAGGTTACCATTCCAATTCATTCAATTGTGAATACAATTCTTACAAAGTACAATTATGTTTTACCTGATGTACCTCCCAATAATAAGTTCAATGCAATCATAAAAAAAGTAGGTGAGAAGCTACCTTGTTTGCATGTTCCGTTTACTAAGCAAATCACTTATAAACGTGAACAAACCGAAGTCGTAAGAATGAAATATGACTTCTTGCAAACGCACACCGCGCGCCGCTCTTTTTGTTCCAATGAATATTTAAAGGGAACTGACCCGATGATCATCATGGCGATTAGTGGGCACAAGTCACACAAATCATTTATGAGATATATCAAAGTTTCAAACGAACAATTCGCAGATAAAATGGCAAAAATATGGGAAGAAAGAGAGGTAGCTGGAGTGTAGACAGTTGTAGCAACTGCATTGCATGCAGTTGCTACAACTCATTTTTAGGCCCCTGTATTATTTGCAAAAACATCAAGTGTGCACTAACTAAAAAAACTAATTTAGTGTGATTTTGAAAATTAAAATTGGGAGAAATTGGCCTCGTGCACACGGTCATTTAACTAATTGAATATCAATTATTTAAAACCATATATTAGCATGGTCCATCGCTCAAAAAATCACTCTAAATCACCGTAGATCACTCTAAATCATCATTAAAGTCGGATTTTCCCTCAAAAAAGCATCTTAAAGGCGTTTGAAGATGATTTAAAACTATTAAACCTGTGCGCAGTTTGATGCGCATCGGATTTTTATTTGCTAATATTAGCAGGATATTATAATTTTGATACGGCAAGATTTTATAATTTAGGTACAACACGATATTATAATTTTGCTACAACAAGAATTTATAATATTTAAAATGTTTGTATGGCAACCCCATCTGAAAAATTAGCAGCTTCTCTTGAGATTTTGAAAG
>CAIYXB010000049.1 GCA_903930015.1 uncultured bacterium | reverse complement strand
TAGAAAAACTCAACGATGATATAAAAGATTTTGAAAAAAAACCTAATAAAGAGGCTGTCGTAGAAAGGGGCCTAAAGAATCAAGCTAAAGCACTAAGAAATACCTTAAATTCTTACGCCAATTTATCTGAAACTTATAAAGACTCGCTCTTAAAAAAATAAATTACTCTACCGTAACTGACTTGGCTAAATTACGAGGCTGGTCAACATCCTTACCAAGGTTTTCAGCAATAAAATAAGCTAAAAACTGCAAAGGTATTGTTGCGACAATCGGACTAAAGATCTGGCTTACATCAGGGATACGGATCACTTCATCAAAAAGATTTTCTACATTCTCATCACTATCACAAGCAATTACAATACTTGGTGACATACGAGCTTTTGCTTCTTCAGCGTTACTTAAGGTCTTCTTATAGATCGTCTGCTCAAACTCTGTCTTACCAGAAATAGCAATATTTAAAACTGGTACAGTGCTGTCTAATATTGCGATAGGGCCATGCTTCATTTCGCCACTAGGATAGCCAGTAGCGTGTATATAGCTTAATTCTTTCAATTTAAGAGCACCTTCAAGAGCGATTGGATAATTAACTCCACGACTTAAGAAAAGAAAGTCTCTGTAATTAGAATATTTAATCATTTGAGATTTATATTGATTTTCTCTTTCAATACACTCACCAATTATTATTGGCAAGGCTCTTAATTCATAAATATTAGATTGGAAATCAAAATTCAATTTTTTATCCTGACAAATTTTCATTGCAAGTAAATACATCGCAAGAACCTGAGAAGTAAAAGCCTTTGTAGAGGCAACAGAAACCTCAATACCAGCCGGGGTTACATAGTTATTTGGTTTACAAAGATCAAAAATAGCTGAATCATTTTTGTTAGTAATTGCCATAATTTTTGCATTTGCAGACTTTGCGTTTTTAATTGCAGCTAAAGTGTCTGCTGTTTCACCTGACTGGCTAATGCCAATTACCAGATCGGTTTTTGAAACTAAGGCAGGCTTAGAACAAAACTCACTTGCTATCGCAACATCAACTGGAATTTTAGCCCAATGTTCAATAATATTTTTACCCACTAAAGCCGCATGGTAAGCTGAACCACAAGCAACAAAAGTAATTTTTGATATATCTTTAAAACTAAAATCTAGCTGCTTAAATTCATTAATAGTCTCATCAACAAAAGCATCTGCAATCATCTTACTTATTACAGTTGGCTGTTCGTGTATTTCTTTTTCAAGGAAATGCTTATACTGACCTTTTTCCATGATAGAGGCTGTTTGAGTACTATGAATGATTTGAATCGCGACAGAATTACCTTCTAAATCTTCAACGATGACATCATTTGCGCTTAGTACGGCAATTTGCTTATCTTTGAGTCTTAGTATTTTATTTGTGTATTGCACCACGGTACTACTATCACTCGCAATATAATTTTCTTTATCTCCAATACCTATTATCAAAGGTGATTGATTCTTTGCTAAATAAATTTTGTCATCATCTTTAGCTATAACTGCGATCGCATAACTACCATCAACTAACTTCAAAGCCTCTCTAAGCGCAGATTTAAGATCTTTACCTTGTAATTTAAATTTATATATCAATTGAGCAACGACCTCAGTATCTGTTTCAGTTTTAAAAACAAATCCCTCATCTTCTAATTTAGCTTTTAAATCAAAGAAGTTTTTAATTATCCCATTATGAACAATCGCAATATTTCCAACTTCATCCTGGTGAGGATGTGAATTAGTGAAATTTGGTTTTCCATGAGTTGCCCATCTAGTATGTCCAATACCACAAGTTGATTTATCTAATAATTCTTGTCCACGAGCATTTACTTCACGGTTAAAATTTGTAGATGTTAGATCAGTGACTAAAGTGGGAATAATACTAAAAGAGGCTATTTTTGCTTCAAGATTTTCAAGCTTTCCCTCACTTTTAACGATAAGTAAAGATGATTCTTCCTTTAATGCGATTCCTGACGAATCATATCCCCTATAAGAAAGAGATTTTAATCCTTCAAGAAGAATTTCTTTTGCATTTTTATAACCAATATAGCCAACAATTCCACACATTTTACTATTAAAAATTATAGCCTATTGAGGTAGTAGACCTCTTTCTAAACTAAAGGTTTCGAAAAGAGAGACATAAAAATCCAAAATTAGCTTGGAATTACTGAATCTTCGCTAAATTCATTCATTTTTTCAGGGTATTTAACTCTCTCATGGTTTTGAGAACGCCAAACTTTTAAAAATGATTTGGTGATTTGCTCCAAATCAGCCCTGGTAAGGCCAGATTCACTCAGCTCACCTTCATCCGAACGAGAATAGATAATTTTTCTAATCATTTCCTCGGCTTTAATTTCATCAGCTATATCTTTAATACTTCGAAGAGCGGCCTCTGCACTATCAGCAATCATTGCGACACCTGTCTCTTTAGTATTAGGTCTTGGACCCGGATACCTAAACAATTCCTTATTTACATTTTTTTCACCTAGCTTTTCTACAGCCTTATAATAAAAATAATTTGTAATTGTAGTACCTTGATGCATTGGAATAAAATCAATAATTGCCGCAGGAAGGTTCTGTTTTCGTGCAAGCCTAATACCCTCTGCAACATGAGCAATAATTATTTCAGCAGATTTAATTGGATCACCCAATGTGTTATGAGGATTAGGTTTTCCTAAATTATTTTCTATAAAATAATCTGGTGCATGAGTTTTACCTACATCATGATACAAAAGACCAACTCTAATAAGTTCGGTATTTAGATTTAGTGCATTGCCTGCCTCTTCAGAAAGACGGGAAACATTAATTGAGTGCTCATAAGTTCCTGGCGCTTCCATTTTAAGTTTCTTGAGGAGAGCCTGGCTTGGATTGGAAAGCTCTGCTAACTTAAACGGTGTAATTAATTTTAATCCTGACTCTAGGTAAGGCAATGATGCTACAGAAATAAACCCTGAGGCTACGGCACCAATTGCATATAATGCCGCAACAATAAGGACTGTTGTCACTTTAAAATCTTCAACGGCAAGCATCAAAGTAAGCAGAAAAACTGACACTTGAATAATCGCTATTTTTGTACCCGCATTCGTCAAATCCTCTCTTTGATGAACATTTCTTGTAAAAAATACTCCCGCAATCGCACCCACATACTGTGGTAAAATCTGCCAAAAATTCATATCAATAGTTTTTACTAAGAAAAAACAAACAACATTTACGCAAACAATTCCCATTATTGGCGAATAAAGTATAGTTAACAAAATTGAAATTGTCGCAATAGGCGCAAGAGGTAATTTATCAACACCCCAAATTGCTATAGCTGCAACAATTATAGAGACTGCTACTGGTACTAAAATAATCATAGCGACTCTGTTAACAGCGAAACTTCTATTTTTACGAAGAAAAGATACCACAATAATAAGTAAAGTTAAAATTGTAATAATAATAAAATTCTCTTTTATTTCAGACCAGTCCGTTTGAGGACTTAACATATTTAAGTCCTTTAAATAAAAGTAATTCTGCTCAGAAACCTCTTCACCTTTCTTTGTTAACACAGAACCACTTTTTAACTGAGTTAGAATTGGCTTAACATTATTAATAGCCTCTGTTTCCAATTCATAAACTTTTTGCCAATCAATTTGCAAATTAGGCAAAGTAGTAACATTAATTAACTTACCAACAAAAGATAAATCCTTAGCAGGGATATTAGGAAAAAGTATTCTTATATTTTCAACAACCTTTTGCTTAGGCAAGCCTCTAACGATACCTAAATCAAGTAGTTTCTTTTGAACAAGAAAAGCTTCTCTAAAAATAGCTTCGTAATTTGTAAGCTTAATTTCTTCAAAAAAACTTTTACTCAATTGCTTTTTAATCGTTTCTTGATATTGAATTTGGTTTCTTAGCTCATTCAATTCAGCAAAAAAATACTTTAATTCAACATCATTCAATTTCTTAAGATCACGTGCAATCTCGGGAGTAAAATTAACTTCACCTATTTGTATATTTTTATAGAATTCAACATTGTCAAGAGCACTTTTCACATCCTCTCTCAAGAGTAGTTCATTAAATTTATCATCACTAATTTTAAGTAAAAAATTCTGAGCCTCTATATCAACTTTTGGGTTTATTGGATCAGGCTCTGTTTCAATATTTAAGATTGTATTTCTCACGACCTTGATTGCAAATTTCAATTTAGTAAAAGATTCTTCTTGAGCTGTTTTATCAATTTCAAAAATTTCTTTGTTGCCTGTATTCCTTATGGCTTCATGTCGAGCATTTTCTTTAGCCAAATTTGTATTAAATTCATCAATAACTTCCACATCACGATCCAAGGTAATCGTAACTGGACTTACAGCATTTAATTTGATGCTAGGCTTATACCAAGATCTAATACTGAGTAATCCAGAAAGCACTGTAATGCCCACTGAAATAATCAAAAAATTCATACAGAATCGATATTTCCTAGAATTGGTTTTATAAATCTCCATAACTCTAAGATCTATTTTAAACTAATACAAAAGACTTGTTGCAAAAGTGCAACTTGAGCTAAAACAGGTCTAAACAAAGACAAAAATCCGAAGGTTTTGATAGAGTTGTTAAGGAAGGGCTTGCCCTTTTGCAACGACTCTAAAAAACTTTAAGTTAAAGTCCTAGATCAAAACATGTCATTTTCTCAAGAAATCATTAACGATATTAAGCTTAATAATTCCAATCCGGAACTTATAGCTATAGTTGGTCCAACTTGCACTGGAAAATCAGACCTAGCAATTGAAATTGCTAAAGTATTTTCCTTACCAATTATTAATTGCGACAGTAGGCTTATTTTCCAGGAAATGAATATTGGTACGGCAAAACCAAGTCAAAGAGAATTAGAAGAGGTTGAGCATCATCTGGTCAACATCAAAATTCCAGATAAATCTTATTCAGCTGGAGATTATAGATCTGATTTTGACAAGGTTTTCTCTAAACTTAAAGCTAATGAATTTGGCACTAAAGCCGTAGTGGTCGGTGGCACAGGACTTTACATCAGATCTGCTCTTGACAATTTAAATATGCCAGAAGTGTCTCGGGACGAAGAATTGCGCGCAAGACTTAATCAAAGCAGCTTAGAGGATCTTCAAAAAATGATTTTAGATCTAGATCCTAATGCCCACAAAGATTTAGAAATGCGCAATAAAATCAGAATTATTAGAGCAATTGAGATTGTAACAAGTTCCGGGAAACCTCTTGCCCAAAGCAGAAGTAAAGAAAGCACTAATCGTTATAAGGCCTTGTATTACGGCTTGAATTTTTCTTCAAGAAGAAAATTATATGACCTTATTGACAATAGAGTTATCAAAATGTTGCAGAGAGGCTTAGTTCATGAAGTTGAAACTCTTGTAAAAAAATACGGAGAGAGCGAAGTACTACAATCAACTATTGGCTATAGGGAAATATTGCCATACCTAAGGGGCGAATATTCACTCAGCGATGGTAGAAGACTTATTCAAAAAAGAACTCGAATTTATGCCAAAAGACAAATGACATGGTTTAGACAAAACCCTGACGTTAAATGGTTTTATCACGAATAAAAACAAATCTAGTTAACTAAATTTGTTTGGTAAATCTCAAAGACAAATAGCTTTCAGCAAGCATCTCACTAGGGAAGAATAGTAAACTAGCTTATTCAAGTCAATACTGGTCTTTGATATAATTCAAGCCACATCTTCCACGAGAACTTCAACTGCTTTAAGCTTATTACATTGCTCTTCATGTGATTTATCTCCAATATAGCCAGATTGTCTTTCTGAAAGACTCTTAATTGCCTCCGGACGCCCATAGCAAGTGATAACATCGCTTGCTTCAATACGTGTCTTGCCGTTTGGAGCCCCATGAAAAACTCTTTTTCCTTGATCTTGCTTCTCGATACTAAGAATTAAAGTACCCTCTCTATCCAGCTTTAAATCTTTAAGCTCTTGATTAAGCATCCAACTATCACAATCAATAATTATTCTTGAAATCACAAATCCCTTACCTAATCCTAAAAGTTCATGATAATCATGAACTTGAAGTGAATCATAGTTAGAGAGAAACTTATAAATTATTTTTTTCAGTGCTAAGTATGTATGCCTAGAGCTTACAATTAAGAAAATCAATATCATTCCTAAAATTAAAGCTATAAAATGAAGAAAATTTGTGGTGGTCTCATTACCCATAAAAGTAAGAATTAAAGAAGCAACAGCTGTCGTCAAGCCAGCATTGCCAACAATAATTACAGTTTTGATAATATTTCTTCTAGTCGGATTACTTAAAGCTGACTCAGTTTCTTGAGTTGTAAACCCTGTCCCCGTAAAAGCAGATAAAGCTTGGAAATTTGCTACCTCTTCTGCAAGACCTGTAATTTCAAGGGCAACAGAAGCTACTCTTACAACAATATAGCTAACAAGAACGATAAAAAATAAACCTAAGAGTGACAGCATTAAAGATAATTATAATAGATTTAAAAGATTGAATTTTATAAACTCACCTAATCTAAATCTTTTGCATAAGAAGCATTGATATTTCTTGCTTCAAGACTATCTAAGAAGTAAGTCCATATCCAGCTAGTAAATACCCAAAGCCTATTTCGAAAGCTTATCAATAAAAGTATATGCACTAAGCCCCATAAAAGCCACGCTAAGAACCCTTTGATTGGGATATTTGCAATATTTGCTACTGCTGCACTCCTGCCAATGGTTGCCATAATTCCTAAATCAACATACAAAAATTCTTTATCAAAACTTTTTCCAGCACAAATTGAAGTTAATTGCTTACTAAGGTATTCACCTTGTTGTTTAGCCACAGATCCTAATCCTGGTAAAGCTTTTCCCGAATCTTCGAAGTAAGAACTATCTCCTAGAACAAAAATACTTTTATCCTCTTCAACTTGCAAAAATTTATTAACTTTTATTCTATTGTTTTTTTGCTTAGGTATATCATCTAGCAAAGCTGGCGCTCCAATAGCTTTTACACCAGCTGCCCAAACAATAGTACTTGCATTGATAGTAAATTCATTAGTCTCAACAACACTTTCTTCAATATTTTTTACCATTGATTTTAATTTAACTTGAACACCAATTTTTTCTAGAGATTTTTTTGCGTACTCTGATTGATCTTCACTATACATGCCCAAGACTCTATCCATAGCCTCTATAAGATAAATATTGATATCCGAGAACTCTAACTTCAATTCTTCTTTTGTAAGTTTTTTGGTAACTTCAGCAATTACTCCAGCCATCTCCACTCCAGTAGGACCACCGCCAATCACTACAAAACTTAATAGCTTTTTCTTTTCATCAGGATCTTTGGTTGTTAATGCTTTTTCTATAGATGAGTAGATTTTATTTCTTAAATTAACTGCATCTTTAAGAGTTTTTAAGGTGTAAGTATATTTTTTCCAAGAGTCGTTACCAAAATAATCATAAGTACTACCAGTAGCTAAAACTAAGTAATCATAATTATAAGAATTATCCTGATCAGTAAAAACCTTCTTATTCTGACGATCAATCCTGATGACACTTTCCATTCGCACAAAAGTATTTGCATTTTTTCCAATAATTGCCCTAATAGGAGTCGCCACCGATCCTGCACTTAGAATTCCCCCAGCAACTTGATATAACAGGGGTTGAAACAAGTGATGATTCTGACGATCAATTATTGCAATTTCAGCATTGGACTTTATCAAACCTTTTGATACATAAATACCTCCAAAACCAGCACCGATAACAACTATTTTGGGTTTATTCTTAGTATCAAACATGCAATGAGTTTAGCAGACCTGTTCAAAATCTTTGATTTTGTAAAACAGGTCTATATTAAATTTTAAATACAAAGGATTTAATTAAGGCTTTATAGGCTGATTTTTCAGCTTATAAAGCCTTAATTAAATTTGCTATATTTATTAGAATATGTTGGAAAATGTTCAGCTTGTGCGTCCAATTGCCTTTTTTGATCTTGAAACAACTGGGACTTCAGTTAAAGTTGATCGGATCATTGAAATTTGTATTATAAAAATTTATCCAAATGGTCAAAGAGAAAAATTACTAGAAAGGATTAATCCAGAAATTCCAATCTCAAAAGAAGGATCACTTATTCATGGAATTTATGAGGAAGATTTAAAAGATAAACCAACTTTTAGAGAGCTTGCAAGAAAAATTAGTGATTTCTTTTTAGACTCAGACATAGCTGGTTACAACATTCGTAACTTTGACCTACCTCTAATTGTAAATGAATTTGAAAGAGTAGGATTAAAAAGCCCTTTTGATAGCTCCACAAAAATAATTGATCCAATGAGAATTTTTCATAAAATGGAAAAAAGAGATTTGTCAGCTGCTTACAAAATTTATTGCAATAAAGAGCTCTCAAATGCACATAGCGCAGAAGCTGATATTGAAGCCACAATAGAAGTGCTAGATAATCAAATAACTAAATACAAGTTAGACACATCAATTGAGAGTCTTGATGATTTTTGCTCCTATGACGATGAAAAAGGATGTATTGATATTGCATGCAAATTCAGGAAAGATAAGGATGGAGAAATCTTATTTACTTTTGGAGCAAATAAAGGAAAAAGTATCAAGGATAATCTCGGGATGTTAAAGTGGATGCTTGATAAAGATTTCAGTGATGACACCAAAGAGCATGCGAAAAGGCTTTTAGAAGAATTCAATGGCGGTCTTCGCATAAAATAGCTAAAATAAATTGCATCAAAAGCAATCAAAAGTATGGTTTAAAATCAAATTCATTATCAATACCCAAGGATTTCATATTACTAAATATTTTTCATTAACCACAACTACTCTTATAACGATTCTAGTTTTTTGCACTAGCAATATAGCAGCAATAGCTGAATCAAGCGAAATCACTAATTTTGAATTAGGAGGTGCAAGTAATTCTCCTGGAATTGCAAATAAGGGTGAGCTCATTATTGAAGAGAATTTAATGCACTATCAAACAGAATTTTCTGGAAGGAATTCATATAGCTATCAACTTGGTCAAACCAAATTACGTTATGGAATTATACAAAATAGATTTGAAACACGATTGACTGGGTCGGGACTTACTCTTAATCGTATTGATTCAGGTTTCTCAAATATTTCTTTGGGTACTAAAATTCGACTTTTAGATGAATCGAGATATTTACCTAGCACTGAGATAATCACTGACTGGGAAATCCCATTAGGGGATAAGGATTTACGCAATCCAGGTTTTGATCATAGCTATATGCTGGTGCTTGGTAAAGCCTGGAGCAAAAAATTTGGCAGCATAACTAACATAAGCTTGGACTTTGCTAGTTTCAAGTCAGATACAGGCATTGGTGGAATAGTCTCAGCTCCTTTAGTCTTTAATATTAACTACTATTTAAAACCAGAGCTTAATATATTCTCACACATTTATGGCACTCACTATTTTACTGATGGAATAGATAATCCTTTATCCGTCGACATAGGCTTTAGTTACGCAATGACTAAGGATTTTGTCCTAATCTCTTCTATAAGCAAAGGACTCAACGAAGCTGCTCAAGACATGACTATAGACTTAGGTTTTGTTTATAGACCTTAATAAAATAGTCCTAGAATTATTTCCTTTCTTTACAGCCTCAATTAATAAAAAGCAATATAATGAACTAAATAGATCTCATATGAAACTTAATTTCTCAGTTGAAGACCTTAATTCAAAAACTTTTTGGCAAAATCTTGCTGGTAATAATTTTAGTATCAATAAAGAAAATATCCAAGAAGATATCAAACTAAACAACCAACCAGACTTTAGTGAAAATCTCTTTAAGCAAGAAGCTTATTTACACCTTGAAAATCAAATCAAACTAGATTTTCAAAAGCTTACCAGCCTACTAAAAAAACTTTATGAGTATGATTTACCATGCGTTTTTGCATTTGTATTTGATGAATTCTGGGAAATACACAACCAGCTTGCACCTTACGTAAAGCATTACCTAGATGATGATTCAAGATTACTGCCAACTCCATGGATTTGGTACGTAGATCCAAAAAAGGAAAAAGAAATTCTTGATGAATCAAAAAACACTCTTAATCAGGAATTTTCAACAAGATCGATGTTCTCTGGTTTTTATGGACCACACAGAGACAAAGGTAAAAGATCTCTATTTCCTGATGGTAGTCCAAAAATCCTTTCTTTCTGGCTACCACTCACAGAAGCAAACACACTCAATAGTTGTATCTCTTTAGTGCCAGCAGATCGAGATCCAACTTATGACACAGAAAATGAAGATCATTGGTCTTTCAATAGAGCTGATATACGAGCACTACCAGCAAAACCTGGAGATATATTATTCTGGAATGAGGCAATATTACACTGGGGGTCTAGACCCGCTCACAGAGAGAATTTAAAGCCAAGAATTAGTGTCGGTTTTGAATATGTTAAATCTGATTTCAAAGAAACATGTTATCCAAATTATAAGTTTGGATATTATCCCGATTTTAAAACCAGGCTTGCCATAATTGCAACTCAATTTAGGCTTTACTTAACTGAAGCAGGTTTTCCAAAAATCTTTATTGAGTTTATAAAAACTAATGACAGTATTATAAAAAATTCAGACGAAAAAATTTAATCTAATTAACTGCTTCTTGTAACTTCTGCATCTTAATAAAATAATTCAAAGCTGGCATATCATCTTTTAGATGTTTACGACAATTCTCATAATCAGGAGCAAAGGTCTTTGAACTTGCAGAGAAAAAAGGCATTCTAAATATTTCTGGCACTGTTTTTTCATTAAGCAGCTGTCCACTTTCCAAAAAAATATATATATCAAAATAGGTTCTAATTTTTGTTGTATCAACTCTACGCTTAATATGCCAAGGTCTAAGATCTTCACTCTTTTCAAGCCCCATAGCACCTAGTACTTCAGCAAAAGCTTTTACAGTATTTTTATGAAAATTCCAAACTCTAATTTTTTTATCCCCAACAACAATTCCCTCATATAGAGTAGGGTTTGAAGTAGCAACTCCAGTAGGACAGAAATTTGAATTACATCTTAAAGCCTGTATACAGCCGAGTGCCATCATCATAGCTCTCGCAGAATAAATAAGATCTGCACCAATCGCTAATTTTTTGATCATATCAAAAGCATCTGTAATCTTTCCTGTTGAAATAATTTTAATCTCCTCACGTAAACCAAAGCCTCTAAGGACATTTGCAACAAAGAGAACAGATTCAGTACCAGGCTCTCCCATATGATTAGTAAACTCAAGTGGTGCAGCACCAGTTCCACCTTCACCGCCATCCACAGAAATAAAATCTGGAATAATTCCTGTCTCAACCATTGCTTTACAAATCGCAATAAACTCCGATCTGTTACCAATACTAATTTTAAAACCAACAGGTTTACCTCCAGAAAGCTCTCTAAGTTTCTGAATAAAATTCATAAGTCCAATAGGGTTATTAAAAGTCTTGTGTGTTGGTGGAGATAAAACATCTTCACCCATTGGGACAGAACGTATCTCAGAAATTTCTTTTGTAACCTTTGCTGCAGGTAAAATCCCACCATGCCCAGGCTTTGCTCCCTGAGATAGTTTAAGTTCAATCATTTTAACTTGATCATCTTGTGATTTTTGAGCAAATTGTTTTTCACAAAATCCACCCTCAGGAGTTCGACAACCAAAATAACCAGTTCCAATTTGCCAAATTAAATCAGCGCCACCTTTTCTATGGTATTCACTAATTCCTCCTTCCCCTGTATTATGAGCAAAATTTCCCAAGCAAGCTCCTGAACTTAATGACTCTATAGCTGTTTTACTCAGTGCGCCATAACTCATTGCAGATATATTTAAAATACTTGCGCTGTAAGGCTTTAAACATTGAGAAGAACCTATAGTTACTCTCAAACTATTTGGATCAACATGTTTTGCATCTAATGAATGACTAACCCACTCATAGCCACTTGCATTAACATCATGCTGTGTACCAAAAGGAAGTGTATCTAAAACATTTTTTGCTCTTTGGTAAACGATCGATCTTTGCTCTCTACTAAATGGCTTTCCATCATGATTAGACTCAATGAAGTACTGATTAATCTCAGGTCGTATTTCTTCAAGTAAATATCTAGCATGACCTATAATAGGAAAGATTCTGTTAATAGCATGCTTAGTTTGTTGCATATCATAGTAACCTAAAATTATAAGTGGCACTAGAACTAAAAAAGCAAACCAAAAACTTTGATTTACAAAAAGACTCAAGCCAATAAATATTATTGGCAAAACAAAACTAAGAAGAATAAACTGCTTACGCATATAATATTTTTACCCGAATTCAATAAGCTACTTGCAAAACTAATTCTTGCCATAACAAAATCAAAAAAAAGGCGCCTCAATTAGGCGCCTAAATATTATCTAGACTTTATGGCTAGAATTAAATTTCTTCCCCAGCATCAACAAAATCATCTTGTGACCCATAATCTTGATCAGGTTCCTCTTGTTCAGAATCGCTACTTTCTTCGTCAATATAATCCTCATCTTCGGAATCACCTGAATCTTCGTCTTCAGAATCCTCTTCATACAAATCTACATCATCTTCCTGAGAATCATCTAATTCTGGGGTTTCTAAATCAATATCTAACTTTTTATCAACAGGTTTTGATTCATTATATTCCAAACCATCTTTATTAACTTTAACTGTTTCATCAGCGACGGGACTCTTTTTAACAACAGGTGCAGCTGTTTCAACTACAGGTGCAGCTGTTTCAACTACAGGTTTAACTGCCTCATCAGCTGTTTTTTCAGTATCATCAGCAAGCACAGCTGAATTGTTGATACTAAAAAATATTAAAAGTAAAAATAGTTTTTTCATAAATTGTTTTGTTCCTAAGCTAATTCTACCCAAAAACTGTATATTTTTACTAGTACCAAGCTACAAGTATGACTAAACTAATTAAGCTTATCTTTTTATTTCTTAGTTCTGCATATTGTCCACTTAGCGCTAATCCAAAGTTTAAAGATCAGATATTCAAAGATAATTTTTTATCCTACAAAGAACTTAAGCTACTCTCCAATAAAGATGGCTTAAATGCTGATTTGAGTCAGAAACTTGAAGTGATTTTTCATGAACCGTTAAATTATGAGAACTCCTTCACAAGCTCCTCAAAACTTTCAATAGACACAAACAATAAAAGAAAAGCTTTTCGATTAACTCACTGGAATTTTGAAAGAGCATATAAATTAGTAGAACTAAATCTGGCTTTAAACAACACAAATAACTTTATCGAGCAAAATGATCGCGATCCCAAAAGGCCGCTTAATAAAGATCTTTTTATAGAAGAGGTTCAAATCTTTAAAGAAAGCGATATTTTTACTTTAAATGAAGCTGACTTTGGGATGCAAAGAACTAATTATAAAAATACGATTGAAGAATTTGCAAAAATAACTAAAAGTAAATACTACATCTTCATTCCAGAATTTATTGAAGTTGATCCAAAATATTTAAATGCTCCAAAACTAAATAAGGATAAACTAAAAGCTTTACACGGGAGTGCAATAGTATCTAAATTTCCAATAATCTCATCAAGAGTTATTGAACTCCCTGAATGCTACAACTGGTTTGATAGTGAACTTAAAAAAATTTCCAAGCTTGAAAAATTAAAACGAAAAGGTTCTGAAGTTATTTTAGATTTACCCATAATCACAGAACTAAGAAGAGGGCATAGAAGTGCTTTAGCTGCAAGAGTAGATATACCAGAGAGTGCTCAAGATTTAACTGTTGTAGTCACACACCTAGAAAACAGATGCATGCCTATTTGCAGAAAAAAACAATTAGCGCATCTATTAAATCAATTAAAAGATTTTGACACTCCATTAGTACTAGCTGGTGATTTCAATAATTCAGAAGCAAGCGGAGATCCAACAAGTGCGACCAAAATTATTGTAAGGACAGTGACTGATTGGCAAAATCTTGCAAGAGCAACAGCTAATTGGTTCAACCCGCTAAATATAATTTTAAGTCCTTCATTATTTGCCTTTAACACCCTACGCAAAACGCATGACCCGACTGTATTTGGCTTACCAATTTACTTAAGAAACAAAAGTGCTGATCTTTTTTGGAAATTAATTAATTTTGAATTTACGGATATGAACATGTTTGATTTCTCAGGTAATAAAGATCTTTCATATTCAGGCAAAGCCGGCAAACTAGCAAACTCTAATCAGAGAACGACAAAAGGTTTTAAATCAACTTATAAGCTACTAGAACACAATCCATTATTTCACTTTAGACTTGACTGGATTTTCGTAAAATCAATGCGAAAAGCTGGCTGTCAGGATAACGAAGATGATTTTGAAGATACTAAACCTACATGTAAGAATTTCATACCTGCATACGCAAGGAATTTAGGTGAGTTGAATGAAAGTTTTTATAAAATTTATGCTGATGATATAAAGAATAATTCTTTAAGAGATTTTTCTTTAACTAAATTCTCTGATCATGAGCCTATCACATGTAAGATTTTAATTTAAAGCTCAAAACTCTAGTGGCTTTAATTAAGTGAGTCAATTCATTTTTTAATTGCATATAACCTTTCCTAATTCCCCTTAATTCCTAACCACAGAACTAAAAAGCTCATGAATGGGTGTGTAGGAGCCAATTACACAAGCGTAG
>CAIYXB010000048.1 GCA_903930015.1 uncultured bacterium | reverse complement strand
TAACGGCACTAGCTTTAACGGTGTTGAAGCGAACTTTACTAATGGTAACTTTGTAAACCTTACAGCTACTGGTTTTACTATCACAAACCTTAATGCGGCAAATGGTACTTTCGCGAATATCGTAAACTCAACTCTATTTAACGGTGGCGATTTTGTTGGTAATAACATTACTGCTACTAACGGTACTTTCATTACTACTCAATCAACACTCTTTAACGGTACTAGCTTTAACGGTGTTGAAGCAAACTTTACTAATGGTAACTTTGTAAACCTTACAGCTACTGATTTTACTATCACAAACCTTAATGCGGCAAATGGCACTTTCGCGAATATCGTAAACTCACCTCTATTTAATGGTGGAGATTTTGTTGGTAATAACGTTACTGCTACTAACGGTACTTTCATTACTACTCAATCTACACTCTTTAACGGCACTAGCTTTAACGGTGTTGAAGCGAACTTTACTAATGGTAACTTTGTAAACCTTACAGCTACTGATTTTACTATCACAAACCTTAATGCGGTAAATGGTAATATCACCAACCTAACAGCAATCAATATTAACGGCACAGTAATTGATGGAGACTTTACAAATGGATCTGTTATTTTTTCAAACCTGGACGGAGCATTGACCCAAGACAATGCAAATTTCTTCTGGGGTAACAATTCTAGTAATGGCTTAGGACTGGGCACAAACACTCCAAATGCCCTTCTTGATGTGGGAGGAGCAACTAAAACAAATGTAGATGGAACAGACGATTTAATTGTGGCAGATGATGTAGAAATAAATGGAAGACTTTATGTCGAAGAATCAGTTTCTCTACCAATACAAACACAGAGCGGGAATTACACCTTGGATGACACTGATTATACTGTACTTGGTAATGCAGGCGGTGGTAATATTATTTTCACCTTACCAAATGCTACAACTCGAACCGGCAGAATATACAAAATTAAGAAGATAGATACCAGCGCTAATACTGTCACCGTAACAGGTTCACAGAACATTGACGGCAGTGCAAATTATGTAATAAATTCGCCATATGAAGGTATTCAAGTTCAATCTAATGGTACTGAATGGTTCATATTATAAAGTAACAAAAAAGTTTTCAGAAAATTCAGAGTAATCTAAAACAAAGAATTAACATTGCACACCAGCTCTTGCTAATTGAAAAACATCAAAACCCTTGCTAGCTTCAGCTCTAAAGGTGAAAAAATATAATTCTCGTAAACCATACTTTACAGGGTTGCGACCTTTTACCTGAACCTCAATTAAAAACTTGGTTTTCCTGGAGTATAGTTAATCTTTTAACCTAGTTATCCTTAAAGCACTTTGGCCAACAGGAACAGCGATATTACCAGCACCAGCCATGTTGACATTATTGATGAGAGTATTAGTGACTTTAATCTGGTTCAAAATGAAAAGTGAAAGAGACCCCCGCTAAGAAATCAACTTTCACTTTTCTTCTAATATTATATTTAAAGGATCCCGCTAGATCAATTACTTAACAAGAAAATCATAATAAAGTTAAGAGTATCTCTTCATTTCAAATAATAAGTAGGTCATTTGACGTAGATTGAGAATTTTCTATAGAAGTTAATGAAGCTTCACTTCTTAATAAGTATCTATCATAGCGCCAGCGACTACAAGCACTTGTCCGCTCATGTAAGAAGATAGATCACTGGCCAAGAACAACGCTACATTCGCAATATCAATTGGATGCCCCATACCCTCAGCTCTATTTAAACCTGTTTGAGAATAAAGCATCTCTATCATTTGTCTTTGCTGATCAGGAATTCCAAGTTTACCGTCATCAGTTGGTGCAGCTGTTAAGCGTGTTTGAATAAATCCTGGAGCAATTGAGTTAGAGCGAATATTAAAACGAGCCCATTCTTTTGCTACTGTTCTTGTAATCCCGTTGATACCTGCTTTTGCAGCAGCATAATTTATTTGACCAGCATTACCTTTTACTCCTGAGGTTGAGCTTACATTTATAATTGATCTTGCTTTTGGGGCAGCACCTTCATCTTTTGCTGGATCTCTCATAGCTACACTTGCAGCTTGGATCATATTAAAAGTACCTTTAAGGTTTACATCAATTACAAAATCCCAATCCTTTTCAGTCATCTTGTGAATTACGACGTCTCTTGTTATACCGGCAATATTTGCGAGCACATCTATCTATCTGACCTCCACCAAGATCCATTCCAGCTTTGATGATTTTTTGACAGTCATCCGCATTACAAATATTTCCAGTGACGATAACAGCTTGAGCACCAGCAGCTTCTACTAATTTTTTTGTCTCTTGAGCTGGTGCATCATCAATATCTGCAATAACAATATTTGCACCATGCTTTGCATAAAGCTCTGCTGTAGCTTGTCCGATTCCTCTTCCTGCTCCCGTAACAACTGCAACTTTTCCTTGAAGTAATTTAGACATGTTTTTAATACTACTCCAGTTTTACCGCTATGTAAAAAGTTGAATTATTACTCTAAATAATCACATAAAAACTCTGATTTTGATTAACTTATCAAAAATCCAAGCAAGCTTGCAGTAACAAGTCTAGAAATCCTGATAAAATCAAGATGTAATAAATATGACAAAGAGAAAAATAGTTATAGTTGGTGGTGGACTTGCAGGATTATCGGCAGCACTAGATGCAGCAGAGCAAGGTAACGAAGTAGATATCATCTCTATTGTCCCAGTAAAAAGATCTCATTCAGTCTGCGCGCAAGGTGGTATCAACGCAGCAAAAAACACAAAAGGCGAAGGTGATTCTACCGAGAAGCATGCTTATGACACAATCTACGGAGGTGACTTTCTTGCAAATCAAAGTCCAATTGTAAGAATGTGCAATAGAGCACCAGCGATCGTTGATATGTACGCAAGATTTGGAGTGATGTTTAACAGAACTCCTGAAGGTAACTTAGATTTCAGACGTTTTGGTGGAACAATGTACAACAGAACTGCGTATGCGGGAGCATCTACCGGTCAACAACTATTATACGGTCTTGATGAGCAAGTTAGAAGATTTGAAGCCGAAGGTAAAGTAAATAAATTTGAAGGCTGGGAAATGCTCTCAAACATAATCGATGAGAACGGTAAATGCCGTGGAGTTATTGCACAAAATTTAGATACTATGGAAATGAAAGCGTTTAAAGCAGATGCTGTTATTTTAGCGACAGGTGGCCCTGGACTTGTTTTTGGAAGATCTACAAACAGTGCGATCAATAACGGTCTAACAACAGCAGTTAGCTATAGACAAGGTGTTAAATACGCAAACGGAGAATTCATCCAAGTACACCCAACCGCAATCCCCGGTACTGACAAGGATAGATTAATGTCAGAGTCAGCACGAGGAGAAGGTGGCAGAGTATGGACTTATAAAGATGGTAAGCCTTGGTATTTCCTTGAAGAAAAATATCCAAAATACGGAAACCTGGTTCCAAGAGATATAGCAACACGAGAAATTTTTGAGATTGTTGTAAATCAGGGACTTGGAGTAAATGGCAAACGCGCTGTTTACTTAGATCTTACTCACAAATCAAGGGAAGAATTAGATAAAAAGCTTGGGGCTATTTTAGAAATTTACGAGAAATTCAAAGGTACAGACCCAAGAGAAGTTCCGATGGAAGTCTTTCCATCAGTGCATTACAGCATGGGCGGAATTTGGGTAAACAATGACAATCAAATGACCAACATAGAAGGACTCTTTGCTGCTGGAGAATGTGAATACCAATACCATGGAGCAAACAGGCTCGGAGCAAATTCTCTACTAAGTTGTACCTATGGCGGGTTTGAAGCAGGACGTCACGCATCAGAATACGCAAAAAATCTTGATAAAGGTTACGTTGACATTAGTGAAGATGTTTTCAAAAATCAACTTAAAGCTCAAGAGGATCTGCAAAACACTTTAACGAAAAGAGATGGTAATGAAAACGCGAGAACTTTACATAAAGAACTTGGTGAAATCATGACTGCAAACGTTACTGTAGTTCGTGAAAATAAGAAACTCAAAGAGACTCTAGATAAGATCAAGGAATTCGAGGATAGGTTTACCAAAATTAAAATCCCAGATTCTACGAAATGGGCAAACCAAAGCTTGTATTACACAAGAGAACTTATGTATATGTTTGACCTTGCTAAAATCATTACAAAAGGTGCCCTAAATCGTAATGAATCAAGAGGTGCTCATTATAAACCAGAATTTCCAGAGAGAAATGATGAAGATTGGTTAAAAACCACTTTAGCATCTTACAAAGACGGTGAACCTGAGTTAAGCTATGAAGAAGTTGATACTAGCTATTACAAACCTGTACTCAGAAATTACAGTAAATAATAAATTCAACTGATTGATAATTAATGGCTGATCTAAAAGATAAAGACTTACAACCTTTTCATATCTATACTGCTATAGATATTCTGGAAGAAAAATGTGTTCGTCTTCAACAAGGAAACTTTGATGTAAGCACTACTTATAACAAAGATCCAGTTTTTGTTGCTAAAAGATGGAATAGCCTTGGAGCAAAATGGCTGCATGTTGTTGACTTAGATGGAGCAAGATCAGGGCTCAGAAGCAACTTTACTATAATAGAAAATATTATGGAAGCAACTGATTTAAAAGTACAAGTTGGTGGTGGAATTAGGAAAATGGATTCCATAGAAAGATACCTTAAAGCTGGTGCATCAAGAGTAGTACTTGGCAGTATTGCAGTAAAAGAACCTGAGCTTGTAAAAGAGGCGCTGGCTAAATTTGGTGGAGATAAGATTGCGATCGCGCTTGATTGTCGCAATGGTTTTGTTGCAATAGAGGGCTGGAGAACAAGCTCTGACTTAAAAGCACTCAATATTGTAAGTAAATATAAATCACATGGCCTAAAAACTGTTATCTACACCGACATTGAAAAAGACGGGATGCTCGAAGGTCCAAACCTACATGATATAGAAAATTTTGCAAAACTCACTGATATAAATATTATTGCTAGTGGTGGGATAAGCAATATTGAAGACGTAAAATCTATAAAAGAACTAAAGAAAAAAAGAAAAAATATTGATGGAGTGATTATAGGAAAAGCTCTCTATACCAATTTGATAAACCCAAAAGAACTTTACACAGACGATATTTATTTTTAATGGAAATTATTGAGGCTAATAACTTAAGCCTTGGCTTAAAAGAAAAAACAGCTATAGCGCTTGGCATGTTCGATGGAGCACATCTAGGTCACCAAAAAGTAATCTCGCATGCAAAGAAATTTGCTCTAGAGCATGGCTTAAGAACAGGAGTAATCACACTAAAATCTCATCCCAAAGAGATTACACACAGAAATCTCAAAAATAAAAGTACTCCAAAGTTAATCACCAATCTTGAAACTCGACTAGAGATACTAAAAGACATGGGGATTGACTTTGCACTAGTAATAGACTTCAACCAAGATTTCATGGATACCACAGCTGAAGAATATTTAAACATCTACCTTAAACAAAAACTAAATGTTGCTTTTATTAGTGTGGGTTTTGATCATCACTTTGGTAAAAATCGACTTGGAAATATAGAATTACTCAGGAATTGGTGTAAAGAGAATTCTATTGAATTAAAAGTACAAGAAGCTTTTCAGGTAGTTGATACTATTGTCAGTAGTTCACTAATCAGACATTTACTAGAACATTCTCAAATCAAAGAAGCCAATGAATATTTAGGGTATCCTTATCGATACATTGCTAAAGTCATACATGGTGACAAAAAAGGTAGAGAGATTGGTTTTCCAACTGCCAATCTAGAGATAGATCCAAAAGTTCAATTACCTGCAAATGGAGTCTATAAAGGCTATTGTAAGATACTCAACAATAAATACAATCAGCAAACCTTTAAAGCTGCAATTAACATTGGCTACAAACCAACTATAAATTCAGAAAATAAACAAAGCCTTGAAGTTCACATTCCTGATTTTGATGGAGATATATACGCAGAGAAACTTGACTTAAGTTTTACAGAAAAAATTCGCGAGGAACAAAAATTCAACTCACTAGAAGAACTCAAAATACAAATCAAAAAGGATATTGAAAAAACTTATGTCTGAACTTAAAGAGTGATTGTATAGTAAACCAAAAAGTTTTCGGAAATTTTCAACACCCTGGAGCATATCGGATTGATGTAGCAATTAAGTTTTGCGAAGCAAAACAACAAAAACATCATCACAGCGGCCGCGCCGAATGCGCAAGGGTTGTTAAAATTTGGAGAAACTTTTTTGGTTTACTATACGTTTAAGGTTTCGTTATCACGAAGCTGCAGATCCAAGTTTTAATTTCCTGCAGAACAATTAATTAAAGCATCTATAATTTTCGCTTCCATACTCGCTTCTAGAGGTAAATTATTAGTCCTATTTATTTCCTGAAGACAAGTTGGAGAAGTGATATTGATTTCAGTCAGATAGTCACCGATAATATCTACACCGGCAAAATAGATTTTATTTTTCAGTAAAAACTCTTTGATCTCAGCGACTATTTCAAGATCTCTTTTGTTTACAGTGTAAGCCTTGAAACTACCGCCAGCAGCTAGATTACCCCGATTATCACCTTGTGAAGGTACTCTCAAAATAGCCCCAATACACTCACCACTCACAACAATAAGTCTTTTGTCACCCTGAGATATTTCAGGAATATATTTTTGTATCATTAGTGCTTGCCCTGAAGCTAGGCTAGTTTCAATAATTGAATTTATATTTTTATCTTGAAGCTCTAATACAAAAATCCCCGCTCCACCCATTCCATCAAGGGGTTTTAAAACTACTTTACCAACTTTTGCTACAAAATCTTTAATTTCTACTTTACTTTCACTTACTATGGTTTCCGTAATTAAATTCGGAAAATTTAAAATAGAAAGTTTTTCATTATTTATTAAAAGACTAGCTGGATTGTTCACCACTAAAGCTTTTTTACATAAACCTAACAATTGGGTTTCAAAAATATACTTAGAGTCCACTGGTGGATCTTTTCGCATAAAAACAATCTTGAAACTGTCTAAATCTAAAGCTTCACAGGGGTATTTAAAAGGACCTGGGTTTTCATCGAGTGGTATTACAGGAAACTTAATTAATTTTGCGTTATTTTTTTCTTGGTAAGAAAAAAATTCATCATCTAAATTTATGAACTGAGCTGAAACTTTATTGTTTTTATAAGTCAGACTTGAAGCATGAGCATAAAAAACTTCGTGACCTTTAGTCTTAGATGCTTTCATCAAAGCCCAAGTTGAATCATGATTTTTTATAAAATTTGTTATTTCATCAGCTATAAATGCAAACTTCATTTTTAATATTATAGTTCAAATGAATCATTATTATCTCTAGCAACGTATTCTTATTACGAAAAAGTTATAATAAATAACTTATGTCAGATAAACAAGATTTAGACCCAAGATACTTAGATCACAAATTACCTAGCAGGTACATTAACCGTGTAAAAGGCTGTGAAGGTAGGTTAACCATGCTTAAGAATCTTAAGACAGATGCTTTTCCAGAAGGAATCGGTGATGCAGCTGAGAACAGACCTTATGTGTGTGTTGTTGACTGTGGTAATGAAAGTGCACCTTGTAACATTGATCTTCCACGTCAAGCAGTGATTGTTAAACAAGCTGTCAAAGACAATGGTGGACTGCCTTTTGGTATACATACAATAACTGTTACTGATGGTATTGCTATGGGTCATCAAGGTATGAAGTCTTCTTTAGTTTCTCGTGAAGTGATTGCAGATTCGGTTGAAGTTTCAGTACGTGGTCATTGTTATGATGCCATAGTGGGTATCGCAGGCTGCGACAAGTCTCTACCAGGAATGATGATGGCTATGGTAAGACTTAATATTCCAAGCGTTTTTATGTATGGAGGTAGTATCTTACCAGGTAAGCACAATGGTAAAGACGTAACTATAGTGGATGTATTTGAAGCTGTAGGAAAATTTGATGCTGGAGAAATGTCTAGAGAGGAATTAGATGCTCTCACTGATGTTGCTTGCCCATCTGCTGGAGCTTGTGGCGGACAGTTCACAGCAAATACCATGGCTTGTGTGTCTGAGGCAATTGGACTTGCTTTACCAGGTTCATCTGCTCCACCTGCTCCTTACGAAGATAGAAACAAATTTGCAAAAATGTCTGGTCATGAAATAATGAACACATTAGAAAAGAATATTTTACCTAGAGACATTGTAACTCGTAAATCATTAGAAAATGCTGCTACTATAGTCGCAGCAACAGGCGGTTCAACAAATGCTGCCTTACATTTGCCTGCGATAGCCAATGAGGCTGGAATTGATTTTGACATGGAAGCAGTTGGTGAGATTTTCAAAAAAACTCCTTACATTGTAAATTTAAAACCTGGTGGTAAATATGTTGCAAAAGATCTCTATGAGCATGGTGGAATTCAAACAGTGATTAAGATCTTGTGTGATTCAGGTCATATGCACAGAGACTGCATTACAGTGAACGGTAAAACCATTGGCAAGAACGCTGATGAGTATGCAAAAAAAGTCGAAGAGCTTATGAGACAAGATCAAGACATAATCTTTTCAGTTGAAAAACCAATTAAATCTACCGGTGGGGTTGTTACTTTAAAAGGTAATCTTGCCCCAAAAGGTGCGATCGTAAAAGTTGCAGGAATGGCAAATCTAAAGCATAGAGGACCAGCAAGAGTTTTCAATAAGGAAGAAGATGCTTTTAAAGCAGTTGAGGCAAGGGATTACAAAGAAAATGACGTAATTGTAATTCGTTATGAAGGACCAAAAGGCGGCCCTGGTATGCGAGAAATGCTTGCTACAACTGCTGCAATTTATGGGCAAGGTATGGGCGAGAAAGTTGCACTTATTACCGATGGAAGATTTTCTGGTGGCACTCGCGGACTTTGCATTGGGCATGTATGTCCTGAAGCTGCAGATAAAGGACTAATAGCAATACTTAAGGATGGTGACATAATTTCAATTGATGCAGATAACGGAACTCTAAATGTTGATATATCAGAGACTGAGATTGCAAAGAGATTATCGGAATTAAAAGTCCATGAAAATGAATACCAGAGCGGCACTTTATGGAAATATTCGCAGCTAGTAAGTTCGGCTCATTTAGGTGCTATAACACACGGTGGAGCTAAAAAAGAAGTTAAACAATACAAAGACCTCTAAGTATCTAAATACAACTTAAAAACTAAATGGGACTTTTTCATCGAGTACAACTTCAACAAATAGCCTAGTTTTAAATGAAACTAGCTAACAGTGATTAACTTTACTCCAATGTATTCACAAAAACTCAAATCCTTACATATTTACTTCAAATGACAAATTAATGCTCTTAAATCTAGTTTTTTAGTTAATAATGTTTAGTAATGCTAGAAATTAAAAATCTTAAAAAAAGCTATTTTGAGGCTCAAAAAGAAATCGAGATTTTTGAAAACTTAAATATTACATTTGAACAAAAAACAAAAAATATTATTTTAGGCTCTAGTGGTTCAGGTAAATCTACTTTTCTAAATCTAATTAGTTCTTTAGACAATCCCAACTCCGGCAAGATACTCTTCAATGGAGTTGATATTTGCTCACTCAATGAAAGTCAAAAAACTTTATACAGAAGAAAAAACATTGGTTTTATTTTTCAATTCTTTAATTTAATACCTACATTGAGTGTCAAAGAAAATATTTTTTTACCTTTAGAATTAAACGGTCTTCTTAATGATGAATATAGAACCTATGTTTTGTCCTTACTTGATAATGTCGGTCTTTTAGATAGATTAGAGACTATGCCTGAAAACCTTTCAGGAGGACAACAACAAAGAGTTGCAATAGTAAGAGCACTTGCTCATAAGCCCAAATTGATAATTGCAGATGAACCAACTGGTAACCTTGATCTTGAGACCGCAAGTAATATTATTAAAATTATTGTGTCTTTGATTGATGAAACCAACACAACTTTGATCATTGCAACTCATGATAAAAAATTACAAGATATTGCTGACAATGTATATTCAGTAGAACATAAATCTCTAATTAAGGTTCAAAATAGTGCTTCTTTATAAATCAAGTCTAAATTATTTAAAAAGGAACTTCGTACAGAGCTTATTTGTAATTATTGGTATTTCACTAGGTATAGCAGTTACATTTTCAATTGATATTGCAATTGAAAGCG
>CAIYXB010000047.1 GCA_903930015.1 uncultured bacterium | reverse complement strand
TTATTATCTTATAGACGATCTTAGGAAGGAAAAGTTTTTAATTTATTTTGGCCCTTTTTCGCGGGACATTACACTGTAATATTTTCAATCTATCTAAAAAATCTTGAGATAAATCAGAAGCTGATTTTCGAGCGTAGGGAAATGTATGTTCAAGAAAAGTAGCTAAGTTATGAGTACCCACCACATAAAAACGGATATCGTTATACACAGGTCCAATTAAAGATTTAAACAGAGCCTTACCTTCTTCTAATGACATATTCAAATTTGGAGTAGCAGAATTGACTGATGCATAAACCGCATCCGAAATCTCTTGAAATTGGGGTACTTTTAGAATATCCGTCTGTTTAAATAAGTTTGGATCTTTTTCAAATACATCACTCAAAGCTCTAATGATCATTTTTGCGACTACCTGCTCTTTTGGTGAAAAATTTTGTGAGTGCATATCCATCTTAAATTCTTCAACAGCGCCAATAGACTCTAATCCTCTTTTTTGAATATCATTAAGTGCAACTACACCAATTTCTTGATTCATTAATTGCTCGCAAATTTTATTTGTCAAGAAATGTACAAAGCGTCCATCTCCCATTCTTTGCCTTAAAGCATCTAAGAAGCTCGCGTCAACATTTCTTTTACTTAATCTTTCTTTTAAATCTGAAATTAAAGACATAGCAAAATCTTCTCTTTCACGCTTAGTAAGTACACCTGATCTTTTTATATGGCTTGCTAGAAAAATATATCTAACTGTTTTTGGACTTGCTAAAAGTTGGTTACCAACTATCAAATTGTTCATAATTGCAGAAGCAAGCTCATCAGAATTAAGCTCAAATCCTGGCTTTAACTTAGTATCAGTCAATTGTAAACGTGCAAACGCAGCACTAAATCTTTGATCCGCTATCTTAAGTTGTTAAACTCAAGCACTCAGCGTCTTCACTCACTGCATTTGCAGCAGAAAGCCACATTGATGGAATTAACGTACATAAAATGAACGCCCTAAATAGAATTTTTTTCATAACACCCCCATGTTTTTTGAAAATTACTAGGTTATTTGACCTAGGTATTGTATCGGCAAGAAATAGAAAATCTTTAATTTTTCCGTTGTAGCTAATTCAGCTACAACATGAAATCAAAAACATTTCTTATTTCATGACTAGCTTAAACCCGAATTATCTTGAGTGGTAACACCTAAAAATGATATTATTTTAAGTTATTTTGGGTGCAGGCACCTAAAGATAGGAATAGTGGGAATAATAGGTGAATAGGGGTGATTTCTAGCTTCGTTTGAAATCGCAAGAAACATTATTCATGATTTCTAGCTTCGATTAAAATCGCAAAAAGCATCCTCAATAGATGCTTTTTGCTAACCCAGTGCCCAAAATCATAGATTTTGGCGTCTAAGTTTTGAATTTTAGTTATCATCAATCTATATAAATTAAAAGGGCTCCCCTGAGGGAGCCCTTTTAATTTATATGGTCGGGATACTAGGATTCGAACCTAGGGCCTCTGCGTCCCAAACACAGCGCTCTACCAAACTGAGCCACATCCCGACATAACTAGTAAAATCCTTGATTACCATAGGTAAAACAAGATTTCGTTACATCACTAACCTGAAAAGCATTAGCTTAGTTCCAAGTAAATTATATTAAAAAACGCCTAGTTATAATACGAAAAAATTATTAATTAGTCATCAGTATTAAAGCTGATATTTGGAGCGCCTTCTGGCACCCAACGATGCTGAGCAGAACCATCCATATAGTTGCTATGTTGTTCTTGCATATTTTGAGGGCCTGACTTTTTATCAGAACAACCACAATCTTGAGCTTCTCCACCTTCATTACCTTGTCTTCTAGTAATAATATTTTGAACAATTGCACCGACTAAAAAACCAATCGAAGCTGCAAGCGCGCCCCAAGCTCCAGCACCACCACCAAAGCCGCCTATGCCGCCGAAACCTCCACCAAAACCTCCTCCGAATGAGTATGGGTTTGCAAAGCTGTTAAATCCACCACCGCCAAATGAATTACTAAGATTGTTATTACCAAAGTTATAACTACCTATTCCGCCAGGAGAACTCGGAAAACGCGACTGACGATTCATATAAGAAAAGCGATTCGCACCTGTTATACCTAATGAATTAGTAAACATAGTAAATAAAAAACATTTTTACGTTAAGATCTCATTAAGAAACAAACTAATATTTTAGTCTTGAGAAGCTTTGATTGACTAACTTTGAGAGCTTTAGGCTAAAATCCACCAAGCCTAAATCCCTATAATCTTCATCCTCTAAAATCTCTTCTAAACTTACAATCTCTTTATCTAGATTAGCTTCAAGATTCTTTTTTATATTTAAGCCTATACCTACAAGAAGAAAGCTATTTTTATTTTTGTTTATACTCTCCAGTAAAATCCCTGCTAATTTTGCTTCTTTAAAATACAGATCGTTAATAGGTTTTACTTTTAAATCATCTAAATTAGAATTTGGGAAACTCTCAACTAAAAAATCTTTTAATGTTTCAACAATAAGCAAACAACTCTCTTCACTAAAAGAAACAATATCTTGCTTCAATATATTAAAATCAAGTTCTAGCACGATAGTCATATAAAGCCCTCCCTGAGGGGAATACCAAGACCTGCCTTTGGTTCCCTTACCTAAAGTTTGCTTATCAGCTACCACAAAAAATGCTGCCTTATTTTCTTCAAGTAGCTCTCTTGCTTTTTGTTGAGTTGATTCAAGTTCATTGAAATGAAAACGCTTCACAAATACAATTATCACATACAAAAAAAAGAGCCTTATGAGGCTCTTTTTTAAACATTGAATTTTATTCTATCTTAGTTACAGAAACAACCAACTGTTTTATCAGTAGCATCGTTATCACGGGCTTGACTTGGGTGATAGCAATAATTACCCGAACTTGTGAAAGATGTGAATTCATTATTTCCACTACCCCAAGTTCCATATGGATAACTAATTTGACCAGCGGCAGAAGTAGGTCTGTTCTCACCAGAGGCACAGAAATTTCCATCAGGGCTTGCTCTATTTATTTTTCCTAAACCGGAACAGAAACTAGAGCAATTTAGGTTGTTAGCTTGGAACCACATACCAGTACTACCTGTTGTTGTACTTCCAAAAACTTTCCACGCTGTCGCGTTACAGAATTCCATTACTTTTGTAGTTGCATTGTATCTTATAGAACCTTCAGTTGATGCGTTACATACAATTCCAGTATTACCAGGTCTGATTTCACCAGCAACATCTAACTTAACTACTGCTGCTCTACCAATACCAACTTTACCGTCATTATCAACTGACAGAGCAGGATCTGGAGAACCATCTGGAGCTACTAGCTTAGATACATTACCAACATTACCAGCAGGTCCTTGAGCACCAGTAGCACCAGCAGGTCCTTGAGCACCAGTAGCACCAGCAGGTCCTTGAGCACCAGTAGCACCAGCAGGTCCTTGAGCACCCGTGTTACCTTGTGGTCCAGCAGGTCCTTGTGGTCCTGGAGTCCCAGTAATACCAGTTAACATTGAACCATCACCGATGAATTTAACTGCTGTTACATTCTTATTAACAGTTAAGTTTCCTGAAGCAATACCAACATCACCAGCATTTGTTACAGAAATAGCTGGATCGATAGCACCGTTTGGAGATATCAACTTAGTTGCTGATATTGATTTCTGTGCATTAGTTGCATTTACTGCTGTTTGTGCATTAATAGCGTTTGTTGCGTTTTGGGCATTGACTGCGCTTTGGGCGTTCACAGCATTCTGAGCAGTCACATTTGTTAGAAATGAACCATCACCTATAAATCTAACGGCTGTTACATTCTGACCAACTGTTAGATTTCCAGCAGGGATACTAGCATCACCTAAATTGTTCACAGATAAAGCTGGATTAATTGCACCGTTTGGTGAAACTAATTTTGAGGTATTAATGTTTGATCCTACTGGGATTGTTACATTTCTCAATGTTGAACCATTAATAGTACCGCCTGTAAAAGTTGAATTCGTTATCGTTCCACCTGACATGTTACTTGCGTTCGTAGCATTTACAGCTGTTTGTGCATTCATTGAGTTTACTGAGTTTGTTGCATTTGCCACTGGTCCTGTTACATTTGCTCCTGCAATATTTGTTAACGTTGAACCATCACCTATAAATCTAACCGCTGTTACATTCTTGTTAACCGTTAAATTACCAGCTGGGATACTCGCATCACCAGTGTTGTTCACAGATAAAGCTGGATTAATTGCACCGTTTGGTGAAACTAATTTTGATAGGCTAATATTTGGACTTCCAGGAATGGTTACATTCACTAAAATAGCTCCATTGATTACACCGTTTGTAATTACACCATTTGTTACTCTTTGTGCATTAACTGCATTTGTCGAGTTCACTGCATTTATCGCTGTAGTAGCAGTTTGTGCAGTCACTGCTGTTTGTGCATTAATAGCGTTTGTTGCGTTTTGGGCATTGACTGCGTTTTGGGCGTTCACAGCATTCTGAGCAGTCACATTTGTTAGAAATGAACCATCACCTATAAATCTAACTGCTGTTACATTCTGACTAACTGTTAAATTACCAGCTGAGATACTAGCATCACCAGTGTTATTCACTGATAAAGCTGGATTAATTAAACCGTTTGGAGACACTAATTTTGAAATCGCTAAATTTGGAGCTCCTGGAATACTTACATT
>CAIYXB010000046.1 GCA_903930015.1 uncultured bacterium | reverse complement strand
CAAGATAAAGCAGCATTTACACTTGAAGCAAAAGAACTGATTAACATACTAATAGATGTTGTCTTTGAAAACCCCCAAACAAGCCAAGCAAGCGATCGATATATACTTCTACAAGTAAAAACCAATGAAGCCAATAGTCTATCTGAATTAATGGCTGACATAGGATTTACACTTGAACAAAATTTCCTAGATGATCACCTTGATGAAAGATTTGAAAAATTAACGGATAGATTAGATAAATTCGCAATAAAAGTTAAAGAAGCAGACATAGAGCTTGAAATGAAAAAATTTAAGCCTGGTTCACAAGAGTGGAATGAACTTCACAAAAGAAAAATTGATTTGAAAAGAATTAGGCAAGACTTACGGGTTTAAGTTATTTCTAGCAGATTGGCTTTGCTGGCTTATCTATTATTACTGTAAATTTCACACAATTAATTAAATGCATAACTATCGTAAACCATAAAAATTTTCTTCAAATTGCAACAACGCTTTCGCATTCGGCATAACACGGTCGTGAGAAAACTGAGATTCAATATACTTACTGCTCCCGTGTTTAGACCCTTTGGGGCTTCTGCTGTGGCAAGGTTTTTGTTGTTTTGCTTTGCAAAACTAGTATGCAACGCCAATCCGATATGCTTCAGGGTGTTGCGAATTTTACGAAAATTTTTCCGATCTTTATAATATTAATTAGGACCAATAATAATGACTAAGATTTCATACTTATTTGATTGCTTAGGCAGCCCGAATTTTTTGCGAAGGGCACGGTTAAGTAAGCTTAAGTGATAAATCCTAATAAAAATCACAGGTGTCAGCAAAAAATGAGCGGTTGTCTAAGCAATCAAATCTTGATAATTCCTAACTCTCAAAAATGTCGCAAAAAGACCCGGTCGTGGAGGGGCAAAAATTAAAGCTTTGATATCAAAGTATCTGCGGTTAATGATCGGATATAGTTTTCAGCAAGCTCAATCTTAGATTTAAAGCCTTCATTGTTTAAGTTTTTTTCACTAAAATCTCTGACCATGGTTTCAAGATTCTGAGCTGAAACATAATTTCCCAGTTCATAACCCAGACTAAAAGTACAAGATGATTTTGAATTAAAATCCAAAATAATATTTTTCAAATCAGAATCAAGATTAATAACTGGTAATTTTGAATCAATACCAAAAACTACAATATCAGCAAGATAAATAGCTTCTTTCACCCTATCAACATGATAGCCATTTTTTGCTCTCATAAATTTGAGTCCTTCAATCTCTTTAAACGCAAGTATCTGAGCTGAAGATGAGCTTATACGATGAATAATTTTAATATTACTAGCATTTACACCTGCTTTGAGTAAAGCAAAAACAGATTTCAAAGCTGTTCCACCTGAACCAAGAACCGCAATTCTTTTTGAAGATAAATTTTGAATATTTAAATTTCTAAAAGCTTGTTCAATTGCAACATTACAATAAGAGAAGCCACCATTGAAAACCGTTTCATCATCTAGCTGCTTTCTTATTTTAGAAGCAAAATTCAGGAGATACTCGCCACGCTTACCTAAATATTCCATTGCAATACTTTGTCTAAAAGCGATTTGAACTTGCATTATAATTTCTTGCTCAGAAACAAGACCACTATTGAGTCCACAATATGTTCTAATAAACTGAAGTTCTGCATCACGTTCAGATAAATAATTCATCTCTATAGAAGTTTTATTTATAGATTGAATTATATTCTGAACTTGTTTTTGTTCTATTAACTTAAGTGGGTTTGTACTAAAAAAATAAATCTCAAATCTATTACATGTAGAAACAAGAGAGATTTCTTCAATGTACTCAAGCTCTTTTAAACTATCAAGTAAAAAAGGGAAATCCTCATGAGCGACTTTGGCGCTAGTTAATTCTTCTGGACTACAATAATTAATACCCTGAATTGGGTTTTCTACAAGATTTTTTAGTGCAATTCCTAGGTAGTTAAAACTCATTGTCTAAAATCTGCCCTTTATGAGAAGACTATTAAATTATACAACAGATTCACGCTATACAAATTTGACTAAAGGATAATTATAGAATCAAGCAAGAATCGTACTTTAGAAAGAAATCAGGATTAGATGTTAAAAAAACTCAGAAGTAAATTAAATAAAAACCCTCTAGCGAATTTTTTTTCCTCCACAAAATTAGCCGTAATAATGATTTTTCTTTTAATCGTAATAGTTATTGCTGGGACTCTTGAACAGAGCTCTAGTGGTTTATATTTAGCTAGAGAAAAATATTTTGATAGCTATTTAAGTTTTATTGGTCCAATACCGTTTCCAGGGACACTTACAATTTTATGGATAATGACGCTGAATATAACCTTATCATTCATACTCAGATTTAATTTCACAAAAAAAAATATTGGACTTGTCTTGTCTCATAGTGGCTTGATTTTGCTTTTGGTCAGTGGTTTTTTTCATTTTTACTATTCAAAAGAAAGCTTTATTGAAATCAAAGAAGCTGAGTCAAGCTCAATTAGTAAAAGTTATGAAAAATGGCAACTTGAAGTAAAAGAATTTGATGAGAATTTTAAATTAATCACAGCCCAAACAATTGATTTGTCAAAGCCAGAAAATCGAACTATCAAATTAAGTAAAAATCTAAACATCTTTATTGAAAAGATCTATACTAACGCAAAAGTTTTTCATACACCCTTTGCTGGAACTATTTTAAAAGAATTCCCTATTGAAAAAGAATATGAGAAAAATATTCCAGCTCTAAAGTTATTACTTGATCAAGAAGAACTTTATTTAGATGGTGATGAAAACGGTTTTGAAAAAATAAACAAAAACAACTGCAACATTAGTTTAAGCCTAAAAAGAGAAGAATATCAATTACCTTTTAATGTAAAGCTCATAGATGTCTCACGAGAACTACATCCTAATAGCCCAATTGCAAAGTCATACTCAAGTAAAGTACTTTTTAGGGATTCTGATTTAGAAAGAGAAGCGGTCATCTCTATGAATAAACCAATTAGATCAGGTTTATTTACTTTATATCAAGCTCGCTACGGTGTTGACCTAGATGGTAATGAATTCACTGTTCTTGCAGTCGTCAAGAATCTTAATTACCAATTACCTTACTGGGCTACTTTCTTGATCAACTTTGGATTAATTTTACATTTTATAATTGCTTTTCTAAGCTATAGGAAGAAGGTTAAGAATTGAAAAGATTTTTATTAGCGATTTTATTAATAATACTGAATTGCCATAATTTAGAAGCAAAAAACCTCTCTCAATTCAAGAGGATTTTGATTGCAGATCAAGGACGAATTAAGCCACTAGATAGTTTTTCAAAAAGCCTTTTATTACAAATCTCTGGTCAATCAAAGGGACATATCGAATGGCTTGCTGAAAGCTTGTTTAAACCTGAGCTTGCTAACAAAAAAAATCTTTTTTTAATTGAAAATCCAGAGCTAAAAGAAGCTCTTAAGCTAGATCAAAAAAGGAAAAGATTTAGCTTCAATGAAATTGAAAGTGTAAGTCAAAAACTTTTTGAATTAACAAGACAAATAGCCTCTAAAGAAGAAAAAGACTATAGCCTACTTGACAAGCAAGTACTTATTTTAAGAGCAAATTTCTACTCTTATATAAATATCACAAATGTCTTTTTATATAGTATCCCAAACAATGCTTTTACTGTCAGTGACGAACTTAGAGACGAGTTACTTTTAGAGTCAAACAGAAATAGTCTTTATGATATCTTGCAAAAATTAGACATTTTAAGTACTAAAATATCTCAGATTAATAATAAGAATCAAGAAATGAATATTTCACAAAAAGGACTAGTAGAATTGTCTTTAGCAGTTTATGCTTGGGTAGAAAATTTTAAGAATTTTGACGATACTTTCATTAGTGAAACGAGATTCTGTATTATTCCCAAAGTCACTGAAACTACAGAGTGGCAAAGTCCTTGGCAAGTTATATATAATCCAAGTAAAAATACAAAAAGTTATTTATGGCTTTTGAGTCAAATACAAAAAAACTATGACAACAATAAAGAATTTAATAAAAATATTCAAGAGTTTAATGAGAAAGTTATAAAAGATATAAAACACAATAAGATTTTTATTGAAGCAGAGATTTTTTATAATGCTATTAATCCATTTAAATATGCTTTGCTATTTTACTTAGTAACTATTATTAGTCTAGTGTTTTCCATTTACACAAAATCTATGAATTACAAACTTGCTCTAAGCACGACACTGATTGCCTTTAGCTTAAACACTCTTGGTCTTATACTTAGGATTATCATCATGCAAAGAGCACCAGTTTCAAACATATATGAGACTTTTATTTTTATTGCCTGGGCGATCGCGTTAATTGGGCTTATAATATATCTAATCGAAAAAAACCAAATTGGATTGATTGTATCTTCAATATGCGGCTTTATGCTCTTATTAATCTCATTTAAATTTGCAGCAGAGGGAGATACAATGAAAGCTCTTATTGCGGTACTTAATTCCAACTTCTGGCTAAGCACTCATGTTATTGCAATTACACTTGGCTATGCTGGAGTATTTGCAGCTGGTGTTCTTGGACATGTTTATATAGTTCAGAGAATTATTTACGAGCTAAAGCTTCAAAGCCTCCCTGAAAAGTTTCCAGATACAAGGCTTGCGACTGAGAAAAAGTGCAGTTTGCTTAACGCAAATGAGCATTTTGAGCAGGAGCGTAACGCAGTAGATGGGACTTTTCAGGCAGGCTCTAAGACTAAATCATATTTACTTGGTGTGCTCGGTTTTGGTCTGGTAATGAGTTTTCTTGGTACTTTACTTGGCGGGATTTGGGCAGATCAAAGTTGGGGTAGATTTTGGGGCTGGGATCCAAAGGAAAACGGAGCACTTTTAATTGTGCTTTGGTGTGCTTTGATTTTTCATGCACGACTATCTGGATTTATTAAAGATATTGGACTTGCGCAAACATCAGTATTTGGCTGCATTGTAGTTATGCTCTCATGGCTTGGTGTAAATTTATTGGGTGTGGGTTTACACTCATATGGTTTCACATCTGGATTAGCATATGCGCTACTCGCATATACTCTTATAGAAATTCTATTTATTTTGGTAAGCTCAATTTACTTCAATAAGAAAAGTTAATCTCCAAATAAATTTTTATTTAAGGGACTTTAGGGATTTCCAAAATGTTAATATATATTACAGGTTAAGCCGATGAAGAATTTGCTAAATAACTATAGCTATTTCAGTAAGCTCAGAACAAGAGACCTAGAGAAATGCGAAATAGTTCGCAATATTAAATGTCCAATGAAGAGGGCTTATTAAATGCAAGCTCTGGCTACTAATAACAACTTGCAAAATAATCCTGAATTAAAAAAACCACGTTTTAAATTTAATTCTACTAGTAAACCAGAGTCACAAAAACAAAACATAAATTTCCTAAACAAAATTCACAATTTTACAAACCATCCACTTGCAAATCCTCTTTTAGCATTAGGTGATATAGCATCAGCTGCAACAGACTTTATCAGCATGCCAAGTGGCATCAAAAAAATAATTGATGATGGCTCACTACTTTTAACAAAAGCAATGATGATGATACGTTATGCTGAAACAGGCTTAGCTGCAATAGAACAAAATCGGGTGATAGAAGCAACAGCAGACTCCTTGGAATAATTACATTACCAATAGTAAAACTACACGACCTGACACTTGCATCTGGACTTGGAGAATTTATACCTCAATTAGATTTATCTCTTGAAGGTAAACTTGGCAAAGATAGACAGTATAAAAGTTATGGAGAAAACTTTTCTGAATGGATGAAAGCTTTAAAAATAGCAATTAAAGAAATTATTGAAGGTGGACTTGGCGCAAACAGAAAAATATTACCTGATTTTAACTTAAAACAAATACAAAAGATGGCAACAAACAGTATTCGAATTATTACAGGCAAAGATCCAGAACCAATTATAGTAAAGGATGCCGGGCACACACTTACACTCGCAGGTGGTTTAAATTTCTTAGGTGCAAGTATTGGAGTTTTATTTGGTAGAAATTCTAGAAATATCTGGAATAAACTTGGTGGATCAATCAGAACAATAGGTAGCATGCTTGGAGACTATACACTCTTTACTCACCCTGACAAAAATATGAATAAAGCTGGAATGTTTTTTATAGTTGCTGGTGTTGTTGATTTTGTACAAAGGTTTCTTCCTGAGAAATATCTAAACACTATTAATCATCTAAATATTATTAATACAATGATTGGTACGCAAAAAATCGCCAATAGAACACATCAGAAAAATACTAATTTAGTTGAGGTATACTAGACTTGTCGTGAAATATACTATTTGGCGACAGCTCTACTAATTAGAATGAAGAGACTGAATCACAAAGTTTATTAAACATACACTTGTCACATTGTGGTCTTCTTGCTATGCAGGTTTCGCGACCATGAGCAATAAGCCAAAGTGAAAATTGATCCCAATGTTTTTTTGGAACAAGCATATTTAAATCTTGTTCGATTTTTTCTGGATCTTTATTTTTAGTTAAACCAAGCAAGCCCGTAATACGCTTAACATGAGTATCAACAACAACTCCATCTGATTTTTTAAACCAGGTTCCTAAAACTACGTTTGCCGTCTTACGCCCGACGCCCGCAAGCCTTACTAAATCCTGCATTTTAGATGGAACTTCTGAGTTATATTCATTTACAAGCATAATTGCCATGTTCTTTAAATTACGAGATTTATTTTTATAAAAACCACAAGGTCTCACTATCTTCTCCAGATCTTCAATTTTAGCTTTTGCCATAGAGAAAGGATCAGGAAATTTTTTAAACAGTGCCGGTGTTGTCATATTTACTCTATCATCCGTACACTGAGCAGAAAGAGCAACCGCACAAATTAATTCAAAAGCATTTTTATGCCTAAGATAGCATTCAACTTCACCATAATAACTTTTAAATTTTTTGACTATTTTTAAAGTTTTTGTTTTTAAAACACTCTCTAATACTGCCATCTAAAGCTCCAAGTCCTTATTATAAAGCTCTAGTATATAATTCGCAAAATATTTAATATCATCTTCTATTTGCGATTTCTCTAAAGCTGCAAAATAATTTTTCCTTTCAAATACTGGTATCGTGAGCCATTGATAATTATCCTTAATCAAGGCTAGATTCATCAGAAATCTTGAGATTCTACCATTACCATCACTATGAGGATGAATCCAAACGTAATAGAAATGAAGAAAAATCGCTTGTTGAAATCCATCATCAAAATCATTAGCATGACTATAAAATTCTTCTAGTAAATAAAAAATCTTTTCATGTGATGGTGGTACTGATTGTGAACCCTTGATACTCACCATATGGTTTCTATATATTGCAACTTCATGTTGAAATAATCCTGCATTAATACTAGGCGACCAAAGATTTTTCCAAAGTTCATCTGTTAAATTTTGATCAAAACTATACTCAATAGTAATTAATTGTTTTACAAAATCAAGAACTCTCAGAAATCCTTTTGTTGCTGATTTATTTTTCAAATCAGAATTAACGTCAGCGCCATTCTGCATCTTTAAAATAATCTCTTTTGTTACTTCATAACCTTCAATAGTCAAACTATGATAGGCATCATCAGCGGATAATTTTTCAATCGATTTGGCATCAATGCATTTTTTTAAACGCTTAGGCAATTCTAGAGTTTTCAAAAAATCTTTTGATTCTTTCATTGAAAGTGAGAATCTTGTTACAAAAGCAGGTTTAGAAGATTTTTGTAATTTATATTCTTTTGAAAAAGGATTTTCTATTGCTTTTTTGAAACCATATTCTTTATATAGATTCTCAAATTTTAAAGCCTGAATTTTTTCATCAACTTGTCTTAATGCGCCAATAAATCTAGACAAAAGTACCGGTGATTGATGTCTTTTAAAATAGTCCATCAAATAATCAAAATCAAAATCTTTATTTTTTAAGTAAGAGACTATATTTGCTTCAAACAATTCGTATTGAACTTTACTTGAATTAATTATCATATATTCGTACTTTAAGACATTAATAAAATCACCAAAGACATTATGCTTAATAACAGTCTTGTCTTCAAAATTTCTATCTTGAACAGCAAGAATTGTATGGTCGCTAAATAACTTAATCGTAGTATTTGACTTTAATTTAGTCTGTATTGTAATTTGTTCTTTTTCATCAGGAATACAAATTTTATCTATCAAAAAATCATAAGAATATTTACCAACAAGATACCAAGCAGGGTTATTGTCGTTTGAAGAAAATCTGAGATTCAAAAATTGAATTATAATTCTCCAATAAAAAAGTCGAAAAGATTCTAAAGCACTGATGTCGTCTTTTTTTATAAAAAAATATGTCGAATAAAGATCAACTAGTAAAGAATTAGCTTTAAGGTAGTTATAAATTTTCGCGTCAAGTTCTGATTTTTCAAAAACAATACGACCTTCATCTAATTTATCTTTTAGCCAAAATTCAGAATCTACTTTATTTTCGTAGTAATTTTTTGCCATAAATTTGCAAACCACCCCCTTTCTAATAGAAATTATACCCCCTTTTTGCTAGAATATTAGGTGATCTTTTGCTAGAAATAAGAGAAATTAGTAAAAATCGTGGTTATTTTTGCTAGAAAAGAAAGCCCCTTTTTGCTAGAAAGTAGCAAAGATTCGAGATACCCAAGCAAGTAAATCTATACAGTAATAAACGAATACGTCATTGCAATGACAGCTTCAGTAATCAATTATTATAGTTTTGATATATAGTCAACCAAAAAAGTTTTCGGAAAATTTTTAACACCCTGAAGCGTATCGGATTGATGTAGCATTTAAGTTTTGCGAAGCAAAACAACAAAAACATCATCACTGCAGCTACACCGAATGCGTAAGGGTTGTTAAAATTTGGGGGAAACTTTTCTATTTACTATACTCTATAATAAAAAGTATGTCACAAACAACCCAATCACCACTGGAAATTAAGCAACTCGAGCTTGGACCAATGGAAAACTATATCTATATTGTTTCAAATAAAATCACAAAAGACTGTGTAGTAATTGATCCAGCTTGGGATGTAGAGGCAATAAAAAAAGAAATTAAGAACTCAGGTCTAAATCTAAAAGCCGCATTGATTACACACGGACATCCAGATCATACAAATGGCATAGAAAAACTCTTAAAGGATTTTGATATTCCAATTATGGTCTCTGAAGCTGAAGCAAGTTTCTACAAACCAATCGGTGAAAACATCATAGATGTGAAAAAAAATCACGTACTAAATTTAGGAAACAATGAAGCACCGCTTGAAATAAATTTTGTTCATACCCCTGGACACACACCTGGATCTCAATGTTTTTTTATCAAAACAGCAAAGAAAACTTATAGTCAAACAAATGAGCTGCAATTAGAAGCACAGCATATATTAATGTCTGGCGACACACTTTTTTTAGATGGCTGTGGTCGCTGTGACCTACCTGGTGGCAATGCAGAAATTATGTTTGATAGTATTGCAAATATTCTAATGAAAATGCCTAATGACACTGTAGTTTTCCCAGGGCATAACTATCATCACTATTGCTGCGATTCACTCGCAAATCAAAAAGAAACCAATCCTTATCTTCAATTCGATAATCTAAAAAACTTTATAAATAAAAGAACGGGTCGCTGAACTTATTGAACAGATGAAAAATTTTAAGAATCCACAAAGACAATCTAATTTAAACATTCTAATTACTGCAAGCGCTTACAGTAATTGTCTTTGACTATTTTTATGGGCGCAGATTCTTCCAAAGCCATATCTCAGGAATATAAAGAAGCTTCAATACATATTGGGCTTTGGAATCGCTCCCAATATATTTCAGCAATTTTCAATCAAAAATGTCATGAGGCAACACTCTCTTTAGGATGCCCTGAAAAACGAAGTTTTTCAATCGGGCGTCCAGATAAAAGGTAGCAACCATGCGTAGCATGAGTTGCAAAGTTACTAAAATTTTCTATTTTTCAGTGAATCCTTAAAGATTAGGCTAAAATTAGATATCCCCAATAAGGATATAAAATATATCAATACATGAGCAGTATCAAACTATTAATTTCATGCCCCGATCGCAAAGGTATAGTACTTGAGGTGACAAAATTTATTTTTGAAAACGAAGGTAATATTATTGATTCACAGCAACATTCATTGGGCCTAGATTCTAGATTTTTTATGAGACTAGAGATTGATTCTCAGCAGATGAAAAAATCATGCGCTCAATTACAAGAAGACTTTAAATCTATCAGAGCAAAATTTTCTATGGATTATAAATTTGTAACTGGAAATAAGAGAATGGCAATATTAGTATCAAAGTATGACCATTGTCTTTATGACATACTACAAAAGATTAAAGCAAAGGTAATCAAAGTAGATGTACCAATAATTGTTTCAAATCACCCAGACTTAGAGCATATTGCAGAAAATTTCAATATACCTTTTAAATATCTACCGATAGTAGATGGCAATAAAGAAAAACAAGAGCAACAAATTCTAGATGAATTGAAAAAACACGATATTGATTTTGTTGCTATGGCTCGCTACATGCAGATTTTGTCAGCTGATTTTATTAATCACTACGAATATAAAATCATAAATGTTCATCATAGTTTTTTACCTTCTTTCAAAGGTGCTAACCCATATAAACAAGCTTATGAGAAGGGTGTAAAAGTTATTGGTGCAACAGCACACTACGCAACAGCAGATTTAGATATGGGACCAATTATTTCTCAGGATATTGCAGCTGTTAATTACAAACATAGTCTTGAAGATTACAAAACAATTGGAGCTGATATAGAGAAAGTAGTATTTGCAAAAGCAATCAAAGCACATGCTGATGACAAAATCATAATCTATAACAATAAAACAAATGTCTTTAACTAATAAAGCAAAAATTAATCTAATAAACAAAAGAGTGAATTATGAAAATTTACTTGAAGTCGATAAAGTCGTAAATGAGATAATCATAGATATTAAAGACAATGGCGACAAAGCCATTGCTAAATATTCAAAGAAATTTGATAAGTATGATTTTGACTTGAGTAAAATAAATCCTTTTCAAATTAATTTAAAAGAAATTAACGTAAAGCTTGATAGTGACTTAGAATCAGCCATAGACATAGCGATCAACAGGATCACCAGTTTTCACAAGAAAGATCTTGAAAACTTTCAATCAAAAGAATGGTCTTATGAAGCTGATTATAAAGAAAGGCTTGGCGCAAAAGTAACAGCTCTTGAATCAGTAGCAGTTTATATCCCAGGAGGCAATGCCCCACTTGTATCGACCCTGATGATGACAGCGATTCCAGCTAAAATCGCAGGAATAAAAAGAATCGCTTTATTTTCACCACCGCAAGTAAACAACACTATACTTGCTGTAGCAAAAAAATTAGAGATTAATGAGGTCTATCAAATTGGTGGCGCGCAAGCTATAGCAGCTGCAGCCTTTGGTACAGAAAGCATAGACAAGTTTAACAAGATAGTTGGTCCAGGTAATATTTATGTCAGCGAAGCAAAAAAACTTTTAAACGGTTTTATTGGGATTGATGGTATTTATGGACCAAGTGAACTTGCGATACTAGCGGACGAGAGTGCCGATTTAGAAAAAATTGCTATCGATTTACTCAGCCAACTCGAGCATGGTTCTGGATTAGAATCAGTTTTACTAGTAAGTACCTCAGAAGAAATCACAAATAAAAGCAAAGAAGCACTAATAAAAGAAATAAATAAAATCAATTATAGTGAAAAACAAAAAACGACTATTTTAAATTCAATCGAAGAGTGGTCAGCATTTTTGTTTGAAGAAAAAATCGAAGATGCTGTTGAATTGATAAATTACTTTGCAGCTGAACACTTAGAATTACAGTTAAACGAAAAAAACTTAGATTATGCAAGAAAAAATATTCGCACCGCTGGCGCGATATTCATAGGCTCAAATTCGTGTGAGAGTCTTGGAGATTACCTTGCTGGACCAAGCCATTGCCTGCCAACAGCAGGTTCTGCCAAATTCTCATCTGGTCTTCAGATGAGTGATTTTTTTAAGAAAACATCGATTATTGACTTCAGTAAAAGTGCCAATATGAAAAACTTACTTGAATCAACTGCACTTATTGCAAGAGCAGAAGGCTTAGAAGCACATGCGAAAGCAGCTGAGTATAGAATTAAATGATAACAACAAAAGATAAACCAGAAATCAAAGATGATATTCTACACAAATATCTAATAAAAAAAATTCGTCGGGCTGTAAATGATAATCAAAGCATTCTACACCTATCAAATAAACAAAATCAAATCACCGAGATATTTTCAAAAGAAAATTTTTATACAAAACAAGAAAATTTTGATGGACTAAACCTAGAAAAAGAGTCTTTCTCTCAAATAGTTCTAGATTTAGATATGCCTAACTGTGATGAGTTTAAAAAAACTCTAGATATATGCAAAAAAATCCTTTTCAAACATGGACACTTGATAATTATCGCTTCAAACATGTGTAGCTTTAAAAACAAAATAAATTTTTTATTTGAAAATAGACTTGAAGGACTATCAAGACCAAACAGAGCAGTTACACCAGGCTTTTTAAGACAAACACTTATCGAGAAAGGGTTTCAACTAAATAATCGTGGCTGGCAATATGACGAAAAATTACTTGTCATTGTAAATAAACCAAATTAGGTACAAATAAGAAAGAATCAGGCTTTAAATAGTAAGCCGAAAAGTAATGTGTCATTGCGAGCGTTCGAAGAACGCGCGGCAATTCATTCCTCCGTCATGGCGGTAAAGGTTACGTAATTTATTGAGAGTTTAAGTAATAATCATAACTCTATAGCAAGTAGAACTCTGTAGTCAGAGTGATTTGCAAGCTTAGGCAGCCCAAATTTTTGCGTAGGGCACGGTTAAACAAGCTTAAGTGATAGATCTTGATTGAAATCACAGGTGCCAGCAAAAAAGAGCGGTTGTCTGAGCAAGCAAATCTCATATTCCTCGTAAGTAGTAATCATTAACTCTATTGCAATATTCAAATGAAATCACTCTTTTTTCTGCGCATGAGCTTACGCAAATGCTTCGAAAAAAGGTGATTTTATTTGATTGCAATTAGACTCAATTAACACCAATAGCTTTGTCTCAATTATTGTGTAACTCTCAACAAATTATGTAACCTTTAAAGCAATGACAGCTAACAAAACAGTTTAATCAAAAAGTGCTATTAATTCTTCTAATTTTTCAGATCTTGAAGCTTTAAAAAAAACAACAGTGTTGTCTTCTAGTAAATTCTCAATGATAATTTTTGTTTCAAAGTGCTCAAAATATCTAGCATCAACAAATTCAATAGATTTATCTCTATTATAAAGATGAAAAAGCTTTTCTACTTCAAATGCATCATTTTCTTTAATTGCACCAAGTACTATTATTTTTTTGTCATCTGGGAAAATTTGTTTAATAGCATTTACTGAGTTTCTAACAGCCTCAATATTTGAATTATAAGTTTCATCTATAAAAAGTATATTTTTCTTACCAACAATACTTTCTTTGAAAATAAAATTTCCCCTACCTTTATCTGGCACATAAGAATCAAGAGCATTTTTGATATTAGCTTCACTAATTCCCATATCAAGAGCAATTAACCTAACTAAATCCATATCTTCAAGTAAACCCTCTGAAATTAAAAACATCGGAGAAGAATCATAATGATATAAATCAAAAGTGTTTAATTCAATTCTTTTATCTCTAAGAAGTTCAACATACGGACTGTTACTAGTAACAAAATCAGACAATTCCTTATTTAGGTAAAGCCTATTAGAATCACATTTTTCGTTAAAGCCATTGATAATTTCCAATTTAGCTTGCCTAATATTTTCTCTTGAACCTAATATTTCGATATGAGCAGATCCTATATTAGTGATTCCAGCATAATTGGGCTCAGCTATTTTAGTAAGAACATCAATCTGACCGAATCCTCTCATGCCCATTTCACAAATAAGTACTTGAGTATCTAGAGGCATAGAAAGTATTGTTTTAGGCACACCATATTCATTGTTGAAATTAGCTTGGGTTGCATGAGTCTTAAAATGT
>CAIYXB010000045.1 GCA_903930015.1 uncultured bacterium | reverse complement strand
GTTAATCTCAACTATTTTTGCTGCTTCAAAACCAGCAAAACGGTAAGCCCAAGTTAAATCATTTCCCATTCAGTAATTATATTAAAGTATTTACTTAATCCACTAAAAATGCAGAAGAGCCAGAGTTTTAATGGTAGTCCAGAACAAAGATTCTATCTAGTCCATAGGAAGATAGAATCCTTTGGAAGCGAAGATTACCTCTATTTCTTTTACCTGATAATCCAATCTTTTCAATAGTCACGAAACCATCTTTAAATTTTTTTATTGATGTCTTCTTTCAAGTATTCTTCAAAACTATTATATTTTTTTAGTTTTACTAGTTTTCGATTTTTTTCAAAACTAGTTATAGAATCATTTTTCACTCTTATTAAAAATCGTAAGTCCTCTGCATTGACTGGATTAAAGGAGATTGTGAACAGTAAAAATATGAGTAAGGATTTAGTGATCATGGTGGGATTATATCAAATGGAACTAACGGGTACTTGACAACCTGACCCCTTGAATTTAAGCTATAGCAAGCAAGAAAACTTCATAAATATCTCCATCAACAATAATTGTTCTAGGAGCGCCTTTACGGTTTCTTTTTGTTTTATCAACGATCTCAGTTGTTTTTTTTCTAACTTTTGGATTACTACTAACCGAAGCGCCAGCTACAGCTCCTGCTTTTTGCTTCTCAAGAGAAAATTCCTTTCCTTGTGATTCAGAATTAGCTCCAGCACCATGATTACCTGGACTTGGATTTCCATTAGGACGTACGTTTGATAAACCGCCAACTGACATATTGTTTTATAGAATTTCTAGGTTAAGATGAGGTTAATATAGTAAACCAAAAAAGTTTTCTTCAAATTGCAACGACCCTTTCGCATTCGGCATAACACGGTCGTGAAAAATCTGAGATTCAAAATACTTACTGCGCCCGTGTTTAGCCCCAAGGGGGCTTCTGCTGTCATGATATTTTCGTTATTTTGCTTCGCAAAACTTAAATGCTACATCAATCCGATATGCTTCAGGGTGTTACAAATTTTCCGAAAACTTTTTTAGTTTATACCAATTAAACATCAAGAACAGCAAAACTAGCATATTCTTCAATAAAAGCTTTACGTGGAGCAACAACATCACCCATTAACATATCAAAAATTCTACTTGCATCAGCTGCATCTTCGATTGATACTCTTTTTAGGGTTCTTGTCTCAGGATTCATAGTAGTATCCCATAATTGTTGAGGCATCATCTCACCAAGACCTTTAAATCTTTGGATCGCTGCTTTTTCACCAATTTCAGCAAGTGCAAGCTCCAACTGATGATCAGAATAAACATATTTGATTTTTTTCTTGTGCTCGATCTTATATAAAGGTGGCTGAGCGATAAAGACATGATCGTTTTCAATTAATTGACGTGCATATCTAAAAAAGAAAGTTAGAATCAAAGTACGAATATGAGCTCCATCAACGTCCGCATCTGTCATTATAACGATTCTTTTGTAACGTAATTTTTTAAGATCAAGATTGGAAGCATCCATTTTCAAAACTGCTTCTGTCCTTTTCTTATCATCATCACCACTATCATCCTCAGTAGGAACCAGTCCAATACCTTGGATCATTGATTGAATCTCTTGGTTGTCATAAAGCTTGTCAACAGTTGCTTTCTCTACGTTCAGTATCTTACCTCTAAGTGGAAGTATCGCTTGGTAGTTTCTATCGCGACCTTGTTTTGCTGAACCACCCGCTGAATCACCCTCAACTAGATATAATTCACAAAGATCAGGATCAGTGTTTGAACAATCCGCTAATTTACCAGGAATACCACCAGAACCTTCTAGTGCTGATTGACGGCGTACCGCATTGCGAGCTTTCTTTGCAGCTTCTCTTGCCTTTTTAGACATGATTGCTTTGTTTACGATTGCTTTAGCGTCTTTAGGATTTTTGTCTAACCAATCTGTCAAATACTCAGACATGACTTGCTGAACAGCTGAACTTGCTTCGTTGTTAAGTAATTTTACTTTTGTTTGTGACTCAAACTGAGGATCTTTTACTTTTACAGAGATAATCGCTGTAATACCTTCACGAACATCATCTCCAGTTAAATTTTCTTCTTTATCTTTTATAAGTTTTGAAGTTCTAGCGTAATCATTCACGATACGTGTAAGTGCAATTCTAAAACCAGCCATGTGAGTACCACCGTCTGGGTTTACGATATTGTTAGCGTAAGCCATTGAAACTTCGTTATAGTTTTCAGTGTATTGAAGAGCTAATTCTACATAAACATCTTGGTGATCACCTTCACAATGAAAAATACCTTTATGAATCCCAACTCTAGTTTCATTTAAGTACTTAACATAGCTCACAAGCCCATCAGGATTATGATAAGTCTCTGAATAATGAGGATCATCTTCCTTCAAACGCTCATCAGTAAAAATTATTTTTAGACCTTTATTCAAAAAAGACATCTCTCTAAGTGCATTAGAAAGAGTTTCTCTATTAAATTTAGGGAAGGATTCAACACCATCGACGTCAACTTCTTTAAATACTGCTGGATCAGGCCAAAAAGTTACTTTTGTACCAGTTTTTTTAGTTGTACCAGTTTTTTCAAGAGGAGCTGACGGAGCACCAACTGGTGTTCCTTTTGGAGCATTACCTCTAAATTCGACGAAATGGATTTCTCCGTCCTTATATACTTCTACGTGTAATTTCTCAGAAACTGCATTTACACAAGATGCACCTACACCATGCAGACCACCAGATACTTTATATGAAGAATCATCACCACCGAATTTTCCACCTGCATGCAAAACTGTAAATACGGTTTCAACTCCAGACAAACCAGTTTTAGCTACTTTATCTGTTGGAATCCCACGTCCATTATCTTCAACACTAACAGAACCATCTTTATTAATTGAGATAACAATTTGATCACAATAACCAGCTAAAGCCTCGTCTACAGAGTTATTTACAATCTCATAAACGCAATGATGAAGTGCTTTTCGGTCTACCCCACCAATATACATCCCGGGTCTCTTACGAACTGCTTCCAATCCCTCAAGAACTTCAATATTTTTTGCTGAATACTCTGCTTTTGCTTTTGTAGAAGAACCCTTTGGTTCACTTGATTCAGTTGCTGATTTACCTTTAGTCATTATTGCCATATCAATTAATTAAAATATTTTAGCACTAGAAAGGCTGGTTTAGAGTCGCTATTAATAAAAACAATCTTGTTAAAATTAATTAATGACAGCGTTTGACAAAAAAGTCAATTCATGAGCGATCGCAAATGAGTAGAATCTATAATTGCACGAGGGTCTTTCTTAAATAAACTATAAAGACCCCTAAATCCCATTATTCCACAAATTCAGAGCTATAAATCACATCACCCTTATCTTGAATTTAATATACTAGGCGAAACTTAGCTAACTAACTAATTTGGGGTATTATTTTTTTTCCTTAAAACAAATAGATTAAGGGTGAGTCGTGTTATCTTAGCAAAACCTCCTTATTAGTGTTGATTTAAATAGTCTTTAATTCCGTGAATAAAAATATCAGTCATAAAGACTATTTAGTATTTTCGTGAAAAAAATAATCATCTACATTATTATCACTATATTAATTACCGTTAACAGCGGTAGCACTGTTAGCAGCGCGAACGCAAACAAGAAGAAGGTCAAAATCAGAAGCCTGACTGCATTTGAGAATATTAATTTCAAACCCACACAAGTATATTTCGACGAAAAGTCGCTCAGTGAGACTAAGATAATGAGAATGTTCTATAAGGCCAACGACCTTATT
>CAIYXB010000044.1 GCA_903930015.1 uncultured bacterium | reverse complement strand
TTATACTGTCACCGAATTATGTGACCCTTACAGCAATGACGGTATAATATACTAAGTGCTGGATTACATCACACATATAAGTCTTGAAATAATCCCAGTATTTTTAGTGGCAATATTCTTTTCGTCACTTATAGATTATTTTTTACCAGATGATTATTTCGCTAAAACTTTAAGCTCGAATAATAAGTTATTAAACCTAATCCTTGCTGCAGTACTCGGCTCACTGGTACCAATATGTACCTGTGGCATGATTCCCCTTGCTGTCAAACTAAATAAAAAAGGTCTAGATTGGATGTTGCTTGTAGCTTTTTTGACAGCTGGAAACGCCAATAGTATTCCTGCAATGATATTAAGTTCTACGATCAGCTATAAATTTGTTGTGTATAGATTTTTTGTTTCAGTTTTGTTTGGAATTTTAACGGCATATCTCTTAAAAGTATTTGTAAGAAAGGATTACACAATTGAAATTTATGATTCACATTGCCATGATCATTGCTGCCATAAACCAAGCTTCTTTAAAAAATTAATTGATGACCTCAAAGAATTATCTCTGAATTTCTTACCTTGGATATGCCTAGCGATATTTTTTGCTGCAGTTATGCACAAATATATTAGTGTTGAGATGCTGGTGAGTAATTATATACTGCCTTTTAAAGATAGTCTTATTTCACCTTTTCTTCTAGCATTAATTGGTTTTCCGTTTTATTTTTGTGCAGGCTCAGATGTGCCACTCGCAAGAGAATTTTTAAATTTGGGTTTGCCTTTTGGTTCAGTGCTTGTTTTTATGCTCGCTGCGCCAGGAGTGAATCTTACTAGCTTTTTTGTTTATAAAAAAGCAGTTGGTCTAAAATCAAGCTTGGTTTATTTAGCTTTTTCTATTTTTGTTTTGACAATTTTAGGAGTACTGATTAATTTATATGTTAACTAAGACTTACTATGACGAGCTTGTTGAGAAACTTGTAGCTTGGAATAAAGCTTATTATGAAGATGATAGACCCTTGGTTGATGATGCTCTTTATGATGCTCAAATGAAAGAGCTTGAAGAAATTGAAAGAAAGCACCCTGAGTATATTCGTAAGGACAGCCCTACTCAATATGCTGGTGTTGAAGAGGTTAGTACTAAATTCTCTAAAGTAAATCATTCACTTCCTATGATCAGCTTGGCTAATGCTTTTGGTGAATCTGAGATACTAGAGTGGGAAACTCGAATCAATCGTATTCTCGGTGAAGAGACTCTTCGTGAGTATGTTTTTGAACTTAAGATAGATGGACTCAGTATAGCGATCGACTACAATAACGGTAAGCTAATTAAAGCCGCTACTCGTGGAAATGGTAAAGAAGGTGAAGATGTAACTGAGAATGTTCGTACTATAAACACTCTTCCAAAAGAGATTTCTTACAAAAAACCAATTTCTATACGTGGTGAAGTATTTATTAATAAAAGTGATTTTGAAAAGATTAATAAAGAGCAAGAAGCTTCTGGGAGAACTCTTTATGCAAATCCACGTAATACAGCAGCAGGTTCTTTAAGACAGCTTGATGCAAGTGTCACTGCGACAAGAAAATTAGATGCTTTTTTTTACTCTCTATTTCCATTTAATGCATTGGATTCTGACGTGAAGAATGAAGATTATAAATATTCAACTCATTATGAATCTTTAAAATTGCTTGATGACTATGGTTTTAAAACTAATAAAGCAAATAATATTATTTGTAAAAATATTTCAGAAGTAATTGAACTTTATAAAAAATATGAAGAGCTGAGAAATAGTTTTGATTATGATATTGATGGTGCTGTTGTTAAAATAAACCAACTTGATTTGCAAAAGACACTTGGCTCTACTTCTAAATCTCCGCGCTGGGCTATTGCACTTAAATTCTCAGCTGAGATTGTAGAAACACAAATTGAATCTGTATCAATGGAGCTTGGACGCTTAGGTACTATCACGCCTACTGCAAATCTTACAGCAGTCAAGCTTGCTGGTAGTACAGTAAGGCGTGCAACGTTACATAATTTTGATCAAATAGATAGACTGGGAGTAAGAATTGGTGACTGGGTGAAAGTCCGTAAGGCAGGTGAGATTATACCTGAGATAGTTGAAGTAAATTTAGACAAAAGATCTTCTACAAAAACTCAGGAAATTGAAATCCCAAAAACTTGTCCAGTTTGTGGTTCACCTGTAGAGAAATCAGATGTCTCATATCGTTGTACCAATATTGCAACCTGCGCTGCTCAAGTGCAGCGTCGTATCGAACACTGGTGTTCAAAAGGAGCGATGGATATTAGTGGTGTTGGTCCAGCACTTGTTGCTACCTTGCTTGAAGAGAAATTAATTTCTTATCCTTTAGATCTTTATAAATTGAAAAAAGAACAAATTATCAATTTAGAAAGAATGGCTGAAAAGTCTTCACAGAACGCTATTAGTTCTATCGATGAAAGTCGCACACGTACTTTTTCTAAATTACTTTTTGCATTTGGTATTAAACATGTTGGTGCTAACGTAGCAGAGTCGATTGCGAGTTTTTACCCAGATTTGAGTATTCTAGAGCATGAAGTTTTAGAAGAATTTGAAGGTGCAAAGTTACATTCTATTGATGGATTAGGTCCTAAGATTACTCAGTCGCTTTTAGATTTTTTTCAAAGTGATTTATATGATAAATTTGCGAAAGATTTAAAAGAAAATCCTGACCTATTAAAAATCAAACCAATAGAGGTAAAACAACTAGGTGATAAATTTCAAGGTATGACTTTTGTGATTACTGGTACTCTGTCTCAAAGTAGATCTCATTACGAAGCTCTCATTAAAGAAAACGGCGGGAAGGTAAGCTCTTCAGTTTCTAAGAAAACCAATTATCTTTTATCTGGTGAAGATGCAGGGTCTAAATTAGGTAAGGCTCAGGAATTTGGAGTCAAAATAATTGACGAGCAAGAATTTATGGTTCTTATCCATAGATAAAACTGCCCCCCCACGACCGGGTCTTTTTGCGACATTTTTGCTTCCTTTAAAAATAATTTGTCGCAAAAAGACCCGGTCGTGGAGGGGCAATTTTTAGGGAATAATGTAATAGATGGTTATTTACCAAACCTTACTTTCTTTTGC
>CAIYXB010000043.1 GCA_903930015.1 uncultured bacterium | reverse complement strand
TCTCGGAACTTGTTTGTTTATATTTTCTTGACATTCTTTTCTCCTTATTATCTTATAGACGATCTTAGGAAGGAAAAGTTTTTAATTTATTTTGGCCCTTTTTCGCGGGACATTACATTTAGATAGCGTTCTCTAAGCTTGAGTCGTTTGTTTTTTAGTTATTTTAAATTCAAACTCATCACTAAAATCAATACTTACTTTAGAGTCTTTTTTTAGTTCACCAGAGAGTATCAGGTTGGAAAGTTCGTTTTCGATTCTTTGCTGAATAACCCTTTTTACTGGTCTTGCACCAAAACTAGGATCGTAACCGATCATACCTAGTTGCTCTAGAGCATAATCAGAGATTTCTAAATCAATAGACTTTTCCTTAAGCCTGTTGGTTAAACCCTTGAGTTGTATTTGCACTATAGCTTTCATTTGACCTACTTGAAGTGGTGAGAAGATAACTATTTCGTCAATTCTGTTTAAGAACTCTGGTCTAAAAAATTCTTTCATCATTCCGACTACTTCTTCTTTAATATGTTCTTGATTACTTTCTTGACTTAATTGAACAGGTTCACCCTCTGGAGACTCCTCTACTAGGTTTAATCCTTTGTTTAATTGCTTCTCAATAATAAAATCACTACCAAAATTTGAAGTCATGATGATGATGGTATTTTTAAAATCAACTTTTTTACCTTTGCCATCTGTTAAATGTCCTTCGTCTAAAACTTGTAACAATACGTTGCTGATGTCCGGATGAGCTTTTTCAAATTCATCAAAAAGAACTATTGAATATGGTTTTCTGCGAACTGCTTCAGTTAATTGACCACCTTCGTCATAGCCTACGTAGCCAGGAGGTGCTCCTAGTAGTCTAGCAACAGTATGTTCTTCTTGATATTCAGACATGTCAATTCTTATAATTGCTGAATCATCGTCAAATAATGCTTCTGCAAGTGCTTTGGCAAGTTCGGTTTTACCTACACCGGTCGGTCCTAAGAACATAAAAGAACCTATTGGGCGATTAGGCTCAGCAAGACCAGCTCGTGATCTTTTGACAGCATCAGCTACAGCTTTCACTGCAGACTCTTGACCAATAAGCCTTTTGTGTAAATGTGCTTCGAGATTCAGTAGTTTCTCTGATTCTTCGGCTAGTAGCTTGGAGACAGGTATACCTGTCCAAACACTAATAATGTCAGCAATTTCACTTTCTCCGATTTCTTCTTTTAGGAGTGATTTTGAGTCTGATTTTTTTTCTGAAATAGACGCAGCTTTTGCTAATTGTTTTTCAAGTTCAAGTAAAGTTCCAAATTTTAGTTCAGCAGCTTTTTGTAAGTCTGCTTTTCTTTCTGCATCTTCAATTGCGTTTTTTGTGTCTTCAATTCTTTGTTTAATATCCTTAACCCCAACAATGGCTGCTTTTTCTGCGTACCATTGACTTCTTAATTCTTCTGCTTCCTTGCTTAACTCAGTGAGTTCTTTCTCTATTTTTTCAAGTCGTTCATTATTGTCTTTTTCTGATTCATTAATTAAAGCTTCTCTCTCAATTCTAAGCTGCATTATACGTCGATCTAGATGATCAAGTTCTTGTGGTGAGGAGTCTATCTCTACGCGCACTTTTGCTGTAGCCTCATCGATCAGGTCGATCGCCTTGTCTGGTAAAAATCTATCAGCGATATATCGGTGTGAGAGTTTTGCTGCGGCTACAATTGCGTTGTCTTTTATGCGAACTCCATGGTGAACTTCGTATTTTTCTTTTAATCCACGAAGTATAGAGATGGTTTCTTCTACGCTTGGTTCATCTACGTTTACCATTTGAAATCTTCTTTCAAGAGCAGAGTCTTTTTCAATATATTTTCTATATTCATCTATAGTTGTTGCGCCAATACAGTGAAGTTCACCTCGTGCAAGAGCTGGTTTTAATAAGTTGCCAGCGTCCATGGAACCTTCTGTGGCACCTGCTCCGACTACAGTATGTAATTCATCTATAAATAAAATAATCCCACCATCGGCGCTTTGAACTTCTTTGAGAACAGCTTTTAACCTTTCTTCAAATTCACCTCTGAATTTAGCACCTGCAATAAGTGCTCCCATATCAAGCTCTATAACTTTTTTGTCTTTCAAACCTTCGGGTACATCACGTTTGATAATTCTTTGAGCAAGTCCTTCTGCGATCGCTGTTTTACCAACACCAGGCGGTCCAACAAGTACTGGATTGTTTTTGCGACGTCTTGAGAGTACTTGTATAACCCTCCTAATCTCCTCATCACGTCCTATTACTGGATCAAGCTTTCCTAAAGCTGCAATCTCTGTAAGGTCTTTGCCGAATTTTTTAAGTGCGTCTAAAGTTGCTTCAGGATTATCGCTAGTTACTTTCATGCCTTTACGAACTTTATCAACAGCTTTTTTAACTTGATTTTCTTCCAATCCGAGTTCCTTGTAGATATCTGGAAGTTTACTTCTGTCATTAAATCCCGAAAGTAATAAATGTTCAAGTGAGACAAATTCATCATGCATTGAGTTTGCAATTTTTTGAGCATTCTCTAAAAAATTTTGAGCGGTAAGTGAGATACTTAACTGATCTTGCGCTACTAGTAGAGCGCTAGCTTTTGGTCTTTGTTTTAAATAATCCTTAGTCTTTGAACCAAGTTTTTGAACACTTGTTCCAAGTTCTTTTAGTATTTTTGCGAGGTGAGAATTTTCTATGTCTTCAAGTAGACACATTGAAGCAATGATATGTTCTGGATCTGCTGCTGCGTGATCTAGTGTTTTAAGCAGTTCTTTTGT
>CAIYXB010000042.1 GCA_903930015.1 uncultured bacterium | reverse complement strand
TCACTTAAGCTAACTTAGCCGTGTCGGGCACAAAAATTCGGGCTGCCTAAGCAATCAAATCAAAAAAGTTCTCGGAAAATTCGCAAGACCCTGAAGCATATCGGATTGATGTAGAATTTAAGTTTTGCGAAGCAAAACAACGAAAATATCATCACATCAGCTGCGCCGAATGCGAAAGGGTCCTTGCGATTTGAAGAAAACTTTTGGATTTACTACACTTACACTGTCAACGAATTACGTGACCCTTACAGCAACGACAACTACAGGTTTTTCACAACAGCAATCTCTTTACAGTTATTAAAATAATGACAACGAACACATTCTCTATAAACCTTTTCAGGAAGGGTTTCCATTGATACAGTTTGAAATCCTAATTTATGAAAAAATTTCTCTTCATAAGTAAGTGCAAAAAGTCTTTTGATACCTAATGCTCGAGCAGCAGCCTCACAATCACTTACAAGTAATCTTCCATATCCATGTCCCTGATAAGCTTTATCTACAGCAAGACTCTTCACTTCAGCAAGCTCATCAGTAAACTGGTCAAGCATTGCACAAGCAATTACATCACTATTCTCATTTACTAAAATTCTAAAACTATCTGCCAGATTGATAATCTCGTCTATAGATTTAGGAAGCATTACATACTGATCTGAAAAATTTTTGATCAAGTCAAAAACCTTTTGGTGATAATCAGAAGTGACTGCGACGATTTTCATCAGTGGCAACAATTATATAGTAAACCAGAAAAGTTTTCTTCAAATTGCAACACCCTTGCGCATTGGGCGCAACTGCTGTGATGGGTTTTATTGTTTTGCTTTGCAAAACCAAAATGCTACATCAATCCGATATGCTTCAGGGTGTTACAAATTTTTCGAAAACCTTTCTGGTTTACTATACTTGACACCAAAGCAATACCACAAAAAAAAGAGCTCTACAACTAGAGCCCTTTTAAAATTTCTTTTTGGATCGCCACGTCGAGCTAAAGCTCGCCTCGCGATGACGATAGTCTAAACTAACTGAATAATAGCTTTTGGTGCATTATCACCACGGCGGTTACCATTCTTAATTACTCTAGTGAAACCAGAATTTTGGTCTTTGTATCTAGCAGCAACAGTATCAAAAAGATCTTTAACGACATCTTTATCATAGATAAAAGAAGCAGCTTGACGACGAGCATGCATGTCTCCACGACGAGCAAGAGAGATCATCTTTTCAACTTCAGGTTGTACAGCTTTTGCATTCGCTAAAGTTGTATCAATTTGCTTTTCTCTAAGTAGTGCTGTCGTAAGTGCACGAAGTGCAGCTTTACGCTGGTCAGCAGGTCTACTCATTCTCTTAATTTTTTTTCCGTGTCTCATTGTTCTTTACCTTAAATCCTAATTTAAATAATTTACTAGTGTGCAGCCAAGTCAGCTGGACCACCAGCCATCATAACTCCAGGACCACCCTTTCTATTACCTTTAAGTGAGTATCCCATTTCCTCTAATTTATCTAAAACTTCTTCAGCTGATTTTTTACCAAAGTTTTTGATGTTCATCAAATCAATATCACTTAAAGAAAGTAAATCAGAAAGAGAGTTAATATTAGCTCTCTTCAAGCAGTTATAAGAACGAACTGAAAGTTCTAATTCTTCAACGCTTACATTAGACATACTGTCTTTTGCTTCTTCTTCAACTTTAGCAGTCTCATCAACCGTTTTGATAACTCCAACTTTTTGACCAGTGTAGTTTACAAGTGGGTTCATCAATTCAATCAACTGAGCTGATGCAGAACCGATCGCTTCGTTAACTGATACTGAACCATCTGACCAAAGATCAATAGTAAGTTTGTCATACTTAGAAGTTTCACCAGTCATACTGATAGGCTCAACTGTATAAGAAACGTTCTTGATTGGCATGAATAATGAATCAACTGGAATAACATCAACAGCTTTTTCAGCAGTATGCTCTTCAGAAGTTACATATCCGTAACCCTTATCTACAGTGATTTCCATGTTTAACTTAGCACCTTCAGAAAGATTAGCGATTTCTAAATCTCTGTTGATGATTTCAACATCATTAGGACAATCAATACTTGCAGCAGTTACGATACCTGCTTTATCTGCTCTTAGAGTTAGAGTTCTAGACTCTTCTCCATGCATTTTTACAACTAAATTCTTTAAGTTAAGAGTTATTTGAAGTACATCTTCAGAAACATTGTTGATAGAAGAGAACTCATGATTCACTCCATCAATTCTTACGTGAGTAACTGCAGCACCTTTGATTCTTCCAAGTAAAACTCTTCTTAAAGTGTTACCGATCGTATGGCCGAAACCTCTAAATAGAGGTTGCATAGTAACTTTACCTCTTAGATTACCATTGTCTTCAGGAAATTCTTCAACTGCAATTTTTAATTCGATATTCATATAACTTTTTTCTCCTTGAGCTTTGTTTGGTAAGACTTAAATACTAGTTAGAATCCTTAGACTCTTCTAGGTTTTTTTGGACGGCAACCATTGTGAGGTAACGGTGTTACATCTGAGATTGCTGTAATCTGCAAACCAGCTAATTGTAAAGCTCTTGTTGCAGTTTCACGACCTGCACCAGGACCACTTACTCTTACTTCTACTTTTTGTAAACCACATCTTTCTATTGCTTTTTTAGCAGCAACTTCAGAAGCTATCTGAGCTGCAAATGGAGTACTTTTTTTAGATCCTTTGAAACCAGCAACACCAGCTGAACCAGCGCTGATTGCATTACCTGCAGTATCAGTAATAGTTACAATAGTGTTATTAAACGTAGATGATATATGAACTATACCGTTTACTACATTCTTTTTAGTCTTCTTCTTTACTGTCTTTATTGTTTTTTCTGCCATTTCTACCCTTTGTATATTTTAAAACTTATTAATAATGCTTACTTCATTATTTTCTTTTTACCAGCAACTGCAAGACGCTTTTTACCACGACGAGTACGTGCATTAGTTTTTGTTCTTTGACCTCTGCAAGGTAAACCACGTCTGTGTCTATTACCTCTGTAGCAATTAATCTCTATCAATCGCTTCATATTAAGACCAATCTCTCTACGTAAATCACCTTCAAGAGTCTTACCTTTAATAACTTCACGAATCTTTCCAAGATCCTCTTCACTTAAATTGTTTGCACGAATATCTTGGTCAATACCTACTTTCTTTAAAATATTCTTTGCTGTTGTTGTCCCAATACCAAAAACGTAAGTCAATGCGATGACTATTCTTTTATTTGGTAAATCTACTCCTGCTAATCTTGCCATATTATCTTTTCTTCTTTTAAATTAACCTTGTCTTTGTTTATGTTTTGGGTTCTCGCAAATCACCATTACGCGGCCAGATCTTTTTATGACCTTACATTTATTACAAATCTTTTTTACTGATGATCGTACTTTCATTGTTTATTTCCCTGTTGCTGTTACAAACTAATAATTTAGCGAATAAAGCCCTTGCGGATAAGCTATCCTAGCATTCTGATATCAACTATAATAAAAGTTTAATGATTTCTCTATAGCTATGTAAATATATTATAAAATGCGCCTGAAAAGCTAGGTTTTACAAGAATCCTACTCTAGATCTAAAACATCTACGATGTCTAAATCATCATCTAAAAGTGCTTTTTCTTTCTTAGCAACTCTTTTTTGTTCTTTAAGCTCTTTTTCTTCAGCAACCACACGCGCCTGTTCCTCTATCTGTCTTTGACGACGAGGATCTGATCTATAAGTTATGCGACCTACAGAAAGGTCATAAGGAGTAAGTTCTACTTTAACCCTGTCACCAGGCAAGATTTTGATGTAATGTTTACGGATTTTACCAGAAATATTAGCTAAAACTTCATGGTCATTGTCAAGCTTGACGACAAACTTAGCGCCCTGGACCGTTTCCGTGACTGTTCCTTCCATTTCTATGATTTCTTTAGCCAACACTGGAATAATACCATAGCTTTACATTGAATCAAGCTAGTAGTTAATATAATTGCAGTTTCTTAAGGATAGCCCCTAAGTCTAAATCCTATTTAGCCTGCCAACCACGAGTATTACGCACATCTGTAATAACTTCAATACCGTCTTCTTTGATGAGTACCTCATGCTCAAAATGAGCTGAGGGCTTACGGTCAGCGGTTGTAATAGTCCAGCCGTCTTTGTGTTTTGAGATATCAGAAACACCTATATTAAACATTGGTTCAATTGCAAGCACCATACCTACTTGAATATCGTAATCAGCGTAGTGTTTAAAGAAATCAGCATAGTTGGGTATAAACGGCTCACAGTGATAATTTGGACCAACTCCATGACCACCAAAATCCTTAACATTACCAAAGCGCATTCCCTTACACACCGCTTCTATAGCTTTTGAAATATCGCAGATGGTATTACCTGCTTTACAAGCATCTACACCCGCCCAAAGACCTTCGTTTGTCGTAGTAAGAAGTTTCTTTACTTTTGGGCTAACTTCTCCAACTGGAAAAGTAAAGGCATTATCACCCACATAAACAAAATTTGAACCTTTAAAAGGCTCTGTAACGCTCACCCCGACATCAATACTTATGATGTCCCCTTCTTTGAAAGCTCTTTCATTTGGGATACCATGAACTATATTTTCGTTAACAGAAATACAAAGAGTATTTGGGAAACCCATATAACCCTTGAAAGTTGGAATGTGACCTTGGTCACGAATCCACTGCTCCGCAAACTCGTCTAATTCCAGAGGAGTCACGCCAGGCTTCACCATATCACCACAAAGGTGCAAAACTTCACCAGCAAGGCGTCCTGCCTCACGTATCATGTCATATTGACCTGGTTCAAAAATACATACTGGATTTGCTGGCATAGTTAAAACTTTAACAGAGTGCTGGCATTATTCCAAAATAATTAAGATTTTAAGCCAGCATTTACACGCATAGCTATATGCTAATATAAATTTCCTATGCCAAATATTAAGTCAGCTAAGAAAAGAGTAGGTATCGCAGAAAGAAATCGTCTTCGCAATATCACACAAAGATCTTCAATGAAAACGGCCGTAAAAGATGTCCGTGAACTTGCGCTTGCAGGCAAAAAAGAAGAAGCATTAGCAAAATTACCAAAAGCATTTAGCAAAATTGATAAAGCTGTTCAAAAAAATATTATAAAAAAGAACACTGGTGCTAGATTAAAATCTAGACTAGTTAAAAAAATTCAAGATAAAGCTGCTGCTTAACTAAATTTCTCTATTTATATTAGTATTACATTGATGCCTTCTACAAGATCAAAGCCATGTAAGAGACCGCTGTGTGACTTCAGATTCAAGGCTTGCGAGCGCGAAAAAGCGGAGTTTACTTGTGGTAAATGAGCATTTTGAGCGCGAGTATAACGCAGAAGATGAGTCACACAGCGGTCTCTACAAACATATACGCTTTTTAGGTGCTGAGGGCATAGGAATGAGTGCGCTTACTCGTATCTTAAGTCAACTAGAAGACTCCCCAAAAATTTCTAAAAGCGATATCGCCTATAAAACTAATGACCCTTTAGATCAAGATATAGATTTGGTTGTAAGAAGTACTGCCATAAAAGATACTGATCCTGATCTTGTCGAACTGCGTTCAAGAGGTGTTGAGATCTGGCATAGAAGAGACATGCTTAACTATGTGAGCCGCAATTACAAACAAATCGTGATCTCAGGCACTCACGGCAAAACCACTTGCTCAGCGATGCTTACTCATTTACTCAAAGAATGCGGCAAAGATCCTGCTTATGCTGTTGGAGGCATACTTGCAAATTACGATTCGAATGGTGATCACGGCAAAGGAGAATTTTTTGTTCTTGAAGGTGACGAATCAGATAAAAGTTTCACCAAAACCACTCCCCATCTAGCTCTTGTAACATGCATTGAAGAAGATCATCTAGAAAACTATCCTGGTGGACTTGAAGAAATCCAAGAATGTTTTTTTAGTTTTTTACATAAAGCTTGCTTAAAAGTTGTAAATATCGACGATGCTTCTTTGCATGCTTATTTTTTAAGTAAGAGAGACACTGAAAGTATCTACACTTACTCTACCAAAAACAAAGACGCTGAT
>CAIYXB010000041.1 GCA_903930015.1 uncultured bacterium | reverse complement strand
AATATCGGCAGTTAGGCGTATCTGAAGCTCATTCATAAGTCAAAAATACTAATTTTTATGCATCTTATCTAAGAAGGCTTGCCGTCTTGCTTTTACAAGCTCTGCGTCTAGCTTTCTGCCATTACCATCTGTAGGAAGAGGGAAGTACTGCTGAATAGACTTGTTAGGGTTTTTCTTAGGAATAGAAGTATAAACTTGATATGCTACCAATCTATACTTCTCCCATTCTCTTGCTTGAGCAGTCTGATGACCTCGAAGAGTAAGTATTGTCTCAGCAAAAGTCATTTCATAAAAATTTTTAGGAAGTATGCCTACTTCACCGAAGATTTCTTGGCAGATGTCAAGCCAAGTTAATTTTTTTTTTCAGCGACAGAGTTTGTCGTTGATTCCAACTCTGTAATAGCAGGCAAGTCAACACCCATGTATTTCCAAAAAGTGTTCCATACAGAATAGATTTCTTCTCCGTTTAATTCAGCAATCCAATCTCCAACCTGTTCAGATGTTGCAGTTTTTTTAAATCCGACTACATAGTCGTTGCCAATTAATCCTGCGTAAACTAGGGTTTTAATTAACAGATAATGATTTTCTTCATTAAGCTTCATTATCCGATCTAGCAAGTCATCTGTCTCAAAGTTTGCTTGCTCACCATTGTAAATAATCTTAGCCAACTCAATGGCTGAAAAGTTGTTAAATCGCAAGGTTCGTTCCTGACCTCCGATTTTTAGTTTCATGATTCCTGTCATGCCGTAAATTTAGTAATTAAAAGGAATAAAAAAAGCCCTCATTTAGAGGGCCTTTAACTAAACACAAACACGGAAAACAGGAAATTAGGTTGGGATTGCGTCATCTATCGGGCCAGAACCTGTGATTGACACAGAATAGGTCTGATATTCAGGAGCTGTTGCAGTTTCATCAAACTGAGAGATAAATCCTTCACCATATCGAATGTAAGAGTTATCAAGTGATTGAAACTTAAATTTCTTAGTGGTTCTTGCAATAACGATGTCAAAGATTCCTTCAGAAGAGATTTCACTTGCTCCAGGAACAGTGTTCACATCTCCTTCAAAAGACATAGTCCAAGAAGCAGTAGAAGGAAGGTTTCTCACAAAGTCACCAGTACAGTCGTTATTAATTTCGGTTGCACCTACAGAGATGGAAAGAGATTTGGAAGAAGTACAAACCGCCAATTTCCAGTTAGGAGTCGAAGTCGCAGAACTGTCGATGTAAACTCCAATATCTTTACTAAATAATTCGTTAGCCATAGTCGTTATCAATTATTATTTCAAAGGTAAAATAAAATTTCAATTAATCAAAGGGTACTACAATGTGGAAGTAAGTGCGAATATTTCTATATATCCAGTACTCTCCTGTCCGCAACTGAACACTATTTGAAGAGTTTAATCTAGTTTCTCCAACTCTCCATCCATAGGCAGTGATGTTTATATCACCCATGTTCATTGGATTTATAATCGCATCAATATCCTCAGCAATGTCTAATGCCTGATCCATGCCTGTAGGTCGAGTAAAGCCTGTTACAATATCTACTGTAACTTCAGCGTTAAACTTCTTGCAATCTGCATTCTGAATCTCGTTAGAAGTGATATCAGAAATAATTACATAAGGGTAAGCAGCGTTCTCAGGGATAGAGAAAGCATCGTAAATCGGCACACCAATCTCTGGGTATAATGCCTGATAGTAACCTGATTTTAATGCTTTTGACAAATCCATAGTCAAAGATACGTTTTTTTAGCGATTGATATTAAATCCAAACCTTGCTCCTGTCTGTTTAAATGCAAGTCTACATCGGCAATTTATAGTGTTGTTAGGTGTTGCTCCTTGGGTAGAATCACCAGGATAGGCAAGCTGCTGACCTTGTACAATAAAGTTATCCTTCAAAGGAATAAATAACTTAGGGTCGATAATAATGTGAGAATCTCTAGTTCTGTCATCACGCATTGCTTTCCATGCTTTCTGCCAATTTAATCCTGATGACTCTAAGGCAAATATCTGTGCCTTACTCATTGCATTGGTAGTCTCAGTTCGTGCAATCGTGTTTGCTCTTAGTTCTAGGTCAACTGCCCTAATCATTTGAGTTATCTGCTCATCACTAAGACCAAGACCTCTTTGCTTAAAGATAAGTTCGTTAACACGCTTCACTCCGGTGCTTAGTACTTCGTTAATTCTAAAGATGATGTAGGTTTGTAGAAACCCATCCATAAGCCTTCTCCAAAAAGAAGTCATCTGACTTACATTTTGAGGTTTTAGAGTGCTTGCAACCTCATCAAATATATCTTTCGTAGAGATTTCTTGGTTAGTTATCGGAGCAACTATAGAGTTCCATGTTAGAGTGCCCTCATCGTCCATTATAAGCTGATACATGGCTTGATAAACCATCTTTAACCCATTATCATCAACCTTGCCGATGTCTTGTCCAGAGGCAAATAAATCAGCCATTTCTTTGTACTGATCTGACAATGCTCTTAGTATCAAACGAGCAAACCTCTTCTCAAAGTAGGAATGCCTAGATAAGAATAATGAGTCTGGGTAATTCATTTAGCACGCTCGTAGATTTCAACTGCTCCCCAAATTACTAAAAAAGCAATAGAAATCGACAATAAGTATGCAAATGGCCTGTTGAGCATTATAGCAAATTCTAAAATGCCTGAACAGATTGCTAGACACAGAAATGCTAGAAAGCAAATCTGTGCTAAATCCTTTAGTTTTTTCATGTT
>CAIYXB010000040.1 GCA_903930015.1 uncultured bacterium | reverse complement strand
AGGATTTATCCGTCGTAAAGAAGTAAATTCAGGAATGAAGTGTGAGAACAGGCTTTCATTAACATTGAATGGTGTATTGCCTAGATCATTGGATGATCTGGATGGTTTGCAAGCTTCGGAATTTGAAACCTACCAAATATTTCAAAGAGATGATTTAGTTTTTAAGCTTATAGATTTGCAGAATATAAAAACTAGTAGGGTTGGATTAGTTCATGAGGAAGGTATTATGAGTCCCGCTTATATTCGCCTGGAGCCCATCCAAAACAAAATTTTTCCAAGTTTTGCATATTGGTTTTTTACTGATTTATATAAGCGCGAAGTATTTAACAAATTAGGTGAGGGGGTAAGACAAACCTTAGGAGCCGAAGATTTACTTGTAATACCCTTTTTTTTTCCATCAATTGAAGAGCAGAAATCGATATCAATTTTTTTAAATTATGAGACATCTAAAATCGATAAACTTATCTTGGAACAAGAATCTCTTATCGACCTCTTAAAAGAAAAGCGTCAAGCTGTAATTTCAAATGCTGTGACTAAGGGGATTGATCCAAAAGCCAAGATGAAAGAGTCTGAAGTTGAGTGGTTGGATAAGGTTCCCCAGCATTGGGACGTTAAGAAGCTCAAATTTGTTGTTGATGTAATGGCTAGCAATGTTGATAAGAAAACTATTGATGGAGACGTTCCTTGTTTACTCTGTAACTACACTGATGTCTACTACAACGAACAAATAAAAGAGGACATGGAATTCATGTCAGCAACAGCGACACCTGAGCAAATCAAGAAATTCACATTAAAACAAGGTGATGTGATCATTACGAAAGACTCTGAGTCACCAGATGACATAGCAATAGCGGCGTATGTTCCTATGGATCTAATCGGTGTTGTTTGCGGTTATCACCTATCGATAATTCGAGCCACTAAAATTAATGGAATGTTTGTCAAAAGACTATTCGATTCGAATTATTTGAAATCGAAATTTGCTACTTTAGCGAATGGTTTAACAAGGTACGGATTAGGTCAGCATTCAATTAATAACGTCTATATACCAATTCCGCCTGATGAAGAGCAGCAACAAATAGTAGAATTCATAAACAAAACTTGTAACGAAATTGATGACTTAATTAATAAATCGAAGATTGCAATAAATCTACTTGCGGAGCGTCGCTCAGCTTTAATCTCAGAATCAGTAACTGGTCAGATAGATGTGCGTAATTATCAAATTAAGGAAGTGGCATGATTCATAACGAATATCAATTTGAACAAGATGTTTGTGATTATCTAAATTCACAAGGCTGGCTCTATTCTAAAGATGATAGAGGTTATGACGTTGAGCGCGCTTTATTTCCTGAAGACTTACTAGGATTTATTGCAGATACTCAACCTGAATCTTGGGAGAGGCTAAAAAGTTTTCATAACGGAGCTTCACAAAATACTCTTCTCGATAGATTAATTAAAGTTCAAGACTCTGAAGGAACGCTTCATGCGTTAAGAAAAGGATTTAAGTCGACTGGAGCAGGTTCAAATGGCTTTGATGTTGTTCAGTTTGCTCCATCACATGGATTTAACGAAGAAGTTAAAAGTCGCTACAGTAAAAACAGACTTCGCGTTATGCGTCAGGTTCATTACTCATCTAATAATCGGAACTCTATTGACCTAGTTCTCTTTGTTAATGGCATTCCTATTGCAACGATTGAGCTAAAAACTGATTTCACTCAAGGAATTGACGACGCTAAGAACCAATATAAAACAGATCGTAATCCACGCGACCAAGTTACCAAGAAAGATGAGCCTTTACTCAAATTTAAACGTGGTGCCTTAGTTCACTTTGCTGTTTCAACTTCCGAAGCTTGGATGACAACTAAGCTTGATGGTATGAATACATTCTTCCTGCCATTTAATAAAGGTAATAACGGAGCTAAAGGTAATCCACCTAACCCAGAAGGTTATCAAACAGCCTATTTATGGGAAGAAATTTTTCAAAAAGATCGGTGGTTAAAGATTCTAGAGAGCTTTGTACAATTAGAAGTAAAAACAACTTTAGATAAAAACGGTGCTAAAAAAACTAAAGAGACGTTAATTTTTCCGAGATACCATCAATTAGATGCAGTAACAAAATTAATTAGTGCCGTTAAAGAAGAGGGTGCTGGTAAAAATTATTTATTCCAACATTCAGCAGGGTCTGGCAAATCAAACACCATTGGTTGGAGTGCACATCAACTTTCAACGCTTCATAATAACCAGGATAAAAAGGTATTTGATACCGTTATTGTTATCACTGACCGTACAGTTTTAGATGAGCAGCTTAAAGATACGATAAGTCAATTTTCCTCAACTGCAGGGGTTGTAGTTTCTATTGATTCTGATCGGGGTTCAAAATCAGGTCAGTTAGTCGAGGCTTTAACGCATGGCGCGATGATTGTTATTGTCACACTTCAAACCTTCCCGTTTATCCTTAAAGAAATTCGCGAGACCACAACACTTAAAAATAGAAACTTCGCTGTTATTGCTGATGAAGCACATTCTTCACAAACGGGTTCTTCGGCTAGTCAACTTCGTAAAGTTTTAGGTGGTGATCAGTTTAATGTTGAAGATGACGAATCCTACGAAGATTACTTAATTAGAGAAACAGAAGCTCGAGCATTGCCAAGTAATATAAGTTTCATCGCTTTCACAGCAACACCAAAAGGTAAGACCTTGGAATTATTTGGGCGCAAAGATGAAAACGGAATGCCTTTACCATTTCATTTGTACACAATGAAACAAGCTATTCAGGAAGGTTTTATTTTAGACGTGTTACAGAACTTCACACCTTATCGGGTAGCTTATAAATTAGCGCATGGTGGAAAAGATTGGGATGATAAAGATGTTGATAAATCAGAGGCTGCAAAAACAATTGCACGCTGGGTCCGACTCCATCCTTACAATATTTCACAAAAGGTTTCGATCATTGTTGAGCATTTCAGAGCTAACGTAATGTGGCGATTAGATAACCAAGCTAAGGCAATGGTTGTGACTGATTCAAGGCAAGCTGCTGTTCGTTACAAAATTGAAATGGAAAAGTATATTAAGTCAGAAGGGTATGACAAAGAAATGTCTATTCTTGTTGCCTTTTCTGGTGAGGTTGATGATGCCGAATATGGCTCCGATTCATTCACTGAAATAAATATGAATAAAGCTTTAAGGGGGACTGGAATTCGTGAAGGCTTCACTAATGAAGAGAATAAGATTTTGATTGTCGCTAATAAATTTCAAACAGGGTTCGATCAGCCATTATTAGTTGCCATGTATGTGGATAAACGTATTGATGGTATTACTGCTGTTCAAACACTTTCAAGATTAAATAGAACATATCCAGGTAAAGATTTAACTTATGTTTTAGACTTTGTTAACGATGTTGAGACAATTCGCTTAGCTTTTGAACCTTACTATGAACACTCTCAATTATTAGCTTCAACAAATCCAGACATTGTTTATGATTTATCAACTAAGTTAGACAAACAAAACATCTACAGCCAACAAGACATTGAAAACTTTGTAGATGCTT
>CAIYXB010000039.1 GCA_903930015.1 uncultured bacterium | reverse complement strand
TTACGATTTGACTCTCTCCATAAAAGGGCCAAATCTGTTGGAGTAAAAACAGTTGATTTTGAATTTAATATTGAATATATGTAGAAGTCTCTATCCATGAACTATAACCCATGTCCTACCAGGGTTACAGTTCACATTATACCACTTTTTGATAAACATTAACAAAAAAAGGGTATAATATTTCTAAAGAGTTACTTTTTTGTAACTTTATAGAAATAAATGCAATTTGAAATTTTAAGAAAAAAACTACAAAAACTTACCGTCTTTGATCAAAATGCAATTAAACTTATTGATCCAAATTTTAACGATAAGCTACTTTTTGATTGGCAAAAAAAAGGCTTAATAAAAAAAATCATCCGAGGTAAATATATTTTTACCGAGAAAGAATATCCAGATGCCGGTCTTTATGCACTTGCACACGAACTTTATCAACCATCATATATTTCTTTAGAATTTGCATTATCAAGCTTTGGCTTGATACCTGAAACAGTTCATGCTGTTACATCTGTGAGTACAAGGAAAACAAAAGATTTTTACACTGATATGAGTCCATTTATATATCGTCATATCAAAAAAGAATTATTTTTTGGTTACACCGTAATCAATCACAGTGGGTTTACTTATAAATTTGCAGAATTAGAAAAAGCTTTGCTAGATTTTTTATATCTAAATGCATCAGTTAAATCTCAAAAAAATTTTATTGATATGAGATTAGATCTAGGATTACTTAAAGAAGAACTTGATAAAGAGAAATTTAAATTTTATCTTGAAAAATTTAAAAATAAATCACTAGAAAAAAGAGCCCAGAATCTACTTAAAGGAATAGAAAATGCTTAGACTAGAAGAAATAAAAAGATACTTCCCCGATAATTGTGCAGACAAAACTAAAGATATGCTCAGAGAATATCTTCAATGCCAAATACTCAAATCCATCTTCAATTCAAAACATGCTTACAGATTAGTTTTTATCGGGGGAACTGCTCTTCGATTAATTTATAATACTAAAAGATTTTCAGAGGATTTAGATTTTGACAACAAAGGACTTCAACTAAACGAATGGAATGAGATCGCAGAAAAAATTCAAAAAGATCTTAGTTTAATGAATTTTGATATCGAAATTAAAAATACTAGAGTAAATGAAACTGTGTTTCATCATAATATTTATTTCCCAAGTTTAATGTTTAATTACAATCTTTCTGCACACCAAAATCAAAAGCTCTTAATTAAAGTTTACTCACAAGATCAATTAATAAAATACGAATCCATAGTTATGCCATTAAGTAAATTTGATGTGTTTACACAAATCAAAACCCTGTCCTTGGATATAGCTTTGTCACAAAAATTTAGAGCATTTTTTGATAGAGAAATGGGGCGAGATCTTTTTGATATTAGTTCTATTGCTCCACAAACAAAACCAAATTACAACTATCTAAAACAAGCACTTAATATAGATAACCCACTAGAGCTCAAAAAAGAAGTATTAAAAAGATGTACAGAATTGGATTTCGAGCAACTAAGCAAAAGAGCCAAACCATTTTTATTTCATAAGGATGGGGTAAAAAGCATATTATATTTTAAAGACTATATGGAGAGTTATGAATTTTAACGAGAATATACATTAACAATATTTGCTTCTTGTTTTAGAAGCTTGCGCATTTTAGCTTCAATCTCAAAAGCCGTCTCCTTATCAATAACAGGCAGCTCTTTATACTCAATGTAATCAGGAGTTACTAACGAATCCTTATCACTATAATGATTACCGCGAGTCTCAATCCAATACTCTCCAGTTTTTGAGACAGGCTTTGGTCTTGAAGGTGTATTTATTTGTATGTTAAAAATCTCAATCTCATTAAGTAAGGCACAAAGTTTTTCAAGATAGACTTCATCACGTGCAAACTTCTCCAGGAACATGATTTGGATTTGGAGCTTAGGGAATGGATCGCCACGACGCAGTCCCTGCTCCTCGCGATGACGCATTGCAATATCGGCTTTCAAAAGC
>CAIYXB010000038.1 GCA_903930015.1 uncultured bacterium | reverse complement strand
CTCCCATTCGGCACAACGAGCTTCTAGTTCCTCTATTTTTTTTAGTAATATTGCAGCTTCCAATAGTACTTATGACGTTGAAAAGCTTAAAAAGTGGCCTGATTAAAAAAATCTTATCTTAGGGCTGAGTAGTTACCCCGCGAGTATTGATTCTAGATAATTTCAGCAAAGGTAAAACATTAAATTAGTCCCCAAAAGGACTTAGCTTATGCTTATAAATGAAGGTGAATATTAACGAAAGCCAAAAAAATATTTTTTTACTTATTGCGTTTTTAATTTTAATCGCAAGCAGTTTTGCTTTTGAATTAATCAAGCCAAAAAACAAAGACAATAAAACAATTATCAGCTTTTGGCACTACTGGAGTGGCACTGAAAAAGAGCCAATTGAAGCTCTTGTCGAAAAATTCAACAAAGAGAATCATGGTTTTAAAGTAGAAATACTTTCTATTTCTATGCCACGCAAAAAAATTCTCACTGCGATCGTAGGCAATGTAGCTCCAGACTTAGTACATCTTGATGGAGACATGGTTACAGATTTTGCCTTGAGAAATGCGCTTCAAGAAATAGATATGAGCTATTTTGAGCAAAATGAATTCATACCAATATTTCTGGATGCACTGAACATAAACAATAAACAATGGGCTTTTCCTTTCCTGGGCGGATCTGAAGCAATGCACTTAAACAAAAGTCTGTTAAATAAATATCAATTGGAAACACCAAAGACTTTAGAAGATATAGAAATTGCTTTTGCTAAAAGCCTAGAGACTGGTGATTTCCCGATCTTTCTACCTAGCTGGCCAAGCTGGTTTAGTGAGATATTGCCTTTTTATTTTGGCGGTAATTGGATTGATGGTGAAGGAAAAATCTCAGCAAATTCAAAAGAGAATCTAGAAGCTTGGCAATGGATAGAAAAGAAATTTATATCAAAAATTCCAGCCGATAAAATAATGAGTTTTTCAGAAGGTTTTGGTGCCTACCAAAGCCCAGATAATCCATTTTACTCAGGCAAAATAGGCATCGAAGTAAACGGAGTCTGGGAGAAGAATCTAGCGAGTATTTATGCTAAAGATCTTGACGTCGAGATTGCAGCTTTCCCGGGCAAAGTCGAAAAAGCTACTTTAATTAGAGTCGACTCACTTGCAATTCCAAAAAATACTCAGCACAAAAAAGAAGCACTAAAATTTATTCAATGGCTTGCAAAAAAAGAAAACGCAGAGTACATAGCGCTTGCTCAAAAAAAGATTACCACTCGCAAGCACCATAGCGAGTGCTTTTTTAGAGAGCATGAAAATAAATTTATCAGTATCTTTATTGATCTTGCGCAAAGCCCAAATGCAAGATACTTTCCAAAAGTAAGTTATTCAAATCGCTATAAAAAAGAAATCCGTGTAGCATACGATAAAGTAATTCGCAAACAACTAAGTGCAAAAGAGGCACTAGACCAGCTTCAAGAGACAATGCTTGAGATTAGTGAATAGCAAAGCAAAAATTCGGGCTGCCTAAGCAAGCAAATGGTTGAGAGTTAATATCTTATAATTCTATAAGTAGTAGTCATTAACTCTATTGCATAATTCAAATGAAATCACTCTTTTTACTGCGCATGAGCTTACGCAAATGCTTCGAAAAAAGGTGATTTCATTTGATTGCAATTAGACTCAATTAGTACTAATAACAATCGTAATTAAACCTCAATGGAAATTAGCTTGCTTAGTCAGCCCGATTTTTTGCGCTAGGCACGGTTAAGTAAGCTTAAGT
>CAIYXB010000037.1 GCA_903930015.1 uncultured bacterium | reverse complement strand
TTTCTCTCCTGAGTCACGCTGAGCATTTCTCTCCTCGATAAAAGCTCTAAAAGGAGCGACTCCGGTTCCTGGACCGACCATGATAATGTCAGTCTCTGGATTTTCAGGTAGCCTGAATTTCTCATTAATATGAAGGTAAATCCTTAGATTCATCCCATTTAAATCCACTCTTTCACTTAGAAAATTTGAGCAAACTCCAAGTACTTTTTGACCATTTATTTCTTCATCAACTCTTGCTATACAAAGGTGTATTTCTTGAGGGTGAGCTTTAAGTGATGATGCAATAGAATAAGCTCTTGCCATAAGCTTAGATGAGTTTTCAACAATTTCTTCTGTTGTAAAACTTAATGAATATTTATTCTTGATATCACCTATAATGCTTGCTAAGTTGTAACCCTCGTATTGAGCTGCGTCTATCGTCTCCACGTTGCCCTTTTCTTTAAGTTTTATTTCTATTAATTTGAAGAGTTTTGTTGATGATCTTGTAATATTTACTTCTTTTGTAAATCTTGAAAATTCTTCTTGACGAGTTTTTACTAATTCCAAACAATCTAAAATCTTATTAACTAAATTCTCTTCATTTTCTGGAAAAACATAGAGTGAATCACCCGGCAAGTATTCAATATCACTACCCTTAAGACTAATTACAAAATGTCTAGTATCTTTTTTTGAGCCTTCCTTATTAAGTTTCTTATTGGCTAACAGATTTGTTAGAAATGGCTTCTCTTTTGTATAAGTCTGAGCAGTAGTTGACATATTTTCATAATGCCACAGAATTTAGAGCTGATGACAATTTCTCAATTTATTAGAGTATTTTATCTAAATCGCTTGGCTTAGTATTTCGCTAATTCGCTCTTAATATCTTGAATTGCAGCTTGCGTGAATTTCGAACTTGGTAATTGAGTGTTAATAGCCGACTCAATTGTTTTAATCGAATGAATTATAGAACTATGTTTTCTGTCTGAAAAATAAGAACCGATTTTTTTATAACTTAAACCAAGTAAATTAAAGATCAAATATATTGCTAAATGTCTTGCTTTAGTAAATTCTTCGTTGCGCTTTTTTCCTACTAAGTCTTTAGTGTCAATATAAAAATACTTAGCGACTGTCTCTATAATCTTATCTACAGAAAGTCCTCTGGAATTTGTTGCAAAATTACATTCAAACACTTTTGTAAAAGCTTCATCATCAGTGTTTAATCCAGAGAATTTTTGTAATGCAGATATTTGTAAGAGATTTCCTTCTAACTCTCTTATGCAATCACCATCAAGTTTATAAATTAATCTTTTGTGTTCATCTTTTAAGTTGATTTTAAGTTCTTTTATTTTAAAATCAATTAATTTGTTTTTATCTTCTTCGCTAGGTTCTTCTATGGTAGTCACCAAACCAGACTTAATAATTGAACTTAGCTTTGGATTTAAGTTTTTTAATTCGCTTATGTTCTTGTTTGCCGCTATGATAATCTTTCCACCACGCTTAGTAATGCTTTCGTAAGTGTGAATAAATTCTTCTTGGCATGTTTTTTTGTTTTCCAAGAATTGAAAATCATCAAACAGTAGTACATCTAAATCTCTGTATTTTTCTCTAAAACTAAAAGTGCGATTTTTTTGGATCGACATGATTAATTCATTGATAAATGATTCTGAACTTACGTATTTAATTGATAGTTTAGGATTTGTTTCTTTAGTTTCATTACCAATTAAATTTAAAAAATGACTTTTACCTAGACCACTTTGTGAATGTATAAAAAGCGAATTATACGTGTTTGACCTATCTTCAATTATTGATTTTGCAAATGTGTAACAAGTTTTATTAAAAGCTCCAAGATATGTCCTGATTAAGTTA
>CAIYXB010000036.1 GCA_903930015.1 uncultured bacterium | reverse complement strand
CTTTCATTTCTAATCCTGGAGAGTGTAAAATTAATGATGTAAAGAAGATTTGGATTGAGAGAAGTATTTTAAATAAATTGGCTCACTAATTCAGGACACTACAGTAGTGCTTTAGAATTAACTTAAATGAAGCTTCCGCAGCTATTACAAAAATCTTTGCAAATTGCAGCTTTAAGTGCTGGAGCATTGTTAAGTTCTGCTGCACCGAATGAAGCTCAGGCTCAGCAGTTTTATTCAAATCCAGGTAACGAGATTTTTGGAAGGCGTATAAATTACGGACCTGGACCCTATGGTGCTGCAGGGACTAATATTGCACTAGGACATTGGGCGCCTATTTATAACCAACAAATTCAAAATCCTACAAGAAACTATTTTAATCCCTATGGAAATAATTTTAATCGATCTCAAGGGCAAACACTTTCAAGACCTCAAGCTAGTCCTAATCCAGGATACAGCCCTAATCAGATAGATACTAGATCTGTCGAAAAAAAAAACATGAAGCTATCCTCGAGCAAATAAAAAATGCTAAAACTAGTCCAGATGGAACATTCAAGTATGTTCTGAATATAAATGATAGTAAATTCCATTTAATCATTCCAATTTCTAAGGATTTTCAATTATCAGACATGAAAGAAATGTATAGAGTTGAATTTAAGGACCCCTTTAAAGCAGGTACTCCATATTATTATTTGGTCACAAATGATTCTATAGAAACAAGTTATCAGCAACAGCAAAGTAAAAATGGTATTCAAAATAGTACTGAAGCTTGTCGTAAATCAACTTTATCTTTGAGAAGGCTTTGTTATCCATGTAAATAAAAATCCCATGAACTGCGAGCTCATGGGATTTTAGTTTTAGTGGTTTGTTAATTGTTTTAGAATCCAAAAGTGCTAACAATAATAGTTGCAGTTGCATCTAAAGCAAAGCTAGTTTTCTTAGCTTTTTTTGATAGAGAAAATTTGCTGTTATTTAGAATTTCTTGGCAATCTTCAGAAACAAAGACTTTGTATTGTACTGTAGTAAACGGAATTTGCCCGTCAATACTAAAGTTTACTTGTTCAATATTTGGAGATTCTTCACCAGACCCAATTCCGCTAAGAGTAACTTTTGTTCCATTGAAGCTTTTGTTTGCAATTGTAGTTCCTTTACCAATTATAAAATTGCCAGTTTCTCTAATTTTTGTAACGCCACCTAAAATATAAACTTTATTCGTAGAAGGTAAAGTAATTTCAGTATCATCCTCAGCATCAGGGTTTTCACAAGCTTGAACAGCATCATCAACTGATGAGTCAGAATCAGAGTCGAAAAAAGCTAAGTCATAAGTACCATTTGCAAAAATTTCTTTTGGAATATATATAATGACAGCTGTAACCGTAGTGTCCTCAATAGCATCAGCAACAATCACAGTATAGTAATTATCAGACTTTAGACCAAGAGATACTATTGAAGTGTAATTTTGAGTTCCAATGGTCATTTCATCAGCTTTTGCTTGTTGCGTTAAAAACAAAAGTGAAAGAACCAAACTAATTTTTATAATTTTTTTATCATAGCTATAAATTGTAGCTAATGTGCAAATCGAAATAAAGAGCATGACATGTTCTATCTTAGATATCTTGATGTTTTAAGTTTAGATCTTGGAGTTCTAAATCTCTTTGTTGTGCTGTAGATTCTTTGTGTTTCATTGCCACTAGTTTCAAAAATCACTTCATTTATTTGTACCGAGCAATAACCAATGTATCCAAGTAAAGCCACAATCATGATTGATGATAGCAAAAATCTTTTTAGACTTCTAAAAGATATATTTAAAGCTCGCCAAATAAAAGCTCTTTTTAATTTGAGTACTTTGAATGTGTAATAAATAGTTGTAGGGACTGATAATAAACCTATAATCAGGTCATACATTCCAGTGAGATGAAAGTAAATTTTTATCAGGCCAATTACAAAAAGAATACTTATTAAGTAAGAAACTATTGCAAAACGTACAAGAGAACTTTTTCCGATTCTTACCATAATTAATACAGTTAGGTATTTTTAAGTGAGTAATAAAAGAATCATTTATCTTCTAAGACTTGGTAACTTATATTTGCAATACCCTCACTCACCATCTCTATTTTCTTTGCTGCGACCTGCGATAAATCTAAATCTCGGCCAGCAATAAATGGGCCACGATCGTTTATCTTTACAACTACATCTTTCCCATTTTTTAGGTTTTTAATCACTATATAGGTCCCAAATGCTAATGTTTTGTGCGCAGCGGTATAGAGATTACGGTCATATAGCTCACCACTGGCTGTTTTTCTACCATGAAACTTATCTGCGTACCAAGAGGCTTTAGTGGTGATTTCCTCCCCTTTTCGCTGTAGGCAAAGCTTTTTTAAGAGCCCTTTTTCCTTTTTTATGTCTGTATTTGAGTAGAATTCGTGTAAAGTCGGTCGTTGGTAGTCATCGTCGTTGCACTTAGAAAACAAAGCTTTTGCTGGCCCAAAACTGATTGAAAGCGCAAGTAGCATAAAAAGAAAATATTTAGGCATAACTTATATTTTAACTTTTATAAGCTTAACTAAATGAAAACATTTTTTTGTTAATGTAAGGATGCCCTTAAAAACGAAGTTTTTCAATAGGGCGTCTAGAAAATAGTTAGCAACCATGCGCAGCATGAGTTGCCAAGTTACTAGAATTTTCTTTTTTCAGAGGAGCATTAAAATTAGATGTCTGTAGAAGGTATTAACTTTCACCATAATGGTAATTATAGCGGTCCAGTTCAGGCTACTAATATAGTTGGGCTAGCCCAAAATGATCTTTCAGATTCAAAAAAAATAGATCCAAAAGAGTTAAGGGGATCTAGTTTAGCTTTTGTAAGACCTGGTCTTGCTGAGGCACAAAGATATGTTGAAATTCAAAAAGCTTTAGAGGAAACCAAATTTAAAGATTTACCAAAACAATACGATGCAGCAAATATGATTAAAGCTTTAAGGAACGAGGATATGGCTTATCAAGAAACGATTAAAGGATCTTCTAGGACTGTTGGTGTTGTTGCAGGTGGCTTAGGATCTGCTGTTGGTGCTGCCGGCGCGCTTACTAGACAAATAACTTAATATAATCTAAGATATCAGGAATTCTAATGATGTTCTTTTGTACTAGATGTTTAATCTCTTTATTTTTAGTTTGTTTATCAAATGTTGCTTTAGCATCATCTTGCCAAAAAAATATTTCTAATTTTCAAATTGAAAAAAAACCTTCTATTGAAGAAGGGTTTCATGTTTCAACAAAAGCTCAAATTGTTATTAATAAAAATCCAGGCGATGTAAAAGCATGGTTTGATAATGTAGCCCCTGAAAAAATTATTCACAGTACAGATAAGGTATCTGGAATTGCTGGTACAAAGCTTGTGGGTAGTAAAGTTTGGGGTAGTATAAACTCTACTAGACTTGTCTGCTACGAGGATTCTAATACTTCACTTGAGCAGATAATTTTAAACATACCAGGTAAGATTTTTAAATATCAAATGTGGGATTTTTCACGAGATATTACTCATGCAATCAAATACGCTATCTCAGATTTTACGGTTAAGCCAATTGGCAAAAATCAGAGTTTGCTTGTGTGGAATTTTGCTTTTAGACCCAGTAGTTATGTAGTTAGATTACCCTTGAAACACTATGTGGAAAATGATTTTCAAGAGTATATGGAGAAAGGGCTGACGAGTATAAAGGTTCTTTTAGAGTCTTAGGATAAAGGCAATTAAAGAGTCTTGTTTTTAAGGGCATAGAGCTTTTTTATTGGACGAAGTAGAGGCGACGCTGAGATTAAATTTAGCCATTGCTGATAAAGCAAAGACCCTTAATTTTTCCTAATTCCCCTTAATTCCTAACCACTATTGAAACCTATGACACCCTTATATTTGTAAGTATACAAAGAGAGGTATAAAATCATGGCAAAAGTAAAATATCAATTTCAAGAAGGCATAAGTTTGAGTGAATTCTTGTCTGAG
>CAIYXB010000035.1 GCA_903930015.1 uncultured bacterium | reverse complement strand
TGCATTACCTCGTGAAAGATTACCAGAGCCTGGAGTTCCGCCAGACCAGTTGATACCATCATCAACAATAGCTTGACCGATTTTTGACCACCAGTAAACTGTAAGAAGTTTTCCACTAGTAAGTACAGTGCCATCTTTTTTTACAAGGTCATTAGCGCAAGCTGCTGCTGCTTCGTTTCGAGTAATTACAGTAATAGGGAAAGTGTCACCACCATTTCCTTTTGCTGTAATTTTTTTACCTACACCTGATGAAGTTATATAATGCCAGCCATAAGCTCCATCACGAGTCCATATCGCTGTATTATGTGGAGTCATCTCGTACTGAGAGACACACCAACCTGATGGATATGCTGCATTCACATTACCAAAGCTATCAAAACCTGCTGAACCAGGAATAAAAGCGAAATTTGTTGGACAACTTCCAAAATTAAATACCGCAGTGCAAAAGTAATTTGCCCCATCATAATAACAACTGATCATATCGATAGCATTCGCCGCTGTTGAAAGAGAAATAGTAGTACTATTAGGCCATTTTACAGTCCCAGGCCAGCTTGCAGTTCTATTACCAGAAGCATCTTGCACGACTTTAAGTAAAAAATTACCTGTAACTACTCCACTAGGTGCACTAAAACTTAAAGTACAAGAAGCATTATTTAAAGTTATCGATTGATTATTACCATTATTCCAGTTTATAGTTTTTGCAGCACCACAGTTACCATTAGCAAACTCTGGATTTGACTTAACAACACCATTGAAAAGAACAGCACCATTTACTCTTAAAACTTCTGACATAGAACTTGTAAGATTTAAATGCATAGAATTTACATTAGTTAAATTATTTAGATCATCAAGCAAAACACCAGAAGCTTGAATAGTAGTACTGGAAGTATCACCTCTGATTAATGCATTGTCTGCAAAAGAACCATTAAAAATATTACTAGGAGCAGAAGCAAGCTCAATATTTACTCGTCCTAAGCTTGGATTTGAAATCGAAACACCACCATTGAAAAATAGTGTCTTAATCATTTGAAATGATGTTGAACCATTTGAAACAGTAAAAGGTATATAGGATGCCTCAGCTTTTATAAGAAAAAAGAATAAACAGATTAATACTATAAATATAATTTTCATATCTCAGAACAAACAACTATTCAGTTCTAATACTAACATCATAACAAATAATATTAATTCGCGAGAAAGGCGAAAATCGAGACCTGACCCTACGTACTTTCAAGCGCTTCGACAAAACCAATCGCCATAGTTGCTGCAAGTGAACCGTCTGATGCTGCTGTGACGGCTTGTTTAAGTGGAGTGTTTCTGACATCACCTGCAACAAAAATACCCGGAATATTAGTTTCCATTTTTTCATTAGAAATAATTTTCCCAGAGCCATCTATTTTGACAGAGCCATCTAAGAATTGTGTATTTGGTGAAAGTCCTACATAGATAAAGACACCATCACAAGGAAAATCTGAAGTTTCGCCTGTCTTCATGTTCTTTAATGTGACAGAGGTTACGCCAAGCATATCCCCGTTAATGCTCTCAACAACCGTATCCCAAATAACATCTGTTTTTGGATTTTTCATAAATCTATCTTGTAAGATCCTTTCCGCGCGTAAACTATTACGTCTGTGTATGAGTGTTACCTTTGATGCAAACTTAGTAAGGAAACTTCCTTCTTCAACAGCAGATGATCCGCCACCAACAACAACAAGATTTTTTTCTTTAAAAAACGCACCATCGCATACAGCGCAATAGCTAACACCTTTTCCGCCAAGCTCTTCTTCACCTGGTACGCCTAGGTGATTATGATCAGATCCACTTGCAATAACTACTGACTTTGCTAGATACGTTTTATTGCCGCAAGTAATTTTTTTTGGCTGTGATTTCAAATCGATCGCAGTCACACCTTCGTTAGTAATTACTTCACAACCAAATCTTTTTGTTTGTGTTTCCATCGCATCTGAGATTTGAGGACCTGTCATGTGGTCCATTCCAGGATAATTTTCAATCTCATGAGTAACCTGAAGTTGTCCGCCAACAATACCTTTTTCTAAAATAAGAGTTTTTAAATTACCTCTTGATGCATATAATCCTGCTGAAAGTCCCGCTGGTCCCGCTCCGATAATAATGCAGTCGTACTCATTTGTCATAAGCCTAATTTTAGCGAAGCTTTTTAAAACAACCTATTTTATGTCTTGATTTGCTTGAATTTTTAAGGATCTGTAGTAATTAGGACTATGAAAAAATAAATAGATCATAAAGTTATTGCAAATCATTCTCAATAGAGATATTATAAATACACATAGCTTGAGAATGATTCTCAATAGAAAACATTAAATAAGGCCCGTATTTACTTGGAACCAAGCGCAAACCTAACTCAAATATCGCAGACTCGTGGTTTTCCTAAACAGGTTTTAGCTTCTAGCGCAGAAAAGAAAGGGACAGTTTTAACTCCTGTTACAAAAGATATTTCAGCTTTACATTCGACTCCTGAAAAAGCTTCTGCAAAAACTAAAATGCGTAAGCTAAAAGAATTTGGTGAATTAGCTGAGAAAGCTTCCTTATTTGAGTTTGCCATGGCTGCGGCAGGATCGCTTTTCACGGGCTTTCAAGCAGATTGGGTTTCTTATATGCATGAAGCTTTTGGCGAGTTTTCTGAGAATCATTTAGTGGCAGCTCAAGAAGGTCACAAAGAAATTAATCCCGCTGTAGCGGAACTTTTAAAAGTTGTAGCCTTTTTATTTGGTATTAAAACTAAAGAAGGAGAAAATTTAAAAACAACTAATGATTTTGTTAAAACACAAGACAAACTTATTGGTGGTTTAAACATGCTTACCTCTTCTTTGTCTGGCTTAGTGATTGCTTTTAAAGCTCTACCAGCAGCAATTACTGGCAAGCAAGCACTTGATTTTTCAAGTAAGATTCCAGCTTTGCATTTTATTTCAACAAAACTTTTCCCGACACTAAATGCTGGCTTAATGTGGATGACGGGCGCTGCTAAAAGAAGACTTGCTTTTGATATTCAAAAAACATCTTATAACGAGCATAACAAAGAAGAGATTGATGGGGCTTTTACTTCTGGTAATCAAGATTATATTTGTGGATCTAATTCATTTTCACTTATGTTAAGGCAGGCAATTGGCGCTGTGAGTCCTAGACTTGCCAATATTCTTGAGCCTGTTCTTGCTTCTTGGATTGCAGTTTCAGCATTCAAAGAAGGTTATGGTGCTTATAAAGAACATGAGGACACCGCACCAAAATATGAGTTAAATAAAGTCGATAAATCAGCTTTTGGAAAGGGTTTTTATAATCTTGCAAGAGTAATTTCAAAACCAATGGGTGTCGAGCTTCCAGAGCTTTCAGCTTTAGCAGCTTAAGTGTCCGCCTACAGTCGCGGACTAGAAGCGGACTCTAAGAATTCTTAGTCATATTAAGTGCCTCTTGTGAAGCCTTTTTTGCCATCTCAACAATACTTAAATTTGCTTTGTACTGGCGCACTGCATCCATCATGGTAATCATTTCATTTGCACCATCAACATTTGACATCTCAACATTTCCATTTTCATCAGCAAGTGGATGTCCTGGCATAAAAACTTTAACACCAGCTCTTTGATCGATAGTTACTTCGGCTATTTGTGCACCACGTCCCTCTTTGCCTTTGATAAGTGAAGCTACACCATTATGATTACCGATTTCAGCAACAACCTCTGAAAAGCTTGCGTTGTCACCTTTTGCAGACAAGATAGCTTTTTTTGCTTTATATCCTGGTGTAAGCATGTTTGCAACGTTATCAGATGCAATTTCCATTACACCTCTTGATGCCTTCAAGCCGTTATGTGCTGTTTCATAGATACTAAATAAACTCATTATGCTGCCCTACCTGATTGTGTTGATTCTTCTAAATGTTTATAAATATGTCCATTAATTCTTGTTAGTAAAACATAGTGCAATTGGTTTTTAGACATTTCTGCAAGTTCGTTTTCATAACTTGGCTTTTGATTTTGATCACGGAAAGTTGCATCTTCAATCATCTTGTCCACGCTCTTGTGTGAATTAGAATTTTTAAGATCTCTCAGTACATCATTGAAATCCATGTCTTGTCTGACATAGCCTGGTGTGCTGACGTTGGTTAAATTATTTGCAAGTAATTGTTGCCTATCACTAACTGCATTTAGTAATCCGTTTAGTACTCGCTCTTCATGACTGTGTAGCATATACACTTAAGGTATAGAATCTGGGTTAAGACTTGGTAAAAAGAAGCACTTTTTTGCTTTATTTCGATATAATAGGTAAATATGAGTAGCGAATGTGCCACAGATAGCCAAGATTTAAGCCAAGAACAAAGGGCTGAGCTTATCATTAAGCTCAATGACCAAATCAAATTAGCTAAGAAAAATGCCATTTTTATGGCAAATATTTCTGAAGCTGATAAGAATTATGCTCTTGATCTTTTAGAGCGTGAGCTTCGTGAATCAACTCACTATATAGTAGAAGCAAACAAGCAAGATCTTAATAGTCCTGAAAACGCAAGTCTTTCAAATACCTTGAAAGATAGATTAATGCTCAATACCGATCGCATCATGTCAATGGCCAATGGCATTAGAAAAATCATAAACATGAAAGACCCAGTTAATGAAGTCCTAGATGGCTGGCAACACCCAAATGGTATGAGAATTACAAAAATTAGTGTTCCGATTGGTGTGATCGGAATTATTTATGAAGCAAGACCAAATGTGACAACGGACGCAATTGCTCTTGCAATTAAATCAGGTAACGCAGTCGTACTAAGAGGTTCAAGGCAAGCATGGAATACAAACCTTGCTATCATGGAAGTTATTTATCGTGCTTTAAAACAAACAAAAATTCCTATAGATGCGATTCAGTATTTAGGTGATAAATCTCGTGAAGGTTGTAAGGTACTTTTGCGTGCACAGGGAAAAATTGACCTTGTGATTCCGCGTGGTGGAGAGAGCTTAAACAAATTTGTTATGGACAACTCGCTTATTCCTGTAATGGGCGCTGGTGGCGGGATTTGCCATACTTATGTTGATCAATTTGCAGATATTGAAAAAGCTGTAGCAATTGCTATTAACGCAAAAGTACAAAGACCAAGCGTTTGTAATTCTTGTGAGACTATTTTATTACATCAAGATATTAAAGACGAGATACTTCCTGTCTTAGTTGATGAGCTTGTAAAACATGGAGTTGAGATTTTTGCAGATCAAGCGGTAAGAAGTCAATTCCCTTTTGTAAAAGAAGCTACTGATGAAAATTATGCTACTGAGTATCTAGACTTAAAAGTCTCAATGAAAGTTGTTGAGAATGTTGAAGAAGCAGTGAAGCATATTAATTTTTATTCAACAGGACACTCTGAAGCAATTGTTACAGATGATATTCAAAGTGCAGATTATTTCAAAAGAATGGTTAGTTCAGCGTGCGTCTATGTCAATGCTTCAACAAGATTTACTGACGGTGATGAATTTGGCTATGGAGCTGAAATGGGGATTAGTACAGGTAAAATGCATGCACGCGGTCCAATTGGTGCTCGCGAGCTTTGTACTTATAAATTTATTATTGAAGGAAAAGGTCAAACTAGATAGCTTATCTAATGGGTAAAATCGCTTTATTTGGTGGTAGCTTTGACCCTGTGCATTTAGGACACGTAAAAATGCTTGAGTATTGTCTTGAGAATTTTGATTTTGATTTTATTGATGTTATTCCAGCTCAATTATCTCCATTCAAAAAAGAAAATCTTTTCACAGCTGAGCAAAGATTGGAATTCTTAAATGAAGTTTTTAAGTATGAGAAGGTTAGAATCAATACAACCGAATTAGATCGGGCTGGGGCTTCTTATACTTCACTTACAGTTAGAGAGTATAAAAAAAATTGTCCTAACACACAGTTGTATATGCTTCTTGGGAGTGACAACCTTAAAAATTTACAGGATTGGAATGATTTTGAATATCTTTGTCAAAATCTAACTTTTATTATTTTTAGTCGTCATGATCATAGTCTAAGTAATCTAGGTGATCTTCCTATTAAATATCATTTGGTAGAAGATTTTGATTTTTTAGTTTCTTCTTCTTTGATAAAAGAGCAGTTAGTCAGTAAAAAAGCCAGTATTATCCAATCATCTAGGTTGTTTGATGGATTAATCCCAGTCAATATTCAGGGACTGTTATTAAAGTATTACTCAAAATAATGTATCGATTTTATTGTGCATTAATTACGTGATCAGGTGTTACTAAAACTTATCTTACCTTGTCGGTAGTTTAGTCGAGATGAATTTTAGTTAGACTTCGTGGAATAAATATTTCATGGCAGAAGAAAAAGATAAAAAGAAAGAAAAAGACAAAGCAGCTGGCGGTGATAAATCGCCAAACATGATTGTCTTGATACTCTTCATTTTTGTAGCTGCATTTGGAGGTACTTTTTTAGCCTTTCAACTTGCACCAAAAACTATTACTGTTAATCAGACGATAGAAGAAAAAAGAGAACCTAATGAGAGTGATCATTTACCGATTTTTCCTTTAGGTGATTTTGTTGTGAACTTAGCTGATGTTAGCGGAAGTAGATTTTTGAAACTTTCTATTACTGGTAAGCTCTACTCAGAAGATTTTGAAGGCTATGCTGCATTAGAAGGTGAAGAGAAGCATGCTTATCATCTTCGTATAGAAGAGGATTTGCAAAACTTAATGCCAGCAATTAAAGATGTGATCATCACATCACTTTCACGTAAGTCATCCGCAGAAGTAATTGGTTATGAAAATAAAATTGCTTTAAAATCAGAACTCAAAGAAGCTTTGGATCAAGTAATGCACGGTGAATTTAAAATCTATGATATTTATTTCACTGACTTTATTGTTCAATAAAGATTGAGTAAATAGAGAAAAGGCACGTGATTTATGAATCTATTTAATAAAAATTTACCTAACAAAAGAGCTCGTGAAAACGAGTTGCTGCCAACATTAGTTCGTAACAAAGTAAAAAAAATCAAGGATTATAACTTTAAGAACCCTGATAAGTTCTCAAAAGACCATTTAAAAGTTCTTGGTGGTATTCATGAACATTTTTGCAGGCAAGTATCTCTTGCTTTAAATTCAGCTCTAAGGATGCCAATAGAATTCTCTGTTGCAAATATTCAACAGCTTACTTACGGCGACTATGTTGAGTCGATGCCAGAAGATTTAATTGTTGGTGTACTTAATATGTATCCGCTTGTAACTCAATTCTGTACTGGTATTGAGCGTCATTTGCTTGGTGCAATGTTAGACCGACTTTTAGGTGGTTCTGGGAAGTCAACATTAAAATCAGACGAGCTTTCAGATGTTGAAGTAGGTATTGTCAAAGATACACTTAGAAGAATACTTCAATTTTTACCTGAATCTTGGCAAGCATTAATTCCAGCTACTGACGAAGTTGATCTTGTCGCACTTGAAAATAGTCCTTCGGCAGCTCAAATAGCAGCTCCTTCTGATATTGTTGCGCTTATCACTATCAATGTAGAAGTTGGTAATGATTTAGGATTGATGTCTATTTGCATACCTTATTCTGCTTTGGAAGACGTGATCGCGACTTTAACAAGACAATCATCTTACCGTAATGACAAGCTTTCAACAGACGATTCAAAAGATTTTATTATCAAAAAACTTTCTAACAGCATGCTTCCAGTAAAGATAGTGCTTGCAAGAGGTGAACTTCTTTTAACAGAAGTTGTAAATTTACAAAAAGGTGACATTATAAAACTCAATACTAGTCTTAATGATAAATCAGAGATTTGTATTGGTGAGGAATTTAAATATCTTGGTCGCCCAGGACAAATTAACAACTTTTTTACGGTTGCTATATCCGAAGAGTATAAAGAAGATTTGCATAAACTTATTTAGGATCTTGCTCGTCAGCAGTTTGAGTGCTTATAGTATAGTTAACCAAAAAGTTTCTCCAAATTTTAACAACCCTTGCGCATTCGGCGCAGCTGCTGTGATGATGTTTTCGTTGTTTTGCTTCGCAAAACTAAAATGCTACATCAATCCGATATGCTCCAGGGTGTTGAAAATTTTCCGAAAGCTTTTTTGGTTTACTATATTTCATATAATTTGAGTGGTTGTCTAAGGAATCAAATTAAAATTGCTTGCATGGAGGCTTGCTTCAGGATATTCACTTTACTTCAAATAAGTGTGAAGAACTAGCTACTCGCAGCAACCGTTCTTTGATGTGCCAAAAAATCCATTTGACCTCTTAAGCTCTTACCAACAGATTCGATCCTATGCTCAGCTTCATTAGCGCGTGTAGCCTTGAAACTAGCTTGGTTAGCTTGATTCTCTAGTATCCAATCACGTGCGAATTTACCACTTGTGATATTTTCAAGAACTTCTTTCATGCGAGCTTTAACACCAGCATCAATAACTTTTGGACCTGAAACATAATCACCATACTCTGCTGTGTTTGAGATACTGTCTCTCATTTTTGCAAGTCCACCTTCGTAAATTAAATCAACAATCAATTTAACTTCATGAAGACATTCAAAGTAAGCCATTTCTTCAGAGTAACCAGCTTCAACTAAAGTTTCAAAACCAGCTTTAATTAGTGCTGAAAGTCCACCACATAAAACAGCTTGCTCGCCGAATAAATCAGTTTCAGTTTCTTCTTTAAAATTAGTTTCAAAAACCCCAGCTCTTGTTCCACCAACACCTTTAGCATAGCTAAGTGCGATGTCTTTTGCTTTCCCTGTAACGTCTTGGTAGACAGCGATTAAGGCAGGTACTCCAAAACCTTGCTCAAAAACAATTCTTACTCTATGACCAGGACCTTTTGGTGCAATCATAATTACATCAATGTCCGATGGTGGGACTATTTGATTAAAGTGAATTGAAAAACCATGCGCAACAGCAAGAGTTTTTGTTTTATTTAAATTAGGTTTGATTTCGTTGTTATAAACTTCAGCGTGTTTTCATCTGGAAGCAAAATCATAATTACGTCAGCTTCTTTTGTTGCTTCAGCTACAGTTGTTACACGCAGACCATCTGCTTCAGCTTTAGCCCATGATTTTGAACCTTTATAAAGTCCAATTCTCACATCAGCCCCGCTTTCTTTTAAATTCAAAGCATGGGCATGCCCTTGAGATCCGTAACCTATTACAGCTACTTTTTTGCTTTTGATGATTTCTAAATTAGCGTCTACTTCGTAAAAAACTTTAGTCATAGCGGCTAATAATAGCATATAAAGTCAATAAGCTTAAGATAATAAGGCTTTGGCCTTAAAAAAAACTACTAGGAATAAATCTCAAATTGTCTTCTGGAGTGCCTAATTGGAATTTAGTTCTTAAAAAATAAATTCCTGTGCCGCTAGGAAGTGCTCCATAATTGAGTTTGTACAGTTTTGCAAGATGTTCAAATGCATTAGCATCATCAAGTTCGTCTATATAAGCCAAGTCTGACTCATCTATAGCCTCAATAAAGTTGTTAATAATTCCTTCTGCTAAAAACATAACTAAAAATAATATTCCACGCTTCTTATCTTTTCTGACTAGAAAATGCAAGCTAAATAGGGGGTCTTTGATAGGAAAAAATTAACTTTGTGTGGCTTTAGTTTTAAGCTATTTGGTCGATATTTTCAAGCTTATTAGACATCTTGCGAAACATCGTTTCGCAGTAGATGTCGCCCGAAAAAAGGTCGCAACGACGCCACTCGGCGGAAGTTGCGCTAAGGATAATTCCGACTTTCACAAAAGGTCTATTGTAACTAACAGGACTTACACATTTAGCTTAGTACAAGGCATATTCGAGGCGAAAAAGCGCAGTTTATACTAAACATACCAACTAATCCCACATAGATTTTTTGTGTGCCTGTCGCAGAGCTAAATCGCCCTGCTTGGCACGATAGTTTAATATGTGGGTTGGTATTACTGGTTGTAAATGAGCATTTTGAGCCGAGAATTAACGCAGTAAAGTTCCTTTTATCCTTTCGTTCATAGCCATCAAGCAAGCTTGTGACTATTCTCTACAGTCTAAAATTAGTCAAATGCGTAAGTGCTGACTATCTTAAAAGCTGGTTAACAGCTTGAGATATAGGCGGTATATAAGTAAATTTGCCACGAGCTGTCCAGACTATTGCATAAAAAGTTAGCACTTTGATAAAGATTGAGTAAATCTGAAGTATAAGGGCTTTGAATTGATTAAGAAGGTTAAGAAGACTCTCTGAGCTTATTATAAAGCCCTGTATCTCTTCTGGAAGATTCAAGGACTGAGCAAAAACAATAAAAACCTCAAGGATATTACCAATAAAAGATACGAGTAAATCAAAAAGCCCAGGTAAAAAGAAAATTATCATATTGAATAAAACAGCCTGGAAGCAGTGATATTTTACAAATTCTTTTAGGTAGATTTTTTTGATATTAGCAACAACAATCCAAACAATCGGAGCAAGAGTTGCAAAGGGTATAAAAATCCCAGTATAGAGAAGTGAGCACAATATTTTATCTTTTGCATCAGGTGTATTATACATTTTAAAGCAGCTCTAGAACTTGACTGTAATCTAGTTTATCGTATTCCTTATTTTCACGAAGATTTTTTAATTTAAATAAGCCAGAATTCCTTTCCTCACTTAAATAAAATAAAGCCCACTGGTAATCACGTTTAATGGCTTTTTCAAGCTGTTTTTTAAATTTAGTTTCTTCGTAGGCAAGCTCTATAGCAATCTTTTTTGTTTCGAGTCGTAGTTTATCAGCAAGTTTAAGAGCTTCTATGGGCGAGTCAGAGATGATATATAGTTTGCTTATCTGGTGAGTTTCTTCAATTAAAGTAGCGATCCTTTCAATGCCAAGTGCCCAGCCGACTGAAGCATAATCACCTCCACCTAGATTTTTAACTAAGTTATCGTAGCGCCCGCCCGCAAGAACAGTATTTTGTCCGGCAAGTTTTTCTGATTTAGTTTTCAATTCAAATACAACATGTGTGTAGTAATCAAGCCCGCGCACTAATTTCTCATCTATTTGATATTTGATACCAAGCTCTGTTAGACCGTTTTGAGTTTCTTGCCAAATTTTTTGAGATTCCTCATCAAGGTATTTGATAATGGTTGGTGCATTTTGATAGATTTTTTGATCTTCAGGTACTTTACAATCTAAGCATCTGAGAGGGTTTTGTTCATAACGTCTCTGGCAATCTTCACAAACATGTTCTAGACTTTCTTTTAAAAAAACTTTTAAAGCAGCTATATAATTTTCTCTAGAACTACTGTTGCCTAGAGAATTTATATGCAAAGTTAAATTTGTTAAGCCTAAGTCTTGTATGAAATTTACACCAAGCTTAATGATTTCAAGGTCAATATAAGGAGCTTTTGCACCAATTGCTTCAATGCCTATTTGGTGGAATTGTCTGTAGCGACCAGTTTGCGGGCGTTCGTAGCGAAACATCGGTCCTCTGTACCAAAGTTTTGCTGGCAGACCTTCACGATCAAAAGAATTTTCGATAAAAGCCCTAACAACACCTGCAGTTCCTTCTGGCCTTAGTGTTAGAGACCTTTCACTGCGATCATTAAAGGTATACATTTCTTTGTTGACGATATCACTAGATTCACCGACAGCACGACTAAAAAGTTCACTTGATTCAAATATAGGAGTTCTTATTTCTTGAAAACCTGCTTCATTAAAGAGTTTAATTGCAGTAGCTTCTATCCTCTGCCAAATTGCAGAAGAGTTGCCAAATATATCTTGAGTTCCTCTTGGTGCTTTAACCATTTTGTTGAATAGGTTGTTCTTTAAGTTTTTTAATAGGTTCTTTGATAGGCTCTTCGATCGAAGTAAACGCAAGTAAAGTAAAACTTATGTTTAGATTCATGTTTCTTGCTGCTTGAACAGGATCTTCTCTGGTTTTACTACCACCACCAAATCTTTTATCAGCACTTTTACTAGCTCCAGCAGCGCCAGCTCTTGTGATAACTAGATCAGAGACTTCGACTGCTCTGTAGTAGGTAATGATATCTTCAAAGAATCCCATAATGTCGTTAAAGCTCCCACTGGCATCAATACTTATAATAGTTTTCAAAACCCTCGCCTGTCTTTGTTCAAGAGCCTGAGTCTTTTTTTGGTATCTGCTTGCTCTTGGATCAATTTCTTTACCGGACATTGATATAGGGATTGCTTCTTTTGGAATAAAACTTGATATTTCAATATGATTTTCTTTTGCCAGATCTTCAAGATCTTTAATTAAAAAACCTCTTTCTTCAGTTAGTGGTAGTTGTTGATTTAATTCGGTGATTTCATCTTTAATAGCTTGAACTTTTTCTTGAAGTTCTTTTACTGAGTCTCTAGTTACTATTGGTTTTGCAAGTTCTGATTTTAGAGAGTTAACTTGGTTTTTAAAATTGTCATTTTTTTCAACACTTGGTTTATAAACGACAAAAAATAAAACAAAGACAATAACAACAAAAAGCCCAGCAATTATGTTTTTTTCTCTTTCTTGAAGATTCATCAATGAGTATTATAAATTGTTTTGACTGATTAGCAAATCTGCCCCTCTCCGACCGGGTCTTTTTGCGACATTCCATTTGGGTAATGTC
>CAIYXB010000034.1 GCA_903930015.1 uncultured bacterium | reverse complement strand
CCGCCTTATAGCCCAGATCTGAATTATTCAGAAGAAGTTTGGAAAATTATTAAAGAATCCGATCATAAAAATATTCTTTATAAATGTAAAAATGATTTATTGCGTATTGTTACAGAAACATTCCGTAAGTATAAAAAACGAAAATTTAAATTTAATTGTAGCGAAAACTGATTAACAAAACATTAGAGGAATACTATACCACCTTTAACCTCTGCTGCAACAATATTATTGTTTGCTCTAATTGCATTAGCAATATCATCGACACTTGCAGCTCTAAGGGCTTTTTGCACTCCATTCAGATCAGACTTTAAAACTTGTTTTACTAGTCTTGATTGAGAAGCTGATGCTACTGGGTTTGTTTGCGCTGGGCTTACTACGATTGATGACATAAAATATTTTCCTTTTTTTGTATTAAAATAATTGCTATAAAATAAGCTTCAAAAATATTAGCAAAAAGCGCAAGTCTCTACTTCTCTTACATATATAAGTGCTATAATATCTATATGGCTCTTGTTAAATTAACAAAAATCATTGACAGCATCCTTTATTTACGGGGGCAATCTGTCATTATTGATGCTGATTTAGCAAGACTTTATGAAACTAGTACAAAAGCTATTAATCAAGCTGTTAAAAGAAATTCAGAGCGATTTCCTGAAGATTTCGGATTTCAACTCTCTGAGATAGAAAAAGAAGAGGTGGTCACAAATTGTGACCACCTTAAAAAATTAAAATTCTCAAGAACTTTACCTTACGCATTTACAGAACATGGTGTTTTAATGATTGCCGCCATTCTCAGTAGCAAACAAGCAATAGATATGAGTATCAAAATAGTAAGAACCTTTGTCCAAATGAGGGAATTTCTCATTAATAATCAAGAAATCATTCTGAAAATTAATCAACTAGAAAAACAAAGTTCTAAACACGATCAAAATCTTAAAGATCTTTTTTATCTAGTCAACAAACTAATTGATTCAAATCAATCACAAAAAACAAACAAGGTAGGTTTCATTTAATCATGGCTAAACAACAGACTATTTTCTATTGTACAGAATGTGGCAATGAGTCTCAAAGCTACCTTGGCAAATGCCCTTCTTGCGGCTCTTGGGGCTCACTAAAAGAAGCTACTTTTGATAAAGTCAGCAAATCGTCATTACGAAAAGCGAGGCAAAGTGGCAATCTAGAAGACGGCAGTTTATTTATCAGAGCAGAATCCCAGCTGATGAGTTTAAGAGAGATTCCTGATGAGCAAGTTAATCGCATGCTCTCAGAAAGCCTTGAACTTGATCGAGTTTTGGGTGGAGGAATAGTACCCGGAAGCCTTACTTTACTTGGAGGGGAGCCTGGGATCGGTAAATCGACCATCCTCATGCAGGTGGCAAGTAAACTTGCTTTTAAAGGTCTTAAAGTCCTCTATATCTCAGCTGAAGAGTCTTCTAGACAATTAAAATTACGTGCCAGTAGACTTGGTATCAATTCTGACATTAAGGTTTTTGCAGAAAATAATTTAACGCGTATTATCGACACTATCGAAACTGAAGAACCAAATCTTGTGATTATTGATAGTATTCAAGCTATCTACTCTAGTCAAATCGACTCTCTACCAGGCTCACCAAGCCAGATTAAAGAGTGTGCTGGTAAAGTGATGCGCTGCGCTAAGACTACTAACACTCCAGTTTTTCTTGTAGGTCATATTAACAAAGACGGTGATTTAGCTGGTCCAAAAATTTTAGAGCACATGGTAGACACTGTAATTCAATTCGAAGGATCTTCTGAATCACAATTAAGATTTCTCAGAAGTATCAAAAATAGATTTGGCTCTACAGACGAGATTGGTATTTTTAAAATGACAGAAACTGGTCTTCATGATGTTTCTAATCCATCTGAAATTTTCCTAGAAGAGAAATCTGGCGGCATGCTTTTTGCGGCGCGAGAAGGTAGGCGCACTATCTTGCTTGAAATTCAAGCACTTGCACTCAATTCTGATTATCCAAATCCACGCAGAATTGCAAACGGTATCGATACAACGCGCTTGCACCAAATTCTTGCCATTGTAGAAAAAAAACTTGGCATAAGCCTCTCTAAGACTGATATCTATTTAAATGTAGTTGGCGGCATCCACATTAAAGATACGGCTGTTGATCTGGCGATCGCACTTGCAATTTACAACAGCGTGATCGGACAAAGTAACGATAGAGATATTATTGCGCTTGGTGAGCTTGGGCTTTCTGGTGAAATCAGGTCAGTAGTTAATCTTGAAGCACGCATGAAAGAGTGTATTAAACTTGGCTACAAAGAAATCATCATTCCAGAATCAGGAGCAAAAAATATCAAAATTAAAGATATTGAAGCACTGGGTACTGGGATTAAAATTATTACTGCTAAGAATATCACTGATTTAATCAAGAGAAAATAGTTGATGAAACTCTTTTTATCTAATATAATGCATAAAAAGAGTTTCATGTAATATAATGCATATATTTACATTTGTGTGGTATAATACATATATATGTTAGAAACAGTAATAAAATACTGGAATGACTGGGTTTTAGAGGCTAAATTTAAAGAAAGATCTGGGTATTCACAAATAAAACCAGACAAATCTATAGCCCAAGTTTTCATTGGGGTTAGACGTTCTGGTAAAACTAGTTTGAGCATTGTCAATGCCTGTCAATTTGAAACAAATTTTTGTTACGTCAATTTTGAAGATCCATTTTTTATAAACAATAATTCTTTTGAAATACTTGATCAGATAGCAGGCACATATCAAAAAATTTACAAAACAAAACCTCGACTACTAATTTTAGATGAAATACAAAATATACCTTATTGGGAGAGATGGCTTAGGAAAGTTATTGACACAGAAGCCATTAAAATATTTATCACTGGAAGTTCTGCGGATCTATTAAGCTCAGAAATAGCTACGAGTTTAACTGGTAGAGCAATTGAGCACACTATATGGCCTTTATCATTTCAAGAATTTTTAGATTTCCAGAAAATTAAGAGCAAGGATTATAAAAAAAGTTTTCAAAAATATATACAAGAAGGTGGGTTTCCAAAAATAAACTTAGAAAAAACCAATCAAATACAACTATTGCAAAATTATCTAAAAGATATCATATACAAAGATATTATGAGCCGCTATGAAATACGGAATCTAGCTGGATTAGAGTCGGTGATTCAATTTATACTAACTAATATAAGCTCCAAACACAGTGCAAATAGTATCAAAAATGCTTTTAATATAAACACACATACTGTTCAAGAATATTTAGACTACTGTGAATCTGCTTTCCTTTTATTCTTCATCAAAAAATATGATCGTAACCTCAAAATCCAGAGTCGCAACCCACAAAAAGCTTATTGTATAGATACTGGTTTAAGACAAGCAAATGCTTTTTATCATTCACTTGATACCGGCAAATTAGTTGAGAATATTGTTTTTCTAGAATTAAAAAGACGTGGTTATGAACTTTTCTATCATCAGGGTAATTATGAAGTTGATTTTTTGATTACTCAATCTGGCGTAGTAACACAAGCAATTAATGTTTGTTATTCAGATTTAAACAATCAAGAGACTTACGACAGAGAATTGAATGGTATTTTAGAATGTATAAAAGAGCATGGACTTAGCGAGGGAACGATTTTAACTGACTCTTTAAATACTGAAATCTGGCTCGATAACAGAAAAATTATATTTAAACCCGTTATAAAATTTCTATTGTCTAAATCTAGATGTTGAATTTAGTAGAATACTATAATGGGACTAATTCAAAAATCAAGGAGCAAACTTGCGAGTATTCACTTTTCTCCAAATAAAGAGACCTCTGCATAAATGTCATGATACTCTGAAACAATGGGTTTTATAGATATAAATGATGCTCCCGAAAAAGAAATTCTTCCTGGATGCAAGGCTAAATTTATCCACTCAAACAATATGACTTTTGTGTATTGGCAAATCAAAGCTCAAAAAAAACTCCCAGAACACAGTCATCATCATGAACAAGTCGTACATGTAATTCAAGGCGAGTTTGAATTAACTATCGATACTAAAACACAAGTTATGAAAGCTAGTGATATGGCAATTATTCCTGCAAACATCAAACATTCTGGATATGCCATTACTGAGTGTAAAATCATTGATGCGTTTTATCCAATTAGAGAAGATTATATTTTTGAATAGAGGGGTGAATTAAACCATCTCAGCAAAAAGATCATATTCGTCACAGGCAATAACTTTCACTTGAATGAAACTGCCTGGAGCAGGGCAGATGTCATCATCATTTAAATCGATATAAATTTGTCCGTCTATTTCAGGAGCGTCACGAAATGATCTTGTAACTAAACGAAGAGATTGCTCCGCTCCGCTCGCAATGACGTCAAGCTCTTCAATATGCTCAAGTAAAACTTGCATCTCTTTACCAATGTGTTCTTGGTTTTTTTCTAGAGAGATTTGTTGTTGGAGTAACATTAATTTATCCCTGCGCTCTTCTTTAATTTTTTGAGGCACTTGCTCTGCAAAAGTGCCTGCCGGAGTACCTTCTTCTTGTGAATAAGTAAACACTCCAACTCGATCAAATCGAGTGTCTTTTATGAAATTATAAAGTTCTTGAAAATCCTCATCTGTCTCTCCAGGAAAACCTACTATAAAAGTTGTTCTCATACAAACATCTGGGATAGTGGTTTTTATAAGCTCTGTTGTATCACGCACGCTAAGCGGGCGACGCATTGATTTAAGAACTTTTGCAGAGGCATGCTGTAAAGGAATATCAACATAGTTACAAATATTTTTCCGTGACTTTATTACTTCAAGCATCTCTTTATCCATCTCAGTCGGATAAGCATACATAACACGAAGCCACTCTACCCCAGATTCATCTGCTACAGCAGCAAGTAAATCTGCTAGCGCACGGCGCTTATAAATATCAGTACCATAAGCAGTACTATCTTGAGAAACTAAAACTATCTCACGCGCTCCTGAATCTACAAGAGCTTTTGCTTCCTGAACTATATCTTCAATAGTACGAGATTTCATATCGCCACGCAAAGAAGGAATAATACAAAAAGCACATCTATGATCACAACCTTCTGCAATCTTCAAATAAACTGATGGCCCAACTTGAGTATGTATACGAGGTGTATTTGCATTTGCAACTGCAAGTGGCACTTCATCAACTTTGATTATTTTTGAATCTCTGCCCTCGTTCATGTTACGAGTAACTTCTCTTACAACTTCTAAAATATCTTGTACATTACCAGTTCCAACAACCGCCTGCGCCTCTGGAAGTTCTTCAAAAAGATCTCCCTTAAAACGTTGTGCCATACAACCAGTGATAATAAGCTTCTGACCTTGATCTGCAAGCTCTGTGAGTACATCAATACTTTCATTAGTGCTGCCCTCAATAAAAGTACAAGTGTTCACAAGCGAAAAATCTGCTTTACTATGATCAGCCGTGATTGGGTAACCGGCCCCATGTAAAATACCAATCATGTTTTCAGTATCAACAAGATTTTTAGGACAGCCTAAAGTTGAAACGCCGATCACAGGAAGTTTTTTTGCTAATTTTGACTTTGTTGCCATAGCTTGTAGATTATAACAAGTAAAGACAACGGATTACCGCTTTAAAAGTTTTTTGAGTGCGTATTGGGCTTGATATACAAGGCATGCACAGCGACGACGAGGGTTAGTTTACTTGGCGTAAATGCTCTGAGGAGGAGCAAGCATAACGCAGTAGATCAAGTCCAAGACCCACTCAAAAATTGAAAGCACCCTCTGTACACTTCGCTTTCTCTTGAGGTAAATAAGCCCAAAGAGACTTCTCATCCCAAATTGGCTCAACTGATGCATCAACTTTATATACTAGCAAACTCTTTATTAATTCCATTGCTCTATGATTTGCAATACCCCGTGGGTCATTAGCAAGCCTTGTCTTTAATTGCATGGCATTTTTCTTACTATCACAAAAAGCTGGACCGGGATTCATGCCCGTGTTTCTACATAAAACTGCTACTGTCCCATCATCTCTCGGACAAGCAAGTACATATACTGAATTTTTAGAGAAATTAGACAAATCTTATTACCTAGGTAGTATTTTATCACCCCTAAGCAAGCAAAAGACAAAGGAAAAACATAGGAAATATATGATGTTTTCTATAACCTTTCCTTAACTCAGTATTGATTGAATCTACTTATGGTCAATCTCGACCCAAGAGCAAAAGAAAAAATTACAACAGAAGCTGTTAGTGGTGTTATTACTGACAGGGCCATTCAGCTTTTAAATATGCTCAATAATGCTATTGGAGCAGAAGGTCAAATTGGTACTGTTGCCTCTCAAATAGTTTTTAATGATGGAACAGGTGATCGCACAGAAACTTTGAGTAATAGACTAATCTCCCCAAGTGCAGATCAAGCTAAATGGAAAGAAGATGAGCGAATTTATTTTCAAGCAACAAATAAAAGAATTGATACTATTGCTGATGAGTTACAAGAGGGATTAAATGGTATTAAGAATGATCTTGTAAGCAATATCACCAACTTATTTAACTTATTAGAAGAAAAAGAAGGTACCATTGATGCTCTTGAACAAGCAGTCATGAATGCACAAACAATAGAAGAGTTGTTTGCTGCACAGCAAGCTCTAGAAGCTGAGACTCAAAGGATTTTAACAAGTGATGAAGCTTTAGAGGCAATGGTAAATATTTTCTTTGAAAGCTTTAACTTAAGTATAGAAAAAATCAACTCAGAAATATTTGATAAATTACATGACTTTGATGATGATTACTCAAACGATAGTACAAATATTGAAAATGAAAAATTCTTCTATCAAAGAACATATGCCTTGCCAGGGGATGTTGCCGGTAAAGCTAGGTCTGCTTTAATCATAAACAATGTAGATGAATTGTTTGAAAGAATACTTGAAGATCAAAGAATACTACACGAAGATACAAACGGCGCTGGGACTTATAATCAAGCACTAGAAGATTTCTTTGTAACAACAACCGTCCAAATTAAATTTACTCAAGGTAATTTAAAATTATCTGATGATATTATTGCTCGAATAATTCTAGATAAAAATATCAGCATCGAAGATCAAGCAAATATAACAAATATGCAACAGTTTATTGAGTTAATAGATAAAGATTTTGATCAATTAATTGAATACACTGGTATCTCAGATAGACAAGCTGCTATTAATTCTCTTTTCAAAGATGATTTAAAAATTACTACTCCAAAATATTACAAAGATGAAAGAACTATTTACGATATCTTAAACGGTAAAAACAATGATCCTAATAATGGTAATACCAAAGACATGATTTTTAGTAGTGTTAATTCTCAAATGAAGAACGTAGCGCAGAGTGTTGAAGATTTGATGAGTAAAGGATTTGGGAAAGTATCAGGTTCAAACCTGCAAAGTGCTATAAGAGCAAACCCTTTTGCAGCTATAGAATATCTAGAAAAACAAAAAACCAATCAGACAGGTATTTTACTTGAATTAGTAAATGAGCAAATTGATATTCTTACTGGAAGACAAGTACTTGATATCAGCAACCATATTGAAGAACTAGTCCAAGAAGGACGAGCACTACAAGGTGCTAATAATCAAGCAAGAATTGATGAAATAAATGTACTTATAGGAAAATTAACCGAAATTAAAGATCAAATTAGACTTTATGATGCAAGCCAAAACACTGATACAAAAGCAAGATTAGCTGAAATTTATCCGGAAATGGCTAACTTTAGTTTCAGCGACACATTAGAATTCAATACTTTTACAAATGCACTCGATCTTGAAACTAAATTTTCAAAAGCACCTAAAACACTTTATGTAATGGAAAATACAGAGAGTGGACAAAAGAACACGGAATATTACACAAGAAAACTTCCAGAAATAAAAGCTGATGGAAGTATTCCAGAAGAAACAATGCCAATACCTCCTTTACTTTCTCCTACACCATTATCAGCAGTTGTTGCAAGAATAGGTGATGAGCTTATTAAAAAAAGTAAAGCACTTGTAAATGGTGACGATATCCCAACCACTCAATGGATGGAAAGTAACACCTCTACTCTTTTAACAATTAACAATAACTTGGCAAGCCTAGGTAGAAATTCTGCTGGTGAAGCCTTTTTAAATAATCTAAGAGCAAATTTTAAAGGTGTGATCAAGGATTTCTTTAATGCCAATATTGGTCTTAAAAATACTCAAGACGATATTAAATCTGAATTAGAGAGTACTATTGAAAGACAGCAAGAATTAACTGCTTTAAATGGCAGTGGTTTTGACTTAGCTAGTCAAACACTTGGTACAAATTTAATTAGTATTGAAAATGCCTTAACTGGCAACGTGAAATCTGGAGTAAACTTCATTAATAGAGCTGGATTAGAGCAAACACAAGTCTATCTTAATCAAAACATCGACGCTTTAGATGATGTTAATTACGAACAAGAAATTGATAATCGACTTGATGAAATTGGTTTGATCAACGACAAAATTAGAGATGGTAGTGCTACTCAAGAAGATTATGACAGACTTGCAATTGTACAAAATCAAATTACCGGTCTTAGAAGAGATGAAAATAATTTAGAAAAAGCCCAAGAACTACTTTATGGAACAGGCTCTAGAACAAATCCACAAGCTGGTTCAATATTAGATCTTGTAAACAATTTCAATAATTCTATTAACAATCTTATTCGTAATAATGGTGGACTTGGACAAGGTCAAAGTAAAAGTGATTTTTTAAATAAACTTGAGGACGATAAGACAACTGAATTCAAAGACGCAGTAAAAGCTTATAGTGATTCTCTAACAAACTTTGAGGTTGATAAGAACGCAGATGGACAAAGCGACATTATTGATACCTTTAAAGCTTCTTTGGATCAAACAAGCTTAGATTTGGATGCTAATGGTGAAAATGATTTTGTTGATATTCAAAATATGATAGACAAACTTGGTCTTTTATCAGAAAACATCGTAAATACTTTTGGTGGTATTGATCCAAACACAGGCGGTATAGACCAGCAAGGTATTAGAAGATTAATCTTATTAATGTTTGTATTTAGTATGCTTGAAGCTGGTGATTGGCAAGCAAGAAAAGACGATTCGGAAGTTGAAAGATACGCAATTAGCTAATTTAAAACTGGTGCACCAATTGCTGCTTTAACCAAACCTAAAAATAACGGATGTGATTTTGTTGGTCTTGATAAAAATTCAGGATGGAATTGACAAGCCACTAAGAAAGGATGATCTTTATATTCAACTATCTCAACTAGACTTCCGTCAGGTGATGTGCCGGAAACTTTAAGTCCAACTGAATCTAGTCTTTCTAAATATTTATTATTAAACTCATATCTATGTCTATGTCTTTCTAGAATAAAACCATCAGAGCCTATACGATCTTTATAAAGCTCATATGCTTTTGTACCTTTAACAAGTGCACAAGGATAATCTCCTAGACGCATTGTTGCTCCCATGTCTTGAACACCTTTTTGTTCTTCCATTAAATGAATAACAGGGTTTGGCGTTTTTTCATCAAACTCAACACTATTAGCATCTTTTAAACCAAGAAGATTTCTTGCAGCTTCGATTACCGTACATTGAAGTCCAAGACAAAGTCCTAAAAGTGGGATTTTGTTTTCACGTGCATAACGTATCGTATTGAGTTTACCTTCAACCCCTCTATCACCAAAACCACCTGGAACAACGATCGCATCAAGTCCAGAGAGAAACTCGCTTGCTCTTTCATAATTCTCTAAATCATCAGAAAGAACTAACTCTAAATCAAGTCCATGATCATACTCTGCGCATGCATGTTTTATAGATTCAGTAACTGAGATATATGCATCTGAAAGTGCTACATATTTTCCTACAATACCAATTTTTAATTTTTTATTTGTTGGCTTAACAAGTTTTTGTACAGTCTGTTCCCATGAAGATAAATCTGGTATTTGGTTTTCAAGCTCAAGTGTCTCTAGAACTCTACTTGCAAGACCTTCTTTTTGCATTACAGAAGGGACTTCATAAATACTTTTACAATCTCTACTTTCAATCACATTTTCAGCTGCTACGTTAGTAAAAAGGCTGAGTTTTTCACGTAAACCCTTTGGCACATGCCTATCTGCCCTAAGAACTAATAAATCAGGCTGGATACCTTTTGATCTTAAAAGCTCTACGCTATGTTGAGTAGGCTTTGTTTTGAGTTCATCAGCAGCTTTCAAATGCGGCACTAGAGTTACATGGATAGAACAAAAGTCTTTTCGTGCTACCTCATTTCTAAACTGTCTTATAGCTTCTATAAAAATTGAACTTTCAATATCACCGACTGTTCCACCAACTTCAACGATCAGTATCTCAGAACCCGTATCTTTAGCAGCAGCTATTATTTTCTCTTTAATAAGATTTGTTACATGAGGTACCATCTGCACTGTTGCACCTAAATAATCACCGCGACGTTCTTTACTTAGAACCTCCATATAAATTTGACCAGAAGTTACACTGTTTGCTTTTTTTAGATCAGCATCAATAAATCTTTCATAATGTCCTAAATCAAGATCCGTTTCTGCTCCATCGGCTGTTACAAACACCTCACCATGTTGATAGGGACTCATAGTGCCCGGATCAATATTTAAATAAGGATCTAATTTTTGTATAGAGACTTTATAACCACGAGCTCTAAGTAAATGTCCTAAGGAGGCGGCAACAATACCTTTTCCAAGGCTACTTACAACTCCACCGGTGACAAATATGTATTTGGTCATAAGCTTCAAAGAACTAAAGTTAGCATACTCATAATAATATGTAAAGCAGAAGGGGTCAGACCCCAAAAGTCTTAACCTTTTATCTAGAAGCGTCATAAGCACTCTGCTAAAATTAATTTATGTCAGAAATCAACGAAAGTAGCGTTCGCCATATAGCTAAACTAGCAAGACTTTCTTTAACAGAAACTGAAATTACAAAATTTACTCGTGACCTATCTGAAGTTGTTAAATATGTTGAACAACTGAAAGAACTTGATACTACTGGTGTTGAGCCAATGATTGGTGCAGTTGAACTATTAAAAGAGTTAAGAGCTGATGTTGTTATTGACTCTGGTCTTCGTGATGAGATGCTTAAAAATGCTCCTGACTCTGAAGTTACTGCAATTAAAGTGCCGCAGATGAGTTAATTATTATTCTGAAGCACCATCAATATAAAACCACTTCCCGTCTTCTTTAACAAACTTTGATGCTTCTTGCATTTTACCTGTTTTACCTTGAAAACGATAAGTCGCTTGAAAATAAACAAAACCTTCTGTATCACGCTCAGTACCAGCTTCTGTTTTGATGACTTCAAGCTCAAGCCAACGAAACTCAGAATTAGAATCTAGTTCAAATTCATTTACATCTGGTCTTGTTGACACATGCCAAGTTTCTAATAAATAATCTTTATTATTTTTGACATAAGCACTATAGCGAGAGCGCATTAAAAGCTCTGCCGTCTCAGCTATTTTTTCTCCTTGATGAAAAGCTTTACAACAATCATTGTAATGAATACTTGAACCGCATGGACATTTAGAGGTATCTACCATATGCAGTATATGATAGCAGGGCGAGTCATACTGGTTAGCCAATCATGAATTTTCTCTTTTCTCCAGTCGTTTTTACCTCATTTCCATTTAAAGCTTGAAATAATTGAAATAAAGCTATTAGTATTAATTTACATAGTAAACCAAAAAGTTTTCGGAAAATTTTCAACACCCTGGAGCATATCGGATTGATGTAGCATTTAAGTTTTGCGAAGCAAAACAACGAAAACATCATCACAGCAGCTGCGCCGAATGCGTAAGGGTTGTTAAAATTTGGAGAAACTTTTTGGTTTACTATAAAAGAAATAGGTTGCTTCGCATTCGCCCGAGATGACGACTTAAGCTTCTTACTAAGCTAAAACCCTTGCAGAAAGTGCCTTTGCAAGCGTAGTCTCATCTGCATAATCAAGATCAGCACCAACTGGAAGTCCATGCGCGAGTCTAGTTATATTACATTTACCAGTTTCTATTTTAAGATATTCGATAAGCCTTTTTATATAAAGCATAGTCGCTTCACCTTCTGTGCTCAAACCAATAGCAAGAATTAATTCTAATTCTTCGTTTGCTTGCAAATGAGTTTGTACTCTTGATATCAACTCATCAATATTTAAATCTTCAGCGCAGATACCATCTAGTGGCGAAATTATGCCACCAAGTACATGATAGACGCCTTTATATTCATGAGTACGTTCAAGAGCAATAAGATCCTTTACCGACTCAACAACACAAATTTGTTTTTGATCACGGCTTGAGCTTGTGCAAATTTCACAAATCTCTTGAGAAGTTAGATTAAAACATTTTTGACAATAACGAATTTTTGTTTTTGCATCATCAATAATTCTAATAAATTTTTTTACTTGCTCCGGACTTTTACGCAAAAGAGTAAATGCCATACGCTGAGCAGATTTTGGACCAATTGTAGGAAATTTGGCGAATTCTTCTATTAAATCTGACAACTCTTTTGTATAACGCACTTAAAGACCTATCTGCTTTGAAATGTTTTCTAATTTTGTTTTTGTAAGTTCAGCTGCTTTATGAGTTGCATTATTCAGCGCCTCAAGCACTGCTTTTTCCATTGCATGGATACCATCTATTAAAGCACCTGGATCTATTTCGACTTTTTTAAAATCCCCATAAGCATTCATAACTATTCTTACTTTAGAATCACTCGACTTGCCTTCGATACTTGTTCTTGCAAGCTCGTCTTGAGCATGAACTAAATCTAACTGCATACTTTGAGCTTGTAGCATTGCTTTTCTCAGTGCTTCTTTGTCCATAATTTAATTTTAGCTTAAAAACCTATCCTTACGAGACGAAGGTTAGCGAAGCAATCCATTACTGACAAACAGCACATTCTTCGAAATTAGAGCCACCACCATTAACAGAATTCATATTAACCTGACGGCGAACTGAACTGCTATCAATGTTATCAGCTTCAATTACGGATTCTGATCTTAAGTAGTACATCGACTTCACACCAACTTCATGAGCTTTAAGATGTAGTTCGTTTAAAAACTTACCGCTTATTGGTGATCTCAAAAAGATATTTAGTGATTGTGCTTGGCAGATATACTTTTGTCTTTCACCAGCCTGTTGAACCACTTCCATCATATTAAGCTCATAAGCTGTTTTAAACACACCTTTTTCTTCAGCTGATAAATACTCTAAATGTTGTACTGAACCTTTGTGATCAATAATACTTCTCCAAGTATCATTATTGTTTTTACCTTTTTTATCAAGTAATCTTTCAAAATATTGATTCTTCACAAGGAAACTTCCACTTAAGGTTTTTTGCAGGTATGCATTTCCAGCAACAGGTTCTATGCAAGGAGATGCTCCACCACAAATCACAGAAATATTTGCAGTTGGTGCAATTGCCATAATATAACTATTACGACGATTACCTCCATCTGGACAAGGACCGCGCTCAACAGCAAGTTGCTCTGATGCTCTAAGAGCAGATTCATGTATATTTTTAAATACTATTTTATTTAAAGCACGTGCTTGTACTGATTCAAAAGGAATACCACGCTTCATAAACATTCCGTGATAACCCATCACGCCAAGACCAATTGATCTTTCTTGAAGCGCCGATGAAACTGCACGCTTATAGTCACGCGAGTCCACTTTTTGAATAAAGTTATCAAGAACATTATCAAGTGATTTTACTGCAGTATAAATAACAGATTCTTTATCATCTTCCCACTCATCATATTTTTCAAGATTTAATGAACCCAAACAGCAAACAGCTGTTCTTTCTCTATTGGTAGGTAAGGTTATCTCTGAGCAAAGATTTGATTGATTAATAAAAAGTCCTTTTTCTCTATGGTGCTCTGGGACTGCTCTGTTTACAGTATCAATAAACAATAAATAAGGCTCACCTGTCTCAACTCTATTTTTTAGAATTCTTTTCCATAAATCAAAAGCATCAATTGTTTGCACAACTTCTGCAGTATGCGGACATCTTAGATCGAATTTAGTTTTTGCTTTTACTGCGCGCATAAATTCATCTGTCACAGTAATACCATGGTGAATATTTAAACAACGTCTGTTTTCATCGCCACCTGTTGGTCTTCTGATATCAGCAAACTCCTCAATATCAGGATGATCCACTCTCATGTAAACTGCGGCAGCTCCGCGTCTTGTGTTGCCTTGAGAAACCGCAAGTGTTGCAGAGTCCATGACTTTAAGAAAAGGAATTGTCCCGCTTGAAGTGCCACCAGTAGAGAGCCCTGCATTATGACCGCGCACTGATGACCAATCCGTACCAATACCACCGCCGCCTTTTGCTAAAAAGGCATTTTCCTCATAAGTTTTAAAAATATCTGAAATTGAGTCCCCAACTGTATTTAAGAAACAGCTGATCGGCGCTCCACGAGAAGTAGCTGAATTTACTAACACTGGAGTCGCTGGCATAAACCAGTTTTTTGACATCAAATCATATAAGTCTTGAGCTAAATCTTTATCACCACGAGAAACACCTGTTGCGACTCTACCAAAAAACATTTGTGGATCTTCACAAATTACTCCCTTTGCGTCTTTGAGAAAATATCGATTGCGCATAGTCTCAAGACCAAAGAAAGTTAAATGTCTATTGCGAGTGTAATCAAGTTTGATACTTTTTTGTACGCCCTTATCACCACGGTACTGAGGCGAATCCCAACTTGCGCTTTGACCAACACTAAGATTGATTTGATCAAGTAAAAGATTTCTTGCCGAATCAAGATCATTTAAAGATAGAGCATCAACAATGCTATCGAACTTATTACTATCTTTAGAAGTAGCCTTTGCTGCCTCATCTCTTTCTAAACTTAACGCTTGCTGTGTACTACTCATAATTAGATAAACTCCCTAAATCTAGTGCTACTGCCAACCAATAATCCTAGATATAGTGTCTATAAATTCTAAACTGAAGTTCCGAAAACATGCGAACTATATGCTTAAATGAAAGCTTTTTTAGCTTGGCTAGTAAAACCACTTATTATCTCATGGTATTATCTTGTATTTGATATAAAAACGTAACTACTCAGTCCTAAGATAAGATTTTTTTAATCAGGCCACTTTTTAAGCTTTTCTACGTCATAAGTATATGTGAGCATTGAGCAATTACTAGAAAAGCTTAGCGAATTAGAGGCTAAAATCAAGTTCCTGGAAAGCCAATTAGCAGCTTCT
>CAIYXB010000033.1 GCA_903930015.1 uncultured bacterium | reverse complement strand
TATCAAAATCTTCGATTTTGTGATTTTTATTAGACCTCCTTACGCTCAACCTTCGGTTTCGCAGAGGTCTAAAGCAAAACAACAAAAATCTTGCCACAGCAGCTGCGCCGAATGCGGAAGGGTCGTTGCAATTTGAAGAAAACTTTTGGATTTACTACACTTATACTGTCAACGAATTACGTGACCCTTACAATTGCGAGCTTTTGAAGAAAGTGTGGCAATCCATTCCTAGTCCTAAAGAAGAAACCTCTTTAATTGCATAAGATTTGCTTGCTTAGACAACCGCTCATTTTTGCTGACACCTGTGATTTTAATCAGGATTTATAACTTAAGCTTACTTAACCGTGCCCGTCGAAAAAAATTCGGGCTGCCTAAGCAAGCAAATCAGTACAGTGCCACAAAAATAATGCGTCATTGCGAGCGTTAATCAAGTTGAAAAGAACAGATTTAAAGACTCTTTAGAGCATATAAACCTTATACCAATTGAATCCCATGTGTATTCGAGTGCTTTGGTGTTACCTGCATCAACCCAGAAAAATACTTTGAAGTTATGTTCGTTGTTTATGATTGGTAGTCTTTCTATAATAAGTTCAAAACTTGGGTCACTAGGTTCAAAGCGAAAACTAGGTTTATTGGATTGAAGAAAGCTTTCAAAACTTTTTTGAAAGGCTTCAAGCTCATTATGTGGTGAGATTGCAAAAGCAAATTTGCCTATTTCGGCTATAGTGCCAACTGCTGAGATAGTTTTTTTGTTTATTGATTCAAAACTGTAGGCTTCATTGCCGTTATTTAGATGGATCCTATAGTATTGCCAAGTTTGATTCTGCTCGGTTTTTTGTTCTAATAATTCAATTGAAAAAGAAACTTGAGTTTCTGTGTTTTTATTAATGGATTGGAGCTTTAATTTCATGAATTAATATCCTCTAGAATCTCATTGCTGACTAGCTTATAGCTAGGATATTTTGCGAAAGATTGGGAGAAATCTTCGAGCGCTTTTTGCATCATGTGGTAATAGTTACTGTAGCCGTTATCTTCAAGCCAATGAGAAGTCTCTTCAATGAAATTCTTGCTATTCGCTTCGTGCTGGATGAATTCTTTTACTAAATCTTTACCAGAGATTATATTTGCAAGCCCAGCTTTGTCTATGGTTCTTAAAATTCTATAGAGTGTGTAATTAAGCCATGTCGATTTGTAGGCTAAAAAATAAGGAGTTGCATAAAACGCAGCTTCTAAAGTAACAGTCCCAGAGCAAAGCCATAGGCAATTTGCAGCACTTAGAAGAGCGTGATTAGGGTTTGCTAAATTTGTTTTAAATAATTCAATATCATCTTGCTTGTCAAATCCATATTCGTTAAGTATTTCAATGTCTAAGTTTGGGGCTTTCGCTAGCAAAAATCTAAATCTCTTCCCTGGAAACTTGTCTTTAATTGCTTTTGCGCTTTCAATCATTATTGGTAGCATATGTTCTAGCTCTGCTTTACGGCTACCTGGAAAAACACCAATTAAAATTTCTTTAACATCAATGCCGATATCTTTTTTGTTTTTACGCTCAGTTAAGCTGGAAAATACTGGATTGCCAACATAAGTAACAGGTATATTATTTTTTTTATAAAGTTTTTCTTCAAAAGGTAAAGTGCAGTAAATTTTATCAATATATTTTTTGATATTTTGAATTCGCCAAGGTCTCGATGCCCAGATTTGTGGTGCTATAAATTGAATTATTTTCCCTTTAAAACCTTTAGCTTTAAGGCTTTGAGCGAGCTGAGTGTGAAAGCCTCCATAGTCAACTAGAATAATAATATCTGGCTTAAATTCAAGTATTCTTGCAGACAGAGTTTCTTTTAATTTGAGAATTTTTCCAAGATTTTTCACAACCTCAGAAATGCCAGAAAAGCTATAGCCAGAATAATCTTCGAGTAGCTCAATTCCTAAATTTTTAATAAGCTTTGAACCAAAAGCTTTTATTTGATAGTTTTCAATACTAAGTTTTAGCTCTTTGATTAAATTGCTCGCGTGGATTTCTCCGCTGTATTCACCGCAAGAAATAAAAATTCTTCTAGGCATTTTTTCGAGCGATCCCCTTCATTAAATTAAATGCATTAATAAAGCCATTAGCTCTTGAGGCTGTGAGTGTTTGCGCGATACCCATATCTTCTATAAAAGCTGGATTGATCTTCAGTACATCTTGGGGACTATTGTTATTCATGCCTTCTACTAATAATGCAACAAGTCCTTTAACAAGGTGTGAATTGGACCAACCGTTATATTGCATAAGTCCATCGATTTTCTGACCAACTATATATACTAATGACGCGCAACCATGTACTTGGTTTTCTTCTGTCTTTAATTCCTCTGGAAAATTTGTAAGTTTTTTACCAAGCTCGATTATTCTTTCGAATCTTTTGTCTTTATCTGTTATTTTTTTAAATTGATTAAATCGTTTATCTAAAACTTCTGTTAATTGAAATTGTATTTTTGCTTCAGTCATTTCTTGCAGTGTCGTCTTGTTTTTTTATAAGTCCGAGACCGTCTTTTATTTTATCGCCTATAGTGTTAAAAATATCAGTAACTTTTCTTTTTACTTTAAAATCATTGCTTAAACCAACATAGGTACTATTGCCAGCAAGCATTTCAACATCTATTAAATTGCCAAGTGCCTCAAATAGAGCTCTGAATTTAATTCTATTGAAAGCATAGTCTCTAAATGTTATTTCGTGGTTATCATCTATGTTCTCCATGAATTGCAAAATCTCAGCTGAACTCATTTTACGGTTAAATACGAGTAAGTTTTGTAGTGAAACTGGTAGTTTATCGAATTCTTCTTCTGTAAATTCGTGATCTAAGAATTCAGTGAGTTTCCTTCCTTTTAAAACTCTTTTGATGTCTTTGCGAAGTTCAAATAAGTACTTGCTATTTACTAATTGTGATACTGTGCCTAAATTATAGTTTTGCGGGGTGATTGCCTCACTTTGTCTCATTTGACTGATTCTTGAGACTCTTTCGATTTCGCTTGCTTGTAATGATTTGTCAACTGGCCCTGGAGCCATAAATAATTTAGATCGGTTTGTGTTAATCGAGTTAATATCCATAATCAAATTAATTTCACTGATATAGAGACGCAATAAATTATTTAAGGTTCTCTTTCTTAATTTTTCCCCAAAATACAGCTAAAATATGGATTCAATAGATTTTTTCGCCAATTTTGTGAAATTATCTTGAAAATGGTGGCATAGCCAAGTGGTAAGGCAGAGGTCTGCAACACCTTTACCCCCAGTTCAAATCTGGGTGCCACCTCCATTTTTAGTATAAATAAAAATTAATGACCCTGATTTGAACTAGAATTAGAAACATTGTCTACGTAAACACAAAAATCCAAATAATAAGACAGTAAAAGAGACCGCTGCATAACTTCAGATTCAAGGCTTGCGAGCGCGAAAAAGCGGAGTTTACTGGTGGTAAATGAGCATTTTGAGAGCGAGTATAACGCAGAAGATGAGTTATGCGGTAGTCTCAAAAGGAAAAAGTAATCTGGATATTTGTTCTCCTCCTCTATAAAGTGATTTCAGTAAGCAAAACTTTAAAGCCCAACTTCATACTTTTCCCCAACAAATACTATCCTTAAACTCCCAAGTCTTGATCAAAAGCTTAGCTTGGAAAAAACTCATAATTGAACATGATACTTTTATCTAGAAACTTAATCAGGAGTAGGCAGTGTTTAAAAATCGGGAAAAGGTATTTACAATTGGCGATTAACATGATATTATCTTTTATTGTGTCAGGAGTGAATTTACCAATAGGAACAAAATTAGCAGAGAACTTTGCGAGTAAAGTGTCTGATTTAAATTCTCGTAATGCTGTTAATTATCAAAGAGTACTTAATGATAAAGAGGGTTTGAGAAAGGATCTTTGTGATCTTTCATGTGGTTATTATTCAGGAGACTGGGATTGGGATACAACTGGCGTGCATCTTGCTATTGGTTTGCAGTCTAGATGTTATGAATCCGATATAGCAAAAGTTAAAAATATTATTACTGAACCTTTGACTAAGATGCTGGAATGGGTTACTACTCTACTTAAGGGATATTTCGACCATTCTAAATTAAATATGAATACAGATGAAATTTTTGAGATAACTGGTACTAATATGGACTCTCTTGTAGCTAGTGTCAACATAACCAACGAAAAAGTGGTTGAGCTTTTTGATTTTTTAGATGCGATAATGGATTTAACAGAACATGTTAATGGACTGTTAAAAATACCTGGATTGGATGTTAAAGCTCAGGAACTAATGGATCTGAAATATAACGAAAAACATACTTATGGAGATTTGTACAGAGCTTTTAATGGTGGTTGTTCCTAAGTTGTTGGAGCAATTGAGGGATTAGTGTCAAGTGCGCATTTTCTGGACACAATTGCGACCCTTGTATCACTTTGTTGTTTTGTTGGTGATTAGATTTAGTTAGATCTAAAACCCTAAACACTAGAAATAGATTGCCACGGCTGCCCTGCAGCCTCGCAATGACAGAACTTAAGCTAAGCTGACAACATCACCAGCTTATAATCATTTTCCAGTTCAAAAATTTTATTTTTTGAACTTATGTAATTAAAACTAGATTCTACTTCTTTAATAAATTTCTCTTTTGATCTGTGATTTTTAGGTTGATAAATAATTAACTCATCTACGAGTCCACTTGCAATAAAAGCCTTACTTAATGTTGGTCCTGCTTCTATCATTATTTTTTGATAGCCTTGAAAGCTTAATTCGCTGATAATCTTCTCTAAAGTCTGTTTGTCTAGATTATCTAATTTCTCGTATATTATTTTTCTTGTGCTTGTTGTATTCTCAGGTAGAATTTTTTCTTTGTTATATAAAACACAAATATCTGGGTCTTTTATATCAAGTAATTTTAAATCTTCTGCGCTGTGCCTTACATTGTATTTAGGGTTATCGGCTTTAATAGTAGAGCTAGTTGTGATGAGAATTTGATTTGTGGATCTAAGTCTATGAACATCTTTGCGTGATTCTTCACAAGTGATCCACCTTGCACCGTCTTGCGTGAGCATATTGCCATTTGGGTATGAAGCTATTTTTAGACTTAGGTATGTTGAAACTCTGTTTTCAATTTCTTTTTTTCGAATTGAAAAAAATGCTCTATTTATGAATTGGGATTTCTCTTGTATCTCTTGTGATAATTTTTCTGGGCTTATCAATTCAAAGATCGAGTTAGAAAAAATTTCTAAGGATTTTTTGTGAACCTTTGGATTAGTATCATAAGAAGAAAAAGAAATCTTTTTGAAACCCGATTCTATGATTAACGATGTGCATGGCGGAGTGTTTCCGTAGTGGCAGCAGGGTTCTAGGTTGAGTATTAACTCACACTCGGATGCGTAATCTGTAAATGATTTATATTTTTTATGTAGGTCGCTTTTTGAAAATATTTCTTTTAAATTATTAATGGCATTGACTTCTGCATGAGCTTTGCCAAATTCTTTGTGTATGCCATAGCTAACAAGGCATTCATCGTGATATATAAGGCAGGCTACGTTTGGGTTAGGGAAAGCTAAAGTTTCACCCAGAGTCGCAAGCTCAAAACATTTTTTGAATTTTCCTTCTAGGTTTTCTATCATCTACTTCGTAGCTTCGCAATATCGAGAAATATCTGGTCTTTTGTTAAAGTCGGTTGTTGATTCAAAGCCGTAAGCTGCGTTAAGTAGCTGCTCTTCTTGTAGGGCTGGTGCAATTAATTGCATTCCTATTGGCATATTATTCCTATCAAAGCCACAATTCATTGATAAGCCTGGTAAGCCTGCAAGATTTACTGTAACTGTCATGATGTCTTCAAGGTACATGCTTAGTGGATCCCCAGATTTTGCACCAAATTCAAATGCTGTTGCTGGTGCTGTTGGTGTAAGTATTAGATCACAAGTCTGGAATGCTTCGTTAAAGTCATTTGCGATAAGTCTTCTAACTTGCTGTGCTTTTTTGTAGTAAGCATCATAGTAGCCAGAGCTTAGAGCATAGACCCCAAGCATGATACGTCGTTTTACCTCGTCTCCAAATTCTGTTCTGGATTGAAAATATAGATCATTTAAGCTCTCTGCGTTTTGATCTCTGTTGCCAAACCTAACTCCGTCATAGCGTGATAAGTTCGAACTTGCTTCTGACGGTGCGATGATGTAATAGGTTGGTAATCCATATTTTAATTTATCAAATTTGATTTTGACGATTTCTGCACCAAGACTTTTGTAATGCTCGATTGCTTTTTGTACGGAGTTGTTCACGTCTGCTTCAAGCCCATCAACAAAAAAATCATCAGCGATACCTATACGCACACCTTTTAGGTCTTGCTTTTTTTTGAAATTATTTTCTATGTAGCCAAGATAGTCAGGCACTGGGATTTTAAGTGAGGTACTATCTTTATCATCATGACCAGACATTGCTTGTAAAAGTAAAGCTGTGTCTTCGACGGTCTGTGCCATTGGACCAGCTTGATCAAGTGAACTTGCAAAAGCGACAATCCCGTATCTTGATACTCTTCCATAGGTAGGCTTTAAGCCTACAATCCCGCAATATGCTGCTGGTTGGCGAATTGAGCCCCCCGTATCAGTCCCAAAAGCAATTGGCACTAATCCAGCTGCAACAGCAGCTGCAGAGCCACCAGAAGAGCCGCCCGGCACTCTTTTTGTGTCCCATGGGTTTTTACAGGCACCAAAAGCGCTTTTTTCATTGGAGGAGCCCATTGCAAATTCATCGAGGTTAACTTTGCCTAAAGGAATTGCACCAGCATCAATTACTTTCTGTGTGATGGTCGCGTTGAAAACAGATTTGTATCCTTTTAGCATTTTTGATGCTGCGGTTGTTTCTGTGTTTACTTGATTAATTAGATCCTTGATACCAATTGGTACTGCTGAGAGAATTCCAGTGTTTTCACCTTTAGCTTTTTTATCGTCTAAATTTTTTGCGTATTTTATAGTTTCATCTTCGTTGAAAGAAATAAAAGCATTGAGTTCTTTATTGAGATTTTGAGCTTTTCTTAAATACTCTGATGCGATCTCTTGAGCCGATGCTTCCTTGTTTTCAAAAATTTTCTTTAATTCACTTCCTGTTTTATCGCTTAATTTAGACATACTTTTATTCTATCAAAATAATCCAAAGTTTTTTCTTACGTTATAAATTAAATTCTCTAATAATTGATTATTGTCTTCTATCTCAAATTTCAGATTATTCTTTAATTCTCTAATGCTCGACGCTTGCATTTTGAGTTCATTTTCTAAGTCTAGGGAATCAAGTTCAGTCCATTCCAGCAAACAGTAAGCAAATAGTTTTTTATATGTACTGTAATCTACCTTATACTCACTAAGATGTTCTTTCATTGCTTTGGAATTGATTAGTGTGTTTGTTTTTGATTTTGACTGAATTGACCCTTGGATGTGGTTTTGTACTTGAACTAGATCATTTGAAACATATCTTTGAAAATAGTTTTTTAGTTTTTCTAAATTTAATAAATCAAAGTAATCGTGATGGTTTTTATATGATAGATAACTAGACCACCGAAAGTGTTCAGGGTGCTGACAAAACCCTTCATCGACCGGTTTTAAGTGGATATAATCTAGAATCTTGCTTATGTGATTTATATCTTCTTGGATATTGTCTTCATTTTGTCTAAGGAACTTTAAACTAGATTTTTTTTGCCATTGGTATTTTTGTCTGAAATATTTTTTGTATCTATCTTCTAGATATTCCATTGTTTTTGAAAGATTAATTTTGTTTGCCTGGACCAATAAGTGATATTGATTGTTCGTTAAGCAAAATGCGAGAAATTTTACACTAAACCTCTCTTTGGCTTGTCGACTTAGTTTCATGAATTGATGTCTATCAAAATCATCATAAAAAGCTTTTTGTTTATTTATGGCACTGTTGTAGATATAGTGATAACTTTCATGATTAGTTTCAAGGTAAATGTTTTTAGTCATAAAATTATTTTATGAAAATCTTTTTTTGTATAATTCTATTTAAGTAGATTTACTGAGCAAGTTAGCTTGATTTTTTTTGAGAAACGGATCCTTAATAGGTCATCTTAAATTTCCAATACGTATTGATAATGGGCTCTATTCCAAAGTCAAAGATTTAGCTAGAGTTTTCTGCATTGGTCTCTAGAGCTAGCTAGTCAGCTGAAGTCTTAACTATTTTTAGGCTGTTTCTAATTACTAGTAATGATATTTATCCAATTTGAGCTTTTTTTCTCCTTGGCTTCAAGTCCAATATTATGTTGACTTGCTGTTAATCTGTATATTTAACATTTATTTGAGAATCTTTTGATGATATTTCCTGATGTTTTTGCTATATTTTTAAGCCTGGCGACAGAAAAGCCTTTAAATTTTCTGCTGTAAACTGAAAACTGCATATTTGAGAAAAGTTTAGGTCGTTTTTTAATCTTCATTGATTGAAGAAGACAGAAACTCTAATTTCAAAAATCATTATAAAGAGATTTTATAGAGAATAAAGAATAATAAGTGATGTCAAAGTCACAAGTTATTCTCGCGATAAATTAAGACTAATAAAATCATTGAAAAGAGTTTACTCTTTAAGATGGTTTTACAGGTTTTGGTGAAATAAAAAGCTAATAAGCGCGTATGGTGGATACCTTGGTATTAACAGCCGATGAAGGACGTACTAATCTGCGATAAGTCACGGGAAGCTGATAAGAAGCTTTGATCCGTGAATTTCCGAATGGGGAAACCCTATGGGAGTCAAATCCCATAACTTCTAGATGAACACATAGTCTAGATAGAGGTAAGTCAGTGAATTGAAACATCTTAGTAACTGGAAGAAAAAAAAACAAATCAGTGATTCCCTTAGTAGCGGCGAGCGAAACGGGAACAGCCCAAACCAATTTTTATTGGGGTTGTAGGACCACAACATGGAATTTGTTCTAGCTAATTGAATAGAGTTGGAAAGCTCAGCCAGAGACGGTGATAGCCCGGTAAATGAAAGTTAAAACAATCCTAGTGGCACCTGAGTAGTGCGGGGCACGTGAAATCCCGTATGAATCTAGCAGGACCATCTTGCTAAGGCTAAATACTGTTAATAACCGATAGTGAACGAGTACAGTGATGGAAAGGTGAAAAGAACCCCTGGCGGGGAGTGAAATAGAATATGAAACCGTATGCGTACAAGCGATCAGAGCACTATTTATAGTGTGATGGTATGCCTGTTGAAGAATGACCCGGCGAGTTAATTTATGTGGCAGGTTAATCAGTAATATGAGGAGCCTCAGAGAAATCGAGTCTGAATAGGGCGAGTGTCACATGAATTAGACCCGAACCTTGGTGATCTAACCATGGTCAGGTTGAAGCGTGAGTAACATCACGTGGAGGACCGAACCGACTAATGTTGAAAAATTAGCGGATGAATTGTGGTTAGCGGAGAAATTCCAATCGAACCAAGAGCTAGCTGGTTCTCCCTGAAATGTATTGAGGTACAGCGTCAGGTATAAGTCTATTGGGGGTAGAGCACTATTTCGTTGCGGGCTGGGATAACCGGTACCAAAACGAGTTAAACTCCGAATACCAATAGTACGTTCCCTGGCAGTGAGACTACGAGAGATAAGTTCCGTGGTCGAGAGGGAAACAGCCCAGACCGTCGTCTAAGGTCCCTAAATATATCTAAGTGATTAAGGAGGTGAAACTGCTGAGACAATCAGGAGGTTGGCTTAGAAGCAGCCATTCCTTGAAAGAGTGCGTAATAGCTCACTGATCAAGCGGTTTTGCGCCAAAAATTTATGGGGCTAAGATATATACCGAAGACACGGGTTTGAAATTTTTTTTTCTTTTTTCCTACTTGCTTTTACTGGAAGCTTTAATAGTTTTTAGTAAAAGCAAGTAATTAAATCAAGAAAATATATAAATTTTAAGCAGTAAGGGAGTGTTCTGTAAGTTGCAGAAGTATGACCGTAAGGACATATGGAGATATCAGAAGCAAGAATGTCGGGATAAGTAGCGAAAAGAAGAGTGAGAATCTCTTCCACCGAAATCCTAAGGGTTCCCACGTCAAGTTCGTCTTCGTGGGGTTAGTCTGGACCTAAGGCGAGGCCGAAAGGCGTAGCCGATGGAGAACAGGTTGATATTCCTGTACCATTGAATAGTCGCTATTATCGGAGTCGTGACGCAGAAGGTTAAGCAGTGGGGCTTATTGGATTGCCCTCCAAGTGTGTAGCTAGTTTTTGTAGGCAAATCCGCAAAAACGTTAAGGTGAGACACGACGGTAAGAGTCTACGGACACAAAACTGTTGACACCACGCTGACGAGAAAAACGGCGTCGAGAGACTATTTATTGCCAGTACCCGAAACCGACACAGGTAGGATGGCTGAGAAAGCTAAGGTGCGCGAGATAACTCTCTATAAGGAACTCGGCAAAATACCTCCGTAACTTCGGGAGAAGGAGGACCTGATGTGTAATAGAATTTACTTCGAAAGCATAATCAGGTGACACAAACCAGGCCCAAGCAACTGTTTACCAAAAACACAGCTCTGTGCAAACTCGTAAGAGGAAGTATACAGGGTGACGCCTGCCCGGTGCTGGAAGGTTAAGGGGAGAGGTTAGCCGCAAGGCGAAGCTTTGAACTAAAGCCCCAGTGAACGGCGGCCGTAACTATAACGGTCCTAAGGTAGCGAAATTCCTTGTCAGGTAAGTTCTGACCCGCACGAAAGGCGTAATGATTTGGGCACTGTCTCGTAGAGAGGCTCGGCGAAATTGGAGTGGCTGTGAAGATACGGCCTAGGCATGCCAGGACAGAAAGACCCTATTGAGCTTTACTGTAGGCTAGTACTGAACGCGAGATTAAGATGCGTAGCATAGTTGGGAGACTTTGATTCCATGATTTAGGTTGTGGAGGAGTCATCAGTGAAATACCAATCTTCTTAGTTTCTCGTTCTAACAGTGACCATTATCTGGTTACTGGACAGTGCTTGTCGGGCAGTTTGACTGGGGCGGTCACCTCCTAAAGAGTAACGGAGGTGTACAAAGGTTTGCTCAGGTTGGTCGGAAATCAACTTTTGAGTGCAAAAGCATAAGCAAGCTTGACTGCAAGAGAGACATCTCGCGCAGGTAGGAAACTAGGTTTTAGTGATCCGGCGATTCCGCATGGAAGGGTCGTCGCTCATCGGATAAAAGTTACCATAGGGATAACAGGCTGATCTCCCCCAAGAGTCCACATCGACGGGGAGGTTTGGCACCTCGATGTCGGCTCGTCACATCCTGGAGCGGTAGTACGTTCCAAGGGTTGGGCTGTTCGCCCATTAAAGTGGTACGTGAGCTGGGTTCAGAACGTCGTGAGACAGTTCGGTCCATATCCGGCATGTCCGTAGAATATTTGAAAGGATTCTTTCCTAGTACGAGAGGACCGGAAAGGAGGAACCTCTAGTGTACCAGTTGTCCTGCCAAGGGCAAACGCTGGGTAGCTATGTTTCGAGAGGATAAGTGCTGAAAGCATCTAAGTACGAAGCCCACCTTAAGATGAGATATTCTGAGACCCGAGAAGAACACTCGGTTGATAGGCAAGTGGTGTAAGTCTGGTGACAGATTCAGCCTACTTGTACTAATAGTCTCTTTGCTTTTTTAATTCTTTCTCTTTTGAGATTGAATAAATTTAGCTCTATAATTAATCTTTTTAATTATTTGAAATGGCTTAGGCTTTCTCATAAATATGCAGTTTTTAGTTTACAAAATCAAAAAAGAGCCTTTAGAGGCTCTTTTTTTTTAGATGAATCTTCTTAGTTAAATAATACGAGTGACTTTGTCTTTTCAACAGCTTGGGCTTTTAGTTCATTTATTTTTTTTGCAATATTTCTTGCCGTAAACTGATTGTATCTATCTGTACCTAAGTTAATTTGCTCAAGTGTTTTTTGCTCAATTGCCTCATTAAGCTCTTTAACTTGCCTGTTTATGTATTCTTTCATGATAGCTTTATTTGCGGCTGAATCTTCTTGCGATAAATTCAGAGAGGAAATCAATTCATCTCGTGCTTTTAAATCACTAACAGAGTCGATTTTCTCTGAATCAAACACTTTTTGAATATTTTGGTAGAAAGTACCGGTGTTTACATTCCCTTGATTTGCCCCACCCGAATTTCCAGATGAACCATATCCTCTTCTTAAGCCACTTGCCGAGAAATCAATTTTCTTAGAAGTAGTAGTATCGCTTGTGATATTTTTTATAGTATTACTATTGTATAGAGTACCAATCATGTTATTTACAATAGATTGTGCTCCTGTTGTGATTTCAGTTTGGTTTATATCAGAAGCATATTTAACCATTAAATCAGCATACTTTGAGTACTTATCCTCTAGACCTGATGTATTTAGTTCTCCAGATCCAAATATTTTATTTACAATTTTATCGATAAATAATTCGTTTTGAGTTTGATTTGCGATAAACTCTCTACTTTCTGTAAATTTACCAATAGCTTTTAAGAAATTGATTTGTTTATCTCCAAGTCCACCTGAAAGTATTTGATCAAAATTCTCTGTTAAGTTCAGCTTTTCAGCTGCTTTAAGGTAACCAACAACTTCAATGAAGTTTTCTGGGTTTTCAATCAATAATCCAATTAAAGCTTGAGTATTAATGCTTGTGGTTTTAATATATTCAAGAGCTTCTCTTACTTCTGGTGTGAAAAACTCCTTGTTAGTTAAAAATTTATTTACAAGTACTCCTGATTTATCTTCAAGCTCATCTAAGAATTTTAAGTAGCCTACTGTTACTTCTGTCTTAGGATCATAAGTTGCATTGCTACTTATACTTGCTTTTTGCGTATTGAGTTCCAAGATTAGAGTCGACGTATCTTTACCATCTTCAATAGCATCCATTATTTGAATTCGTAATTTTTCGATATTCTCATATGCATTTTTGAAATTCAAATTATTAGAGAAAGCAGTTTTCCAGTAATTTTCTTTAATCGACTGATCGAAATCTATTTCTGAGTGTAAGAATGCTGAAATAGCTGGCATCTTACTATCTAGTTTATTTTCTAATCTAAGTCTTGCATCTACAAACTTAACTACTTTTTCTTGTTTGTTAATGATGTTCATTAAATTATGAATTGGAAATTCATTTGCAATTCCAACTACGTTATCTAAAATATCATAGTCACGTTCGTTTAATAAGCCATCATTGTTAAAATCATACTGATTTAAATAATTTTGACCATCTTGTGAAATACCAAGATCATTCGTTTTAAGTATTTGTTGCATTTTCATTCCATAATCAAAATCATTATGTGCTTTTGATCTTTCGGTGCTGCTTATAATGCCGTCACCATCAGTATCTGCGAAGGCAACAGCTTTTACTGAGCTCGCTTCTTTATTACCTAGGTTCAGTAATAAATCATACTTAGCTTCCATTCTATCTTGAAGAGCTTCTGCTTCTGGTGATACTATTTTTATTTCACCTGATTGAAGCTTTTCTCTAAAACCAACATAGTCATTTATGTATTCTTTTAGAGTTTCGTTATAGATGTTGTCCTGCTCTGCAGTTAATTCAACAGCACGATATCTGGAGCTGTAAATCAGTGTGTTTACAGACCTTAAGGTTGAGATCGCTATATCAGAAGCATCTTTATGATATTCTTTATTTGGATTGCTTTCAGCTATATCCTTTAATGAGTTACCTTTATTTACAGTCCAATCCCATCTGTGACTGTTGTTGTAATAATCAGCACAAGTTACTTCAACTAGATCAAATAATTTATCTACTTGTGCAGTTGTATTATCATCAGCATTTACATAAAACAATCCATATGTTGCTGCTCTTTCTTTTTGAATAAGAAGAGAATCCAAGACCCTTGCTTCTAAATTGTTTTCCCAAGAATCATATGACCCCCACCAATTATTTGCATTACCTTTTGTTGCTGCTTTTTTATTCACCTCTACTGAATTATCTAGTGCATTATTCAAATTACTCAAACGGTCATTGAATTTTATATTTCTCTTTGAATCATGATTATTTAACCAAGAGGTATTTGTTGCAATATGCTCAAGCATACTATTAATATAAACGCCACCCATTGCTTGTTGACCTTCAGCATATTGAGTCATTAAGAATCTATAATAGTATTGAAATCTTACTCCATAAGTCTCACCAGCTGATTGGTAGTATTCTTCAAGCTTGCCATCTTGCATGTCCCAAATCTCAAGTCTTCTGTCAGCTTGCTTTTGTACGAAATTTAGTATATTTCTAACCACAGTGTTACTATCTCCACTAGTATCAAAATCTACTCCTAGATCTGCGGAAATTATATTTTTTATAATGTTTAAGTCATGTCCATTTACAACACCATCTGAGTTTAAATCATGAGCTAAATCTTTAGTACGTACTGCATTAAGGTAACCAGTTAGCATAGTTTCTGCTTCTGATGAACTAATTAATCCGTTCTTACTGGTATCTATTTTGTCATAAGCTGAATTGTAGATATCAAATTGACTATTTTTTGATTTCAACACTGTGTTTAAGGCTGCTATGTCAGAGCTATCAACATCTCCATCGTTATCAAGGTCATAATTACGATCATATGCTTGAGTGGCTCTTCTAGACGAGATTACATTTTGTGCAGTTTCAAAGGTATCTACAGTACCATCTGTTCTCAAATCAGTTGTTTTATAAGCTTTTTCTCGCATTAAGTCTGCTATAGTCTTTTTACCTTCTGCGTGTGATATTAATCCATTATAGATGTTATCAAATTCATCTTTTAATCCAGTGAATCCATTTGAAAGAGCACCTGTTTTAGTTTCTATTAATCCTGTAAAAGTTGCACCATTTTTGATAGCTTGTTCCATTGCAGGAAACAATCTATCTTGCATTGCTCCATAATTATTGTTGAAAAATTCAAGACTTTCATCCAATGACTCTTGGGTGATTGTTCCATGCTCTAGTTTGTCATTCATGACATCTAAAAATTTGAGTTTTAAATTTAAACCAAACTGAGACATGTAACCATGTAATTTTGATAATTCTGGTTGATTGCTTTCATGGGTTGTTTTAGCAAGTATTTGATGACTAATATGATTTTCGATAGTCTCATTGTATGCTTCATAGAATTTTGTATTTAGATCTTTTAATACAACATCTTTAATCAGATACATTTCTTTTTGTATGCGTGCATCTGCTGCTGGCATGTCACTTGCAAAGAAAGGTATTCTAAAATCCTCAATTTTATCTTGTAAATAGTTTTGCTGAGCGATAGTCCTTTGCTCATCCATCTTTTTATAAGACTCTTTAATTAATTCTTCTTGTTCATTGCTAAGACTTTTTGTAGAAATTGTTTTGGATACTTCAGTATTAAAATTTATTTCTCTGTTAAGTAGTCCAACTATTCTTTGTAGCCTAAATACTTTTGCATGATGTATGTGCACAAGATCAGCGTACTGTTCTCTTGTTGGCATGACATTTTGCCAGAAATCCTGAAGTTCTTTAGCTTTTTCAAGGTAGTAGTCTTTTGCTGCTTTTAATTTAGAACTGCTTTGTTCAAGAACTTTATCGAGAGCAGATCCCTCGTAGTTTATATTCAGATTATGTCTATATTGTTGTGTATCAGGTAAAAAATTAAATAGAAAATGGTAATCCTTATCTCCTTGTAAGAGCTGTACTTTAGCAGTATTTGTTGTATTAATATTTTTATATTCCCAGCCAAGAGTTCTTCTTAAGAGTTCAGCTTCTGCCTTTTTAAGTTGTTCTTCGGTTAATGCACTGTTGCTGCTAGTCCTATTACTATTACCAAAAGTATTTGCTGAAAAATTTGACATATTTTTACCCTCTCTAAGTTATATCTATGGGTAACAATACTAAGTTAAGATTTGGTAATCTAAAAAACATAAGATTTAAATCTTATGTTTTTTAGTTAATATTACTTAATACCTGGTTTACTAATTATCACTTCTACCTGTTAAAAACCAGTGAGTACCGTTAAATATTAATTGTATGAGCTTAAGATCTGTAGCTGGAGAAGTTGGTTGAATGTCTCCAGTAGTGGTTCCTCGGCTCCAGTAAATAGTGTTTGGAGCACCAGTATTATTAACTCTGAATCTTACATAGTCTCCCATCTCAAGAAATAGTATCTGTCCTTTAGTACCACCTGAAATAGTTTCAATAACCTCTGTAGTCGCTGTATTTGAGTCTGAAAGAGTTATGTAGTTAACTCCTGTTGCATTAAAAGTTGAAAGTCCGTTTATGTCTTTGTTTGCTGAGACTGTGATTGTTCCTGAAGCTCCAGCCGGTCCTTGAGGTCCAGTAGGTCCAGCATCACCTTGTGGTCCTTGAGGACCTGGTACTGAGCCGATTGGTGAGTTACCAAAAATATCGTCAATAATTGGTGTTGGATCTTGCGGATCTATAATCAATGTTAAATCATTTAAAATTAATACTGGATATATCAAAGGATCATTAGCTGGAACAACTCCACCAGATATTTTTATATTGCATCTTGTATCGCTTTCTACTATTGGTACTTTAAAAGTAACTTTTCTATCAGCACTACCAAAACGTAAATTTCCGTTCGCAGAAGAATAAACTACACTAAACCTTTCTCCAGCAGCATCTGTTAGTGCTGTTTCTAAAGTTATAACTAGAGGATTAGTCCTAGTATTCATGTTTTTATATCTAAAAGTTAAATCTCTATTTTCCGTATGGGTTGCTGGAATATTTTCTCTAACGAGAGCATTTACTGCTACACTATTTAACAAAAATATTAAACTAAATGTTGATGCGATTATTTTGTTTTTCATTGACATACCTCTTAAATACTTTGCCGTTATTTAGTTTTACCTTAATAAAACTGAACTGATTTAGGTCATATAGTCTAGAATGGCGCTATAAATAGACATCTTGCGAAACATCGTTTCGCAGTAGATGTCGCCCGAAAAAAGGTCGCAACGACGCCACTCGGCGGAAGTTGCGCTAAGGATAATTCCGACTTTCACAAAAGGTCTAATAGTTTGTATGATCGAATTTACTCGTTAACTATTTCATTTTTTGTGTATATAATGATAATGATGAATGAAGACTTAGCTTTTTTAAGTTCAGGTGCACTAGTAACTTCTATTGTTATCTTGGGGAATTTGTTTTTCTTTCTGTCACTGCCTGTGATCGTCTCTTATTATCTAAAATTAAAGCTTGAAAAAAATAAAGTAAAAGCATAGTAATTTTTAGATTTCTGGGAAGATTGTTTATATGAACATTGTAGTGATTGTTTCCCAAACTCCTGATACAACAACAAAAGTTGTTTTAAATTCTGATAAAAAATCAATAGATGAATCAGGTATAACTTGGATCTTAAATCCATATGCAGAGTTCGCTATTGAAAAAGCGCTTAAGCTCAAGGAAGCAAATCCACAAGTTGGAGAAATTATACTTCTTGCTATGGGTCCAGAAAGGACGGTTGAAGCTCTAAGACAAGGTCTTGCCATGGGTGCTGACAGAGCAGTTTTAATTAAATCAAATTTTGTAAACACAGAAGTTCTTGCAGCTAAAGTAAAAGAACTTGATGCAAAGCTTGTGCTTGGTGGAAAAAAATCTATTGACACTGAGTCTGCAAATACTGAAGCGGGTCTTGCAGCTAGATTAGATTTAGCTTTTGTACATTGTGCTAACAAACTTTCTTGGGAAGGAGGCAAGCTTATTGCATCAAGAGAAATCTCAGGTGAAAATCAAAGTTTTGTTTTGACTTTGCCTGCTTTAGTAACCTGCGATAAGGGTGAAGATGAGCCTCGTTATGCTTCGATCATGGGGATCATGAAAGCAAAGAAAAAAGAACTTGATGAAATTTATTCTTCGGCTCAAGATGATATTGGTATTGAAATAGTTGAAGCTAGATTGCCTGCTCTTCGCGGAAGCGTTAAAATTTTTGATGGATCACCAGCTGAAGCTGCTGAGAAATTATTAAAAGCCCTAAGAGAAGAAGCTAAAGTACTTTAATCTATTTCTTATCTTGATCGGTGATTTTACTGAAGCTTTACAAATTACATATATAATATAGTCAGTAAATTGCAAAAAAACTCATCACTACTAAATAAAGAAATTAACAGTATCGAAGATGATATTGCAGATGATGATTTGAATAGTAATATTCCTGGAAGAGGACTCAATAAAGAATTCTTTTTCTTAGTTTCTTTCATTGCAAGTTTTCTTTTAATCAGTTTGATTTTATTGATAAATGCTTTAAGTCCTGAAACACTATCAAAT
>CAIYXB010000032.1 GCA_903930015.1 uncultured bacterium | reverse complement strand
GCTTCATTAATAGCATCTTTAAGTGCTTCATAGCGAAGGTGTTCTATTTCATTAAAATGAATGTCTTTCTCTTTTTCAAATTGGATTTTTTGTTCATCTTGCTTTTTAGCTTGTATTAAAGCATGATCATTAGCTTGTCTCAAAATCTCTTGCGCTTGAAATTCAGCGCTTGATTTAATTTCGTTGATCTCTTCTTTACTCTTTGCTCTTTTTAAATTTAATTCTTTCTCAAGTTCAGCAAGTAATTCTTCTGATCGATCTTCGATCATTTTTTTTGCTTGAGCTTCAATCTCTTCTTGTGATATCTGCTGCTTAGCGATATCTAACTTAGATAATCTTTTGCCCATAATGGCATCTAAAGCGTTTTCATCAAGAACTGATCCGTCAGAAAATTTACGAGCAATCTCTTCTCCGATGAAGCTCATAATCTGATCTGGTAAAGTTGGGTCACGGGGTTTTTCATTGGCCCTACGAGCCAATTCCTCTCTATTTTTAGATTTATTACCCTTAATTAACATTTACTTATTTGTTTCTAAATTAATGGACCTCTAATGCTATTTCATCGACAATTCTTGAAATTGCATGACTTAATTTTGGTCTCATTTTTCTTTTTCCAAGCTTATACTCAATATATTCGCGGATTCTTGGTCTTTCAGTAACTAAATATTTATGGCTTTGCTCTACTTTTGTCTCTTGACGAACTCTATCGATCATTCCAGCAAATTCAGGCCAAGAAGCAGAAAAGAACTCCCAATCTTCTTGAGAAAGTGTTTCATCCATACTTAAATCGACGTCACTGATTTTTTGCACTAAAGGCAAAGGCAATTGCTCAAAAATTACTTTTTGAGTCTTTGGTGGTAACGATCTTAAGATTAGAGCTAACGATTTTAATTTTCTTGATACTGACATTTATTCCCCCCGATTGAAATATTTTTATTCATCCTCCAGCCATACCTGAATCTTTTTAGCTAAAGCTTCTGGTTTTGCACTTGCAACTGATTGAAAATTATTTAAGAGATTTTCGAATTCAATATTCTCATCATCTTGATTTGCCGTGAGTTGGTCCATCTCTTTATCAGATGCTCTTTGTTTTGCATCTGTAGAAGACCCTTTCATCATCATTTCTCTTAAAAGTTCTTCTTGTTGTTTAAAAGCATCTGATTCACCAAAATCTTCATAGGAATTATTTGGTTCATAACTTTCATTTAATACATCTTCAAAATCATCACCTAAACTAGGATCGATTTCAGTATCAAAGTTTCTATTTGAAGCGGCTCCTAAGAAATTAAGACCAATTATCGCAATAAGCAGAAGCGCGATCGCAATACCAATCACCATAAGGATTTTACTTATAAAACTCCAAGTACCACCATTCATAAAAGTAGCAATTTTTTGAGTAAAGCTTTTATTAGAATTTGTAACCGTAGTTGAGGAATCATTGTTTGCAGAATGTAAATCGACAACGGTAATTTTGACGTTATCAGCACTTGCCTGAGGACCTATTACAGCAGCAACACTTTCACGCAATTGCTGCAGAGAAATCATGGCAGGGACAGATTTATCAACAGCAAGAGCAACAGTAACATCTGTTATTCTACCTGGCAGATAAGTTACACTCTTTTGCTCAAAACTTGGTAATAAAGTTTCATTTACATTCTCAGAATTATATTTTTTACCTGAACCTACGCCTGGACCTTGAACTTCAGCACCATCAGCTGTTGTATCTAAATTCTCAGAACTTCTTTGTTTAGAACCTACAGCACCTTCAGTGTAGATAGTTTGGTTTTGTTGAACTTTTTCTCTACTCAAAGATACAGAAACACTTGCTTCGTAATCTCCGCTACCAATTACAACATCTAAATATTTTTGAACTCTTTTTTCAACAATACTGTTAATTTTTTCGATTTCGTCAATATATTCATCAGAACCAGCTTCATCTTCTTCTTTAAAAGTACTATAGCTATGCCCCTGAGTATCTACTATTGAGATCTTGCTTTCATCAAGGTTTGGCACATAGCCTCTTAAAATATTTACTATACTTTTTGCTTGAGACTTTGTTAGTTCGTCGCCTTCATTTTCAAGTTCAATTTGAACAGTTGCAGTAGTTGAGTCTTGAAGCTCTGTAAACAACTGTTGTTCAGGAACATTTACTCTTACTGTTGCTGATCTCAAACCATCCATTCTGCTTATAATTCTTGATAAGTCGCCATTGATTGCTCTTTGCAACTTAATTCGTTTATCGTAATCACTTGCAGCCCAATCGTTAGAATCAAAAAGTCCGTAATCATCATCTTCTAAAAGATTAGTTCTTGATAAAGCGAGGTAAGAAGTTTCAACGGCATTCTCGTAAACTTCAACAACATACTCTCCAGGCTTCTCTCCGTTATTGACTTTTGCTTCAATATTTACAGACTTAAGTTTTGCAATAATTTCAAAAGCACGAGATTGATCTATCTCTCTTACCAAAGGTACTAACTTACCTTGGTTTTCATCTGGTTTATTAGAATTAACAGCAATAAAAATTATTCCAACCACAATCAAAGCAGCAACCACGATCGCGATAATTCGCTTTTGTGGATCGCTGATAATGGATTGCATGAAATTTTGTGCGCTGTTTGCATTTCCAGTGCCAACAAAATCCCCTAAGCCTCCTACATTATCGTTTTCAGTTGTGATCTCTCCCGACATATTTAAGTTTATTTACCTATCCCTTATATTCCCTCTCCTAAATAATATAAAGAAAATAAGCGCTAGTCTTATCGGACTATATTAGACCTGTAAACTAGTCAACTTATCAAAAGCTCCAATTACCTTTTGTGATATTGAGGTTATTAACTTAAAAGCAACTTCTGATTTACCTAAAGCAATCATTACCTCATGGATATCCACATTACCTGTCTGTACAGCTTGAATACTAAGATTTTCAGGAACAGCCATAGTCTCATTAGCTCTATTTACAAGCATTCCTATAGTTTCACCAAAACTCTTGCCACCAACTTGGTCTGTCTTAACAACATGCCCTTCTAAGCCTGGTTGGCTTGGCATTGTTGGTAGGCCTGGTATTTTACCGTAACCTGGCATAGTTTGTGCTTGAAATTGTCCTGCGAAATCCATGTATTAATAAAACTAAATAGGGGTTAAGAATAAGTTAAGCAATAAAGCAAAATACCCAGGGTAGATTAAATAGATCTCATATAGCTTTTTTAGAGAAACAGGACTTATGAGTTTGGCTTAGTACAAGGCATATTCGAGGTAAATAGGAGATTTTAGAGATACTTAACATTGTGTGGCAAGCACAATTTTTATTGCTTGATATAATTTCGAAGTTAAAACTCATTCAAAGTCTAAGTAAATAGAGCTTTTTGAGTAAAAAGGAGAAATTTTAAATGGCAGAACTTGAAACTTTAGGATTAGCAATTGGTGCTGGTTTAGCTGCTCTTGGTGTAACTGGTCCAGCTTTAGCGGTTGGCAATGTTGCAGGAAAAATGTTAGAAGGTGCTTCTAGACAACCTGAACACACTGGTGCATTATTCACAAACGCAATTATTTTTGCTGGTATGGCTGAGGCACTGGGTCTTTTTGCTTGGGTAATTTCAATATTATTCACACTTAAGATTACTGGTTAATTTACAGTCAAACAAATAAGGAAAAATAGTTGTTAACTCTCGATTTCACATTAGTTATTTTTACTGCAAGCTTTATTCTATTTGTAATAGTAATGAAGCTTGCTTTTTTTGACCCAATCAAAAAAGTAATTATTTCAAGAGAAAAATCAATTGAAGAGAATTTAGCTGAATCAAAAGCAGCTTTAAACAAACTTGGATCTTCAAAACAATCTGAAAATCCAGCAACAATCATTCGCGAATCAAAATTAAAAGCACAAGAAATTGTTTCAAAAGCAGTTAATGAGTCAAGTCAAGAGAGACAAGAAATGGTTAATCGTGAATTAAGAGACATTAAAGCAAATTCTGAAACAAGTATTATTGAGCTTCAAAAAGAAGAAAGAGATATTTTAAAAAATCTTGACTCTTACGTTGAAGAACTTAGCAGAAATGCAATAGACAAACTCATGTCAGAGCTTGGAGCTCACGCAACAGCATAAATATGGACATAACAAAACTAATTCTTGAAAGTAATCTAATTAACTTTGTTATTGCAGTTGGTATTACTACCTACCTACTAATAAAAGTAATTCCCCAATCAACTTCAAAAAGAAAAACAGAAATACAAAAAGAATTACATCAAGCTCAAGAAGCAAAAAAAGCAGCAGAAGCAAAACTCGAAGAACTTAAAGTTGAAATTGAAAATGCTAAAAAAGAATCTTTAAATATAATCGAATCAGCAAAAGCAAATTCAGAGGCACTTAGAGCTCAAATAATGAAAGATGCAAAGCAAGAACTCGATAGGATGAACGCTAATGCAAGTAGAGAAATCGAAATGCATAAGGAAATGACTATCAATACTATTAAAGAACAGATTTCACATCTAACAATGAAGAATGTTGAAAAAACACTTCTAGACAAAAAATCAGAGATTGATAAACTAATCAAACTCAAATTAAACAAAGACTTAAAGGAACAGGTAGCGTAAGAGTATGGCAAAAAATAACTTAGTTGCAAAAAAGTATGCTGAAGCACTTGTAGCACTTGATGCATCTGAATCTACCTTACAAGAATTAAAACTTGTCACAAACAGCCTTTTAGAAAACCTAGGACTCAAGTCAAGTCTAGAAAATCCTAGTGTAACCAAGGAAACTAAATTTAAAATTCTTGATGAAGTATTTGGATCTAAAGTAGCAAAAAATACCTTAAATCTTTTGAAGCTATGTATTTCAAAAAGAAGGACTAATATTATTGGTTTGCTTGCAAAACATTATGAAGCTGCATATTTAAGAATTAACAACATAGAATTAGCAAAACTTGAAACCTCTTTAGATATATCAAACCAAGAAATAGAAGACATTAGAACCCAGTTAGAGAAGGTGTTTAACACTGGAATCAAGATTGAAACTAAAAACAATCCAGAATTACTTGCTGGAATAAAGATCAACGTAAACAACAAAGTTATTGATTACAGTTTAAAATCTAAAATTAAAAGATTAAATCAAAGTCTTAAGTCATGAAAATATACTTAGCTAGTGATCATGCCGGCTTTGAACTTAAAGAAAAACTCAAAGAAGCATTTAAAGATCATGAAATAATTGATCTTGGTACAAACTCAGTAGACTCAGTTGATTATCCTGATTACGCAAAAGCTGCCTGCCAGAGTGTTTTAAAAGACACAGATTCAAGAGCTATTTTAATCTGTGGGTCAGGTGTTGGTATGTCTATTGCGGCTAATCGTTTTAAGGGCATCCAAGCAGCACTTGTTATGAACACAGAAATTGCAGCACTTTCAAGAAAACATAATAATTCAAATGTTTTAGCTTTAGCAGCAAGATTTATAAACACAAATGAGGCTATTGAGATAGTAAAGACTTGGCTTCAAACAGATTTTGAAGGTGCAAGGCACCAAAACAGACTAAATAAAATTGATTCTTAGTAAGGATGCTTATATTAGGCATTCGTGGAATGTTAATATAGTTATTCATGATTGATGGAGATAACAACTAAAAATAGTGAGAAAGGTTTTATCAGTTCTTGTTGAAAACGAAGCTGGAGTTCTTGCCAGAATATCTGGAATGTTTTCGCGACGTGGATACAATATTGAAAGCATCACAGTTGGTGCATCAGAGTTCCCTGGCTTAAGTAGGATGATTATAGTAACAGACATTCATGATGTCGAACAAATTCAAAAACAACTTCACAAACTAATTAATACAATTAAAGTTACAAATCTTTCCGATCTAGACTATGTTGAAAGAGATCTTGCGTTAATTAAGGTTTCGACTAAAATAAACCGTGGTGAAATAATAGAAATTTCAAATCTTTTTAGGTGTAAGGTGATAGATGTCGCTGATGATTCACTTGTGATCGAAGCTGTAGGTGGCTCTGAGAAAATTAATGCCTTAATTCAAATTTTACAAAATTATGGTATCAAAGAAGTCGCTAGATCTGGGACTATTGCTATTTCACGCGGTGTTTCAAAGAATAAAGCTAAGTAAATTAGACAGCTTTAATTAAAAACATACCTTATCAGGACTTACGCACTTGACATTAAGTAAATTTTAGATATATCGGCCACAAAATCCCCAATCGCACGTCTAGGTGGATATGTACCATCCTCCAAAGTGTAGTTTAGATTTATACGTTGAGTTTCTGATAGCATCGCAAACCCAATTTACATGCTCAGAAATT